>NZ_LT629758.1:0-306428 GCF_900104725.1 Actinoplanes derwentensis
GGGGCTATCGGGTGCGATCCCGGGTCGGCACCGGCGCGTTCCGGATCGACCTGGCCGTGCGGGCGTCCCCCGGCGCAACGCCCCGTTCGCGCTCGGCATCGAATGCGACGGCACCACGTACGACTCGGCGCCCGCCGCCCGGGACCGGGACCGGCTGCGCGAACGGGTACTACAGGACCTCGGCTGGCGGCTGCACCGGATCTGGGGCACCGCCTGGTACCTCGACCGCGAACACGAGGAACAGCGGCTGCGTGCGGCGATCGAGGCGGCCCTGGCCGGGTACCCGGCCGACGAGCAGGCGCCCGAACTGGACGGCAGCACCGTGCCGGACCCGGCCGAGATCGAGGGCGAGGTCGAGGACGAGGAACGTGAGCCGGTCCTGGTCGTCGAGACCGAAGCGGGGTACGCCCCGGTGACGGTCCTCGCCGACGCACACGTCGACGGCCTGGCCCACGACCCGGCCGACACCTTGGCCGACGCTCTCGCCGATGTGGACGAGGATGCCGACGCTTACCTGGCCGGGTTCGCGGACGTGCGGCAGGAGATGGCCCCGCGGGAGTGGTCGCACGCCTTCCCGGGCGCCCACGACGAGGAACTGTCGTGGGAGGAGACCCCACCGGTGTGGGCGGGCGCCATGGACCTCGACCCCGACCTCGAACCGGTTGCGGCGGAACAGGCCTTCCCCGCGGCGTTCGATCTGCCGGCCGAGTTCGATCTGCCGGTGGCGTTCGGGCCGCCGGCCGTGGCTGACTCGCCCGCCGAGGCGGAACAGGTGTTCAGCGGGCCGCCCGCCGAGGCGGAACCGATGCTCACCGAGGAGACGGGGGTACGGCCCGCGGTGTTCGAGCGGGTGTCCCGCACCGAGCCCGCCGAGTCCGCCGGGGCCGTGCCGGAGGTTCGGGCGGCGGTGTTCGAGCAGGTGAACCGGGCCGAAGAGGAGACCCGGGTCCGGCCGGCCGTCTTCGAGAAGGTCAACCGGGGCGAGGTGGCGCGTGCCGCCGTCGAGTCGGGCAACCTCATCCACGGCGACATCGACGACGAGCCCCGGGTCACCGCGGCCGTCTTCGAGCGGGTGAGCCGGGCGGACCTGGCCAGGGCCGAGACCGCCCGAGCCGAAGCCGCCCGGGCCGCGACGGAACGGGCCGAAGCTGTTCGGGCCGCCACGGAACGGGCCGAAGCCGTTCAGGCCGAGGCGAAACTGGCCGAAGCCGCCCGGGCCGAAGGGGCACGGGCTGCGCAGGCCGCGCTCGCTGAGGCGGCCCTGGAGGAGGCGGCTCTCGCCGAGACCTCCCGCGTGGAGATCGCCCGGGCTGAAGCTGCAGCCCGGGCTGCAGCTGAAGCGCGGCTGAGGCCGAGGAGATCGCCCTCGCCGACGCGGTGCGGGCCGAGGCCGACTTCCACGCTCCGGTAACCGTCTACGGGCTGCCCGACGTCCAGCCGGTCTTCGTCGCACCCGTCGAGGCTCCGGGGCCCGCGCGCAAGAGCACCCGGCCGCGGACCACGCGCACCATCCGGCCGGTGAAGAGCACCGTCGCCGAGACGACGGCCGGCGAGACGACGGCCGCGAAGGCGCCGACGGCTCCGAAGGAGAGCACGGCTCCGAAGAAGACGACAGCTCCGAGAAAGACAGCGGCCCCGAAGGAGAATGCGGCTCCGGCGAAGGCGGCGGCCTTGAAGGAGACGAACAAGGAGACGACGGCACCGAAAGCGGCCGGGAAGGTCGAGGCGGCGGCGATGGAGGTGCACCACGGGCCGGACGAGTGGGCCCACCCGTACCAGAAGGCGCAATTGGCCCCGCTGCCTGCCGGAACCGGCCTCACCGACCCGGAGAGCCGCCCCCACCTCGCCGACGCGATCCGGCGGATCGCCGCCGTCGAGGGGCCGGTGCACGTCAGCGTCGTCCTTCAGCGGATGCGTGAGGCCTGGTCGATCGCCCGGATCACCAAGCCGGCCCGGACCGTGATCGACGCCGAGATCGCGGCGCAGGCCGAGAAGGCCCGGGTCACCTGGGCGGACGAGTTCCTCGGTGATCCCGGCCAGATCGTGCCGGCGGTGCGGACCCGGGCCGGCGGGGGTGGCCCGCAAAGCCGATCAGGTCGCCGACTCCGAGCTGCGGGGTGGCGCTGGAGCATCTGGTCCAGGACGCCGGGGCGATCGAGGTGGAGGGTCTGCTCGCCGCGACCGGGAAGCTGTTCGGATGGGCGGCGCGCCGGTCCGGGAACTGGACGACCGGCTCACCGGGCTGGTCGCCGACCTGGTCGGCGAAGGTATGCTGGAACGCCGCGACGAACGGGCTCAGCGCCGCCCACGACCTGCCCGATCCGCTCGCTCTGCCCCGCCACGACGCGGCGCCGTCGCGCTCCCGGAAAAGGGTGCGCAGCTGATCTTTGGATAAAGCGATTCGGAGGGCGTCTTTCCAGCTCAAGGCCGTTTAGGGAACGGTGAATTAACGTCCGGAGAACTGCTGGCCGCGCTTTCTGATAATTGCGGTAATGGCTTACCGTGGCGGCGTGCCCGTCAATGTCGAGGCTGTTTTCCGGAGTGAGACGCCGGCCCGTCTGCGGTTGTGGGCGGTGCTCGCCGCGGGCGCGGCCGCCGCCCTGCTGCTCGCCCTCACTCTGGTGATGGCCGGGGTGCGCGAACAGGTCCGGGTCATCGGGCTCCAAGCCGCGCCGCAGGCCGCCACCGCCGCCGACCTCTACTTCGCCCTAAGTGACCTGGATGCCCAGGTCACCCGGATCCTGCTGGCCGGCGACAGCGACGAACTGGCCGGCAGTCGTGTCGACGCGCTCGGCATCTACCGGGACCGCGGCTACCAGGTCGACCATGATCTGCGACTGCTGCTGACCACGGACGCGGAACCGGCTGTCGTGCTCCGCGTCATGGACGGGCTCACCGTCTACCGGCAGCGTGTCGGCCAGGCCCTGACCGCGCCGGACTCGCTGGGATACTGGACCCAGGCCACCAACCTGCTGCACCTGCGGATCCTGCCGGACGCGGCCCGGTTGCGGGAGGCCAGCACCGGACGGCTCGACGCGGCGTACCGGGCGAAAGCCGCCTATGAGTCAGCGGGTTCCGCCGTCGTGATCGTTCTCGGCGGGGCGCTGGTCGGGCTGCTGATCCAGCTGCAGATCTGGATGGCCCGCCGGTTCCGGCGCAACTGGAACCCGGCTCTGGTCGTGGCCACCGGCCTGAGTGTGCTGTTGCTGGCCGCCGCGGTCCTGGTACTGCAGCTGCAGTCCCGGCAGCTCGCCGACGGGCGCGACGACGGGCTCGGGCCCTACCTCGCCCTCTCCGAACTGCGGGCCCTCGGTTACGACGCGGCCGCCGACACCGGGCGATATCTGGTCAGCGGCAACCTTTCCTACTACCGCGACGACTTCACCGGGAAAGCCGCCTGCCTGACCGGCGAGGCCCCCTGCGACACCTCGGCCACGGGCGGTCTGTCCCGTCTCGCCGGGGCGGAAGCGGCCGTGCGCTGGGCCGGTTACCAGCGGGTCCATCTGCGCATCCTCAACCTCGCCGACGCCGGCCGCGCCGACGAGGCTACCCGGCTGCTCACCGGCATCCGTCGCGGTGACGCGGCCTTCGACTTCGCCTGGTTCGACGCGTCGGTGGCCGAGGTCGCCGGCGAGCGCGAGCAGGACTTCGCTCGGGCGCTCCGCGCCGCGGAGACCACCATGACCGGTTCCACCGTGCTGCCGGGCGCGATTCTCACCGTGGTCGTCGCGCTGATCCCCATGGCCGTACGCCGCCGCCTGGCCGAGTACCGATGACTCGCCCCAGCGCCGCGTCGTCGCCGTACCTGCCGCTTGCCCTGCCGCCGTGCCGTCTCCGCGCCGGCCGCGCTCCGCTGCCGTGCCGTCTCCGCGCCGGCCGCGCCCGGCCGCCGTCCGAAAGGAAACACCGTGATGAAGCTGCGGGCCCTCGCCGTCGTGGCGCTGCTCGCGACGGCGGGCTGTCAGGCGCCCGAACCGGAACCGGTGCGGATCTCCTGCGGCTCCGGGCCGGTGACCGGGCAGGGGTCGTCGGCGCAGACGAACGCCGTCAACGCCTGGATCAAGGCCTATCAGATCGCCTGCCCGGAGGCAACCGTCGAATACGCGAGCACCGGTTCCGGAGCCGGTGTGCGGGCGTTCCTCACCGGAACCGGGGACTTCGCCGGAACCGACACCCCGCTCAGCACCGCCGACCAGGCCAAAGCCGACGCCCGCTGCGGCACCGGCCCGGCGGTCCATCTGCCGCTGGTGGCCGGGCCGATCGCGCTCGCTTACAACGTCGCCGGAGTCGACAGTCTGCGGCTGCGGCCGGACACCATCGCCCGGATCCTCAGCGGCCGGATCACCGTCTGGAACGATCCGGCCGTCGCCGCCGACAATCAGGGCGTCGCCCTGCCCGCCACGGCGATCCGGGTGGTGCACCGGTCCGACGACTCCGGCACCACCGCGAACGTCCTCGCCTATCTGGCGGTGGCGGCCCCGTCGGTCTGGACCCACGGCACCGGCAGTGCGTGGCCACTTCGTGGCGGCGACGGCCGTCGTGGCAGTCACCGGGTGGTGGCCGCGATCGCCGGGACCGACGGCGCGATCGGGTACGTGGAATCCTCGTACGCCCGGGTCAATGATCTTCCCGGGGTTCGGGTGGGCACCTCGGACGGCCGCTGGGCCGATCCCACCGACCACGCGGCCGGCCTGACGATCGCCGCGGCCACCGTCTCCGGTGCCGGCGGCGACCTGCGCCTGGCGATCGACCACACGGTCACCGGCGGCGCCTACCCGATCGTCTCGGTCACCTACGAGGTGGTGTGCCGGGGCTCCGTCTCCGGGGTGGCCCGCAGCTTCCTCGGTTACGCCGCGAGCGAGGCCGGCCAGGAGGCCGCCGCGAACGCCGGGTTCGCCCCGTTACCGCCGGCTCTCCGCGAACAGGTGGTCGCGAGCGTGGCTGAGCTGGGATGAACCGAGCGCCGGGTCACCGGTGCGGCCGGCGAGGGAGCAGGCACGGCGGAGCCAGTGCGGTGAGCGCCGCACGTCGGTCTGGCGACCGGCGGATGCGGTCCAAGGGGGTGGCCGCATCCGCCGGTCGTGGGGTGCCTACTTCGGCGGGTTGCCGTAGTAGGCACCCGGCCCGTGTTTGCGCTTGAAGTGGCGCTCCTGCAGGTGCTGCGGGGTGGTGGCGGCCGGGTTGAGGGCCAGCGTCTTGATGGCCATCTCGGCGACGGCCTCCAGGATGATGCCGTTCTCGACCGACTTCATCGGGGTGGCGCCCCAGGTGAACGGCCCGTGGTTGGCGACCAGGGCGGCCGGCATCCCGGCGGCGGCCTCGTCGTCACCGATGCGTTCGACGATGACCCGGCCGGTGTTCAGCTCGTAGTCGGTGGCGCACTCCTCGGGCGTGAGCCCGCGGGTCACCGGGACCGGGCCGTCGAACGTGTCGGCGTGTGTGGTGCCGAGGACCGGGATGTCCAGGTCGGCCTGGGCGAAGGCGACCGCGTTCGTCGAGTGGGTGTGGGTGACCCCGCCGATCGACGGCCACGCCAGGTAGAACGCGCGGTGGCTCTCGCTGTCGACCGACGGCCGCAGGTCACCGTCGAGGACCTTGCCGGTGGCGAGGTCGACGGGCACCAGGTCGTCCTCGGTCAGGTCGTCGTAGGCGACACCGGAGGGCTTGATCACGTACAGCCCGGCCTCCCGGTCGATGCCGCTGACGTTTCCCCAGGTGAGCTGAGCGAGCTTGGCCAGCGGAATCCTCTGATTGGCCAGCAGCACGGCCCGGCGCAGGGCCGGCGAACCGTAAGTCACGTCGTCTTCTCCTCGACCGGCGGATGTTAGCGCTCACCCTAGCGGAGCCGGGTCGTCACGATACAGGGCCGAAACACCCGAGTGTTAGCGACAACAGGTCTCCTGCCTCGACGCTACCGGCTCTGGGTGACGCTCCGGACCATGTTGCGGAAGCGGCCGTAGTCGGCGCGGGTGTTTGCGGTGCGCTGCGCCGGGACGCGCAGGTGGCCGGGAACGTTCGGCGGTGGCAGCAGCCAGGTGAAGTCGGCGCCGCCCAGGGTGATGGTCCGCCCGGCGGGGCAGATGCCGGAGCGCCGGTCGGCCACCGCGCCGGTCGGGCCGTAAACGATCAGCAGACCGGTTCGGGAGGTGCCGAGGTGCACCGCCCAGGCCTCCCCGTAACCGGGCAGTCCGCTGCCGGCCGCGGTCAGCAGGGTGTCCCGTCCGCGCAGCGGCACGATGATCTCGTGACCGGCGGCGTCGCGGATGTGCAGGGTGCCGGCGAGCCGTGGGGCCCGGCGCCGGAACCAGGCGCTCACACCCGTGCTGGTGGGCGTCTCCGGAAACGGCGTCTCATCGGTGAGCACCCCTCGCACTGTAGCGGCGTGCCGCCGGGGCGCAACCCTCGGTCACCGGAGCGAGCCGAGATTGGCACCGCCCCGGACCGGGGTGCTGGCACCGGTCCGGGGCGGGCGTCTGGGTGAAGACCAGGTCGGATGTCGGGGGAGACCGCTGGTCAGGTGTGTGGTGGGCCGGCGCTGGCCCGGGCCACGACGCGGGGTGCGACCACCACGTCCTCCGGCGGGTCGTCGCCGTCGGGGGCGGCCATGTGGCGCAGCAGCAGGGACAGGGCGCGCCGCCCCAGTTCGGCGAAGTCCTGGTGGACGGTGGTGAGCGGGGGCAGGAAGTAGCCGGAGTCGGGCATGTCGTCGAAGCCGGTGACGCTGACGTCGCCGGGCACCCGGCGGCCGGATTCGTGCATGGCGAGGAGGACCCCCAGCGCGATCCGGTCGTTGGCGCAGAAGACGGCGGTCACGGCCGGGTCGGCGGCGAGACGGCGGCCCTGGTCGTACCCCGCTTCGGCGTCCCACCATCCGGTGGTGACGGCCGGGACGACGGCGCCGGCCGCGTAGAGGGTCTCGCGCCAGCCGTCGACCCTGGACTGTGCCTCGGGCCAGTCGAGGGGTCCGGCGACGTGGTGCACGGTGGCGTGGCCGAGGTCGAGCAGGTGCCGGGTGGCCAGGCGGGCTCCGGCGGCGTTGTCCACCCGTACCGTCGGGAAGCCGGCTTGTCCGTCTCCGCCGACGGCGACGCAGGGCATGCCGGCGGGCGCGTGGGTGAGCGCCGTGGTGACCGCGTGTTTGGGTGCGATGGCGATGATGCCGTCGACGCCGTGCTGGACGAGCCGGTCGACGGCTTCCAGGACGGGCCGGTGTGACAGGTCCCGGACGGTGGCGACGCTGACCAGGTAGCCGGCGGCGCGGGCGGCGCTCTCGATGCCGTAGAGCATCGACTCGGGCCCGAAGAGGGTGGTCTCGAACCCGACGATCCCGAGGGTGTGCGATTTGCGGGTGGCGAGGGTGCGCGCGGCCAGGTTGCGCCGGTAGTTGAGCGAGCGCATCGCGGCGAGCACTCGTTCCCGGGTCTCGGCGCGGACGTGCGGATGCTCGTTGATCACTCGCGACACGGTCTGGTGCGAGACGCCGGCCAGTTTGGCCACGTCACGCATGACGCTGCCGCGCTCCTTGCCGGGTCTCGGCCGAAGTGCGAACGCGGGTGATTCGGGTGCCGGCTCGGGCCCCGGCACATGGTCAGGTGTCGCCATTGGACGATTCCTAGCAGCTTCCGCTCGATCACCACGGGTGAGATAGGCGTTCTTGCAACAGATCTGAAACGTTGATCCATATCTCTTGACGACGTGGTTGAGAGCGGTAACACTCACGAAACGCAAGCTGTGACGGCGGTCGCAGCAGGACGGCGATTCTCGCGTGTTTGGGCTGGTCGCCCAGGCCGCTGATTGTTTGTTAACGGTAACAGTTCTGGAGGGGTTGTAGTGCGCAGGACTTTGTCTGTGGCGGTTTTTGGTGGCCTCCTGGCCGTGTCCACGCTTGCCGGTTGCGGTGGCAGTGACAGCGGCTCCGAGGGCGGCGGCGACGACGGCAAGCTCACGCTCGGTTTCTCCCAGGTGGGTGCCGAGAGTGGCTGGCGTACCGCCAACACCGAGTCGATCAAGGCGTCCGCCGCGGCCGCCGGGATCGAGCTGAAGTTCTCCGACGCGCAGGGCAAGCAGGAGAACCAGATCAGCGACATCCGTGGCTTCATCACGCAGAAGGTCGACGTCATCGCCTTCTCGCCGGTGGTCACCTCCGGCTGGGACGCGGTGCTCAAGGAGGCCAAGGACGCCGACATCCCGGTCATCCTGACCGACCGTGCCGTCGACTCGACCGACACCTCGCTGTACGAGTCCTTCATCGGCTCGGACTTCAAGGTGGAGGGCCAGAAGGCCGGCGAGTGGCTGGCCAAGGAGTACGAAGGTAAGACCGGCGACGTCAACATCGTCGAGCTGCAGGGCACCACGGGCTCGGCTCCGGCCATCGACCGGCAGACCGGCTTCGCCGACGCGATCAAGGCGAACCCGAACCTGAAGATCGCCAAGTCGCAGACCGGTGACTTCAAGCGCGCCGACGGCAAGACGGTCATGGAGACCTTCCTGCAGTCGGTCCCGAAGATCGACGTGCTCTACGCCCACAACGACGACATGGGCCTGGGCGCGATCGAGGCCATCGAGGCCGCCGGCAAGGTGCCCGGCAAGGACATCAAGATCATCACCGTCGACGCGGTCAAGGACGGTATGACGGCGCTGGCCGCGGGCAAGATCAACTTCATCGTCGAGTGCAGCCCGCTCCTCGGTGACCAGCTGATGGAGACCGCCAAGAAGGTCAAGGCCGGCGAAGCGGTGGAGAAGCGGATCCTCACCAAGGAGGGCACCTTCACCCCGGAGCAGGCCAAGGCCGAGCTCCCCAACCGCAAGTACTGATTGATTCGCCCGTAGGTCGCCCCGGCTCGTCCGGGGCGACCTACGGCGCTCGAAACGGAGCAAGAATGGGCGAGCAGTCCCCGGTCCTCGAGATGACCGGGATCAGAAAAGTCTTCCCCGGCGTCGTCGCCCTCGACGGCGTCGATTTCCGTCTGTTCCCGGGCGAGGTCCACGCGCTCATGGGCGAGAACGGCGCCGGCAAGTCCACTCTGATCAAGACGCTGACGGGCGTCTACGAGATCGACGGTGGCGAGATCAAGCTGGGCGGCGTGCCGGTGCGGATCGCCGGGCCGTTGCAGGCGCAGCAGGCCGGCGTCAGCACGGTGTACCAGGAGGTCAACCTCTGCACCAACCTCTCCGTCGCGGAGAACATCTTCATCGGGCGTGAGCCGCGTAAATGGGGCAAGATCCAATGGGGCAAGATGCGGCGCCGTGCCACGGAGCTGCTCGCCCGGCTCGACCTCGATCTCGACGTGTCCGCGCCGCTGGACACCTATTCGCTGGCGATCCAGCAGATGGTCGCCATCGCGCGCGCGATCGACATCGACGCCCGGGTGCTCATCCTCGACGAGCCCACCTCCAGCCTGGACACCGCCGAGGTGGAGCAGCTCTTCCGGGTGATGCGCCTGATCAAGGAGTCCGGCGTGGCGATCCTCTTCGTCTCGCACTTCCTGGACCAGATCTTCGAGATCTCCGACCGGCTCACCATCCTGCGCAACGGCCAGCTGATCAGTGAGCACCGGGTCGAGGAGCTGTCCCAGGTGCAGCTGGTCGAGAAGATGATCGGCAAGGAGCTCGCCGCCCTGGAGGACCTCGAGGACAAGGCGCAGCGCAACCGGGAGCGGGCCGCCGAGGCGAAACCGCTGCTGGAGGCCAAAGGGCTCGGCCGCACCGGCGCGATCTCCCCGTACGACCTGACCATCCACGAGGGTGAGGTGGTGGGGCTGGCCGGTCTGCTCGGCTCCGGCCGCACCGAGCTGGCCCGGCTGCTGTTCGGCGCGGACAAGGCCGACAAGGGCGAGCTGTCGGTGGACGGCAAACGGGTCACGCTGCGCGACCCGCAGGTCGCGATGAAACACGGGATCGCCTTCTCCTCGGAGAACCGGCGCACCGAGGGCATCATCGGCGATCTCAGCGTCCGGGAGAACATCATCCTCGCGTTGCAGGCCACCCGTGGCTGGACGCGCCCGATCCCGCGCAAGAAGCAGGACGAGATCGTCGAGAAGTACATCAAGGCTCTCCAGATCCGGCCGGCCGACCCGGAGCGCCCGGTCCGCAACCTCAGCGGCGGCAACCAGCAGAAGGTGCTGCTCGCCCGGTGGCTGATCACCGAGCCGCGGCTCCTGATCATCGACGAGCCGACCCGGGGCATCGACGTCGGCGCCAAGGCCGAGATCCAGAAGCTGGTGGCCGAACTGTCCGACGGCGGGATGGCGGTGCTGTTCGTCAGCGCCGAGCTGGAGGAGGTCCTCCGGCTCAGCCACAAGATCGCCGTGCTGCGGGACCGGCGCCTGGTCGAGGAGCTGGAGAACACCGCGGACGTCGACGCCGACCGCATCATGCAGACCATCGCCAGCGGAGCAACCTCATGAGCATCATCAAGAACCGGCTGTTCTGGCCGTCGCTGATCCTGGCGGTGATGCTGGTCATCAACATGTTCACCTCCAACCAGTTCGTCACGATCCAGAACGGCCACCTCTTCGGCACCCTGATCGACATCCTGCGTGGCAGCGCGCCGCTCATCCTGGTGGCCCTGGGCATGACGCTGGTGATCGCCACCGGCGGCATCGACCTGTCGGTGGGCTCGGTGATGGCCATCTCCGGCGCCGTCGCCTGCCTGCTGATCAGTGACCTCGGCGATCAGAACGCCGTCGGATCGGTGCTGCTGATCATCGGCGTCGCGATCGCCGCCTCGCTGGTGCTCGGTCTCTGGAACGGCGCGCTGGTGGCGTTCGTCGGCATCCAGCCGATCATCGCGACGCTGATCCTGATGGTGGCCGGCCGTGGTGTCGCCCAGTTGATCACCGACGGTCAGATCATCAACGTGCAGTCCAGCCCGTACGCCACCCTCGCGACCGGGTTCTTCCTGGCCGTGCCGGTCGCCTTCCTGATCGCGGCGGCGGCCGTGGCGCTGACCCTCCTGCTGACCCGGCGCACCGCACTGGGCCTGCTCCTGGAGTCGGTCGGTGGCAGCCCGACGGCCAGCCGGCTGGCCGGCATCAGCGCACGGCGGATCACGATCATGGTGTACGTGGTGGCGGGCGGGTTCGCCGGTCTCGCGGGCCTGATCTACAGCGCCAACATCAAGAGCGCCGACAGCATCTCGGCCGGCAACCTGATCGAGCTGGACGCCATCCTGGCCGTGGTCATCGGTGGCACCGCGCTGATCGGCGGCCGGTTCTCGATCGCCGGCACGGTCCTCGGCGCGGTCCTCATCCAGACGCTCTCCGTCACGGTGGTCGCCATCGGCATCCCGCCCGAGGCGAACCTGCTGTTCAAGGCGGTCGTGGTGGTGGCGCTCTGCCTGTCCCAGTCCCCGGACTTCCGGGCGAAGGTCTTCGGGCGTTTCCAGTCGCGTCCCGCCGTGGAGAAGCCCGCCGTGGAGAAGGTTGTAACACCATGACCACTGTCGACATGACGCCGGCCACCAAAGGGCCGGAGATCAACAAGCGGCGCCGCGTCTACAAGCCGAACACCAAGTACATCCCGATCCTCGCCACGCTGTTCCTGCTCGTGGTCATGTACAGCACCAGCGTCGCCAATTACGAGAACTTCGGTGACCCGAGCGTCATCGTCAACCTGTTCCGTGACAACGCGGTGCTGCTGGTGGTCGCGGTCGGCATGACCTTCGTGATCATCACAGGTGGTATCGACCTGTCGGTCGGCGCGGTCATCTCGCTGACCACCACCCTGACCGCCACCCTGCTCCAGGGCGGCTGGCCGCCGCTTGTCGTGCTCCCGGCGGTGCTGCTGCTGGGCGCGCTGATCGGAGCCGGTCAGGGCGCGGTGATCCACTTCTTCAAGGTGGAGCCGTTCATCGCGACTCTGGCGGGTCTCTTCCTGGCCCGCGGCCTGGCGCTGTTCATCAACCAGAAGTCGATCCCGATCCGCGACGACCTCTGGCGGTCCATCTCGGACTACCGGATCGTGCTCGCCGACGGGGTGGTCACCAAGCCGATCGCCATCGTCGCGCTGGTCACCGTGCTGATCGCCGCCGTGGTGCTGGCGTGGACCCGGTTCGGCCGCAACGTCTACGCGATCGGTGGCAACGCCGACTCGGCGCTGCTGATGGGCCTTCCGGTGGGCCGTACGAAGATCGCTGTCTACACGGTCAGCGGTTTCTGCGCGGCGCTCGGCGGTGTGCTGTTCAGCATCAACTCCACCTCCGGCTGGGCGCTGCAGGGCAACGGCATGGAACTGGACGCGATCGCCGCCTGTGTCATCGGCGGTGTGCTGCTCACCGGTGGTTCCGGTTACGTGTGGGGAACGGTGCTCGGTGTCCTGGTGGCCGGCCTGATCCGGACGATCCTCAACTTCCAGGGCGATCTGAACTCGGCCTGGTCGCGGATCATCATCGGCGTTCTGCTCTTCGGCTTCATCGTGATGCAGCGACTGGTCACGAGAAAAGCGAAATGACCCGGATGAAACGTAAAAAGTGCGAGAAAGGCGATACATGAGTAACGGGGAAATCTGGTTCCTCACCGGCAGTCAGGGGCTCTACGGGCCGGAGACTCTGGAGCAGGTCGCCTCCCAGTCCCGCGAGATCGCCGCCCAGCTCGACGCGCGGCTCGACGCGGACGTGGTCTGGCAGCCGGTGCTGACCAGCGCGGAGCAGATCCTGGACATCTGCCGGCGGGCCTCGTCGACACCCGGCGTGCTCGGCGTGATCACCTGGATGCACACGTTCTCCCCGGCGAAGATGTGGATCGCCGGACTGGACGCGCTGCGTGCCCCGCTGCTGCACCTGCACACCCAGCACAACGTCGAGCTGCCGTGGGCCGAGATCGACATGGACTTCATGAACCTCAACCAGGCCGCCCACGGCGACCGGGAGTTCGGGTTCATCGAGACCCGGCTCGGGGTGCCGCGCAAGACGGTGGCCGGGCACGTCAGCAACCCGGCCGTGGTCGCGCGGATCGCCACCTGGGTCAAGGCGGCCCGTGGCTACTCGGCGATGCGCAGTCTCAAACTGGCGCGCTTCGGCGACAACATGCGGGACGTGGCGGTCACCGAGGGTGACAAAGTCGAGGCCCAGTTGCGGTTCGGGGTCTCGGTCAACACGTACGGCGTCAATGATCTCGTCGCAGTGGTGGACCAGATCGGCGATGCGGAGATCGACAAGCTGGTCGAGGAGTACCGGGACACCTACGACGTCGTCCCGGAGCTGCTGGGGGACCGGCTCGACTCGCTGCGCTACGGCGCCCGCGTCGAACTGGGTCTGCGGCAGTTCCTCACCGAGGGTGGTTTCAAGGCGTTCACCTCGAACTTCGAGGACCTCGGCGGTCTGCGTCAGCTCCCCGGCCTCGCGGTCCAGCGCCTGATGGCCGACGGCTACGGCTTCGGCGGCGAGGGCGACTGGAAGACGTCGGTGCTGGTCCACACGCTGAAGGCGATGGCCCCCGGCGGCGGCACCAGCTTCATGGAGGACTACACCTACGACCTGACACCGGGTAACGAGGTGATCCTCGGCGCCCACATGCTCGAAGTGTGCCCGTCGATCGCCGCCGGCAAGCCGAAACTGGAGATCCACCCCCTCGGCATCGGCGGCCGTGAGGACCCGGTCCGCCTGGTCTTCGACGCCGCGCCCGGCCCCGCCGTGGTCCTGGGCCTGGCCGACCTGGGTGAGCGCTTCCGCCTGGTGGCCAACGAGATCGAGGTCGTCCCGCCGACCGCCCCGCTGCCGAGACTCCCGGTCGCCCGCGCGGTCTGGAAACCGGCCCCGTCCCTCAGCACGTCCGCCGAGTGCTGGCTCACCGCCGGCGGCCCGCACCACACCGTCATGTCCTCAGCCGTCGGCACCGAGGAACTCGCCGACCTGGCCGAGATGGTCGGCACCGAACTCCTGGTCATCGACGACGCGACGACGACGCGCTCGTTCGCCAAGGAGGTCCGCTGGAACCAGGCCTACCACCGCCTGTCCCGGGGCTTCGGCCGCTAGAGGTGCGGCGGCCCCGCCCGGTTCACGCCGGGCGGGGCCAGTTCCAAGGATCGAAAACCCTTCTTCGGTACGGTCGTGCAGAGCTCTGCCCGCCCCCGCCAGGCAGGCATCGCCTTACGGCCGACCCGCGACCGCCGGGCCGAATGCGACCCGCACGGCAGGCGTCCCGCCCCCAAGCGTGGTGACCTGGGGTTCGGATCGAACCGCAACTAGCCACGCAGTTCGTCGACCGCCTGTGCGTGGTGAGGTGGGGTTCGATTCGAACCCCACCTCACCACGCTCGAAGGGTGGGTCAGGCGGAGGCCGGGACCGGCTCCTCCTTGCCGGTGGCGGGCTCGATCACCGGGGGCTTGCGTTCCAGGGCGGCGCCCTCCACGTCCAGCTCCGGGAGCCAGCGCAGCCAGGACGGCAGCCACCAGGCGGCGCGGCCGAGCAGGGCCAGAGCCGCCGGGACGGCGATCATGCGGACGATGAAGGCGTCGAAGGCGATGCCGACCGCGAGGGCGAACGCGATCGGTTTGATGGTGTCGTTGCCTTCGGGGACGAACGCCGCGAACACCGCGAACATGATGGTCGCCGCGGCGAGGACGACCGGGGCCGCCTGCCGGAAACCGGTGACGATCGCGTCCTTCGGCGCCGCGCCGTGGGCGTGTGCCTCGTGCATCCGGGACACCAGGAAGACCTGATAGTCCATGGCCAGGCCGAACAGGATGCCGACGATGATGATCGGCGCGAGGCTCAGGATCGGGCCGGTGGAACCGGCGTTGACCGCGTCGGCGGCCCAGCCCCACTGGAAGACCGCGACGGTGGCACCGAACGCGGCGCCGATGGTCAGCAGGAAGCCGAGCACCCCGACGACCGGCACCATCAGGGACCGGAACACCAGCACCAGCAGCACGAACGCCAGTCCGACGACGAGCGCCAGGTAGACCGGCAGGGCGTCGTTGAGTTTCTGCGACACGTCGATGCTGATCGCGGTGCTGCCGGTGACGTACACCTGGGCGCCGTCGGCGTCGTCGACCTGGTCCCGGATGGCGTGCACCAGGTCGACGGTCTTCTGGTCCTCGGGACCGGACGACGGGATGATCGTGATGAGGGCGGCGGAACCGGCCTGGTTCGGGGTGGCGGGCAGGGCCAGCGCCACGTCGGGCAGTGCGGCGACCTGTTTCTGCACCTCGGTCGCGTGGGCGGCCGAGTTCGGGCCGTCGACGAGGATCAGCAGCGGGCTGCTGACACCGGGACCGAACCGGGCGTCCATGATCTCCTGGGCGTACGCCTGGGTGCTGCCCTCGGCGGCCCGCTGGGCGAGCGTGGTCTTCATCGAGAAGAACGGGATCGCGATGACGCCGAGCAGGGCGACCGCGACGATCAGGCTGAGCCAGCGCTGCTCGGTGACGAGCCTCGCCCAGCCCTTGACGAACCCGCGCCCCTCGGGGGTGGCCTCGGTCAGCGGCACGTCGCGCAGCTTGCGCGGCAGGGCCCGCTTGCCGATCCAGCCGAGGATCGCGGGGACCAGGGTGATCGCGACCAGGACGGCGATCACGATGGTGCCCGCGGCGGCCACGCCCATCTCGCTGAGGAACGGGATGCCGACGATCGAGAGCCCGGCCAGGGCGATCACCACGGTCAGGCCGGCGGTGACCACTGCCGCACCGGCGGTGCCGACGGCCATGGCGGCGGACGCCTCCACCGTCAGGCCGCGGCGCAGTTCGTGCCGGAACCGGGTGACGATGAACAGCGCGTAGTCGATGCCGACCGCCAGGCCCAGCATCACCGCCAGGATCGGGGTGGTCGACTGCAGGTCCATGAACCCGGTCAAGGTGACGATGCCAGCCGCGCCGATGCCGACACCGGCGATCGCGGTCAGCAGGTTCATCCCGGCCGCGACCAGCGAGCCGTAGGTGAGGGCGAGCACGATCAGCGCGACCACCACACCGAGGAGTTCGGAGATGCCACCGATGTCGGCCGGGTTGCTCAGGGCCTCACCACGGGCCTCGACGGTCAGCCCACCGGCGCGGGCCTGGTCGACGGCGGCGGTGATCGCCTCGCGTTCGGCGTCGGTGACCTCGGAGGGCTGCACCGGGTAGGTGACCGAGCTGTACGCCGCCACCTGGTCCTGCGACACCGTGGGCGCCTGCGGGTCCAGCGGGTTCGACGCGTTGACCACGCCGGGCAGCTTGCCCAGGGCGGCGACGGTCTCGGCGACCTCAGCCGCGTTCGCCGGGTCGGTGATCTTCTGGCCGTCGGGGGCCTGGAACACCACCTGGACGGTGGCGCCGGCCGTAGCCTCGCCGAATCTCTCCTCCATCAGGGAGAGCGCGGTGGTCGACTCCTGGCCGGGGATGCTGAACGTGTTGGCGGTGGTCCCGGCGAGGGTGCCGGCACCGACACCGACGGCGACCAGGGCCACCAGCCAGGCGATCGTGACGAGCAGACGATGTCGGACCGAAGCCAGTCCGAGGCGGTGCAGCAGTGTTGCCATCAGGGGTTCCCTTGGTTCTTTGAAGAGG
The DNA here is from genome assembly GCF_900104725.1 of Actinoplanes derwentensis. Taxonomy (NCBI): domain Bacteria; kingdom Bacillati; phylum Actinomycetota; class Actinomycetes; order Micromonosporales; family Micromonosporaceae; genus Actinoplanes; species Actinoplanes derwentensis. The sequence goes on from NZ_LT629758.1 coordinate 16,483, forward strand.
GTGGTCTTCAGTGCCCGAGCGCGTCGTAGCCGATCTCGGCGAGAGCGGCGGTCGTGCCGGGTGTGACGTGGTCCCGGAGGGCCACGCTGGCCACGGCGACCGCGCCGAGCGCCGCGGTGACCCGCAGTGCCCGGTCGAGGTCGGCGTGCATGTCGTCCCCGAAGGCCGCGGCGATGCTCTCGCCGATCGACTCGAGGGCGCAGCCCATGTCGCTCTCCGGCTCACTGAGCAGCGACGACAACAGCAGAGAGACGATGCCGGGACTGCCCACGGCCAGTTCGGCGATGTGGGCGATCGCGATCCGGTCCCGCTCCGGTCCGGCCGGCAGATCCGCGACGCCGGAGCCGGCGTCGCGGATCTGCTGCACGCACCGGCTGATGACGGCGGCCTGCAGCGCCTCCTTCGTGGGGAAGCGGTGCAGCAGGCCGGTCTTGGAATAGCCGACCGAGTCGGCGATCCGCTGGACCGAGGTCTCCTTGAAGCCGTGCCGGGCGAAGAGCAGGGCGGCGGCTTCCAGGATCTCGTCGTCGATCTGCTGTTTGGTGGGACGGGGCATGAGGACCACCGTAGACCGGAATGGACCAACCTGGTCGGTCAGGGACCGTGGCGGTCCCCACACCGCGAAACGTTAAGATCCGATTCCCCCGAGTGATCGAGATAAACCCGCAAAAGGTACGGATCGGGCCCGTCCGCGGCCCACCCGAAGACCAGCGGGTCGTCCTCGCACTCGACCAGATAGACCGGCAGCCACACCTGCCGGGTCCGCGGCGACTCCACCCTCACCGGCACCGACGGCCCGGTGAAGTCCGCCAGATCAGCGCGCGCCAGCAACCGGGCCACCGCGTCCCCGGGCAGTGCCGACGGCTCGCCGACCGGCGCGAACACCGTGCCGTCCGGCAGCGTCAGCACCGGCCGCTCCAGCCACACCGCGTGCGTGGCGTGCACGAACGGCACCGGCTCGGCCCGGCTCCCGTCGAACCGCAGCGTCATCGGCCGGCCCGGCGACAGCAGATAGCGGCGCCCGTCCGCGACCGACCGCTGCCCCAGCCCGGTCAGCTCCAGCCGCCCGTCCGGCCGGTGCAGGTGCCCGATCCCCTCCAGGAACCGCGCGGTCCGCTCCACCAGCACCGGCTCCACCCCGAAGAACCCGGCCAGCTCCTCGATCCCGGACAGTCCCGCCTCGGCCAGGGCCCGGGTCAGATAACGATCGAAGACGTCGTACGCGTGCGGCTCCCGCACCGTGGCCGCCACCTCGACCGCCCACATCGGCAGCAGCAGCGGCACGAACCGCACCGGCCGGACTCCGGGCAGCGCCCCCACCCGCCGGATCACCTCCCGCACCGGAAGATGCGCCGCCCCGGTCACCAGCCCGTCACCGCCCGGTTGCGCTCCGGGGCCCGCGACACCACCCGATCGAACACGCTCCCGGTCAGCAACGCCGCCATCTCGTCCGCGTCGGTACCGGCCGGGCAGCGGGCCGCCAGCCACGCCCGTACCACCTCGGTGTCGCGTAACGGCGGGCGCCGCATCTCCCCGACCAGCACCGCCCGCCGCGCCCGCACCAGCGGAACCAGCGCCGCCGGCACCCCGACCCGCGACGCGTCCTCCAGCACCAGCAGGTCGAACTCCAGGTCACCGTGCTCCGGACGGCCCGCGTCCAGACAGGTCGCGGCCACCACGTCGGCGTACCGCAGCAACTCGGGGTGCAGCTGCCGGGTCGGCCGGGCGGCCCGCTGGCGCCACTCCCGCAGCAGGCCGGCCCGGCCCCGCAGCACCGGTTCCAGCCCCTGACAGTGCTCGGCGAACACGGCCAGCCCGGCCGGATCGGCGATCCACGCCGGGGCCTCGGCCACGCCGTCCAGCAGCCGGGTCAGGTGATGCGCGGACCGTTCCGCCGACTCCAGGGCCCGCAACGCGGCCAGGCCGGCGAACGCGGCCCGGTCGGCGGCCGCGCGAACGATGCCGTCCTGCTCCACCGCACGGTCCAGGGCATGGGCATTGTTCTCGTACGCCACGGTCGTCTGATGCCACACCGACCGGGCGGCTGCCGCGCCCCGGACCGCGTCGCTCAGCCGCCGCCGCAGGCCGCCCGCGCTCCACCGGCGCAGCCGGGAACTCTCGGCCCGCCGCAACGCCGCGGTCAGCGCCTGGACCTCGGCGGCCGTCCGGGTGACCGTGTCCCGTGCCTCATCTGTGTCCTGTTCGGCTCGCCGGGTCGCCGCGCCCAGCCGTTCGCGGGCCTCGCGCACCGTGGTGTCCTGGTGCGCGGTCGCCCGGTCGGCCCGCTCCCGTGCCTCGGCCGCCTCGTCGAGCGCGGTGGTCAGCCGCCGCAGCCAGCCCAGCGCCGGTGACGGTTCGCCCAGCCACGGCTCCAGCGCGCGGGCCGCCGACTGGGAACGGGACAGGATGCGCTGCTGCACCCCGGCCGCCGCGGCGGTGATGCTGCCCGGGCCGGAACCCGCCTGATCGGTGCGGATCACCGTGGCGCCCGGCGGCAGCCGCGACATGATCGCCTCCACCGCCGGTGCCGCGGGCGCGGCGATCAGCACCCGCTCGCCCCGCTCGGCGGCCGCGCGGACGATCTCCAGGACGGTCAGGGTCCGGCTTGTGCCCGGCGGGGCCACCAGGCAGAACAGGTCCGGTACGGCCAGTGCTCGGCTCACCTCGTCGGTGCCGTCGTCGCCGGCGTGGTCCGCGAACAGCCCGTCGGCCAGCAGCGACAGCAGCCCCGGGTTCACAGTCCGGCCGGCCCGCAGGCGCAGGATCGCGTCCCGCTGGATCCGCTCGTCGAGCCCGGCATCCCGGCCGGCGGTGGCCCCGATCTCCCGCGCGCCGGGGGCGGCCCCGATCTCCCGCGCGGCGGCCACGGCCAGCTCCAGGGCGGCGCAGAACCCCTCGTTCCGATTCGACGAATGCTCTAGATCGACAAGGGTCGACGCCATCCGACCACCATAGTTGTGCCGCGTGCGGCCCAACAAACCACGCAGGATTGAATGAGGCGACCAAAAGCTTTCCGGTGTGGTGACTTGGGGTTCGATTCGCACCGCAACTCTCCACACCAGTCGGGCCGTGGTGAGTTCGGGCGTGAAACGCACCCCGGGTCAGCACGCGACCCGGACCACGAAACGTAGACGCGAGATCGGAGACACTGATGTCGTCTGCCCACGCTGACCTCATCTTCTCCGGCGGGCCGGTGTTCAGCGCCGGAGCCGGTCCGGCCACTGCGGTGGCGGTGCGCGGCGGCCGGATCGCCGCGGTCGGTGACGATCTGCGGGAGTTCCGCGGGCCGCGCACCGAGGTCGTCGACCTGGCCGGGCGGCTGCTGCTGCCGGGGTTCCAGGACGCTCATGTGCACGCCGTGATGGGCGGGACCGAGCTGAACCAGTGCGACCTGACCGAGACCACCGACCTGGACGAGTACCTGCGCCGGATCGCCGCCTACGCCGCGGCGCACCCGGACGCCCAGTGGATCGTCGGCGGTGGCTGGTCGCTGGAGAGTTTCCCGGGTGGGGTGCCGGGGCGTGAGCTGCTGGACCGGGTGGTGCCGGACCGGCCGGTCTACCTGATCAACCGGGACCACCACGGCGCCTGGGTGAACAGCCGGGCCCTGGAGCTGGCCGGGATCACCGCGGACACCCCGGACCCGGAGCACGGGCGCATCGACCGGGCCGCCGACGGCTCCCCGGCCGGTGGGCTGCAGGAGGGCGCGATGGAACTGGTCGAGCACCTGCTGCCGGAGGTGACCACGGCCGACCGGGTGGCCGGGCTGCGCCGCGCACAGGAACTGCTGCACTCGCTCGGTGTCACCGCCTGGCAGGACGCGATGGTGTGCGCCACCAACGGGTACCCGGACGTGGCCGACGCCTACCTGGCCGCCGCGGAACAGGGCTGGCTGACCGCGACCGTGGTCGGCGCGCTCTGGTGGGACCGGGAGCGGGGTGCCGAGCAGATCCCGGACCTGCTGGCGAACCGGGAGCGGTTCACGGTGGGCCGGCTGCGCTGCGACAGCGTGAAGCTGATGCTGGACGGGGTGGCGGAGAACTTCACGGCCGCGATGACCGAACCGTACAAGGACGCGTGTGGCTGTGTGACCGCCAACCGGGGGCTGTCGTTCATCGACCCGGCGGCACTTGGCGGGTACGTGACGGCGCTGGACGCGCACGGTTTCCAGGTGCACTTCCACGCCCTCGGTGACCGGGCGGTCCGTGACGGGCTGGACGCGGTGGCGGCGGCGCGGGCGGCGAACGGGTTCCGGGACACCCGGCCGCACCTGGCCCACCTGCAGGTGGTGCATCCGGACGACGTGCCGCGGTTCCGGCAGCTGGGCGCGACGGCGAACCTGCAGGCCTACTGGGCGTCGCACGAGCCGCAGATGGACGAGCTGACCATCCCGTTCCTGGGCGGAGAACTCGCCGGGCGGCAGTACCCGTTCGGGGACCTGTGGCGGGCCGGGGCACACCTGGCGGCCGGCAGTGACTGGCCGGTCAGCACACCGGATCCGTTGCAGGCGATCCACGTCGCGGTGAACCGGGTGCATCACGGCGCCGATCATCAGCCGTTCCTGCCGGAGCAGCGGCTCGGCCTGGCCACCGCGCTGGCGGCCTACACGGCCGGTTCGGCGTACGTGAACCGGCTCGACGACACCGGCACGATCCGTCCGGGGAACCGGGCCGACCTGGTGGTGCTGGACCGCGACCCGTTCCTGGCGCCGGCGGCGGAGATCGCGTCCACCCAGATCGTGTCGACCTGGGTGGACGGTGTGCGCGTCTTCGGCTGAGAACGAGAGCGCGACCTACTTCTCGTCGGTCGCCTCGTCCTCGTCGTGCTCGTCGCCTGCCTCGTCGGGCTGCGGGTGCCCGTGCCGGGCGTGCTGGACCGGGGCCGCTTCGATGACCTCGGCGACCGGCTCCTCCTCGACGTACTCGTTCATCTGCGGCGCGTCCACCCAGAGGGCGCGGAGCTGGCTCTGCATGAACCCGGTGAGCCGGCCACGGTACTCGCGGTCGAACTGCTCCAGGGCCTCGATCTGCTGCTGCAGCGCCTCACGCTTGACGCCGAGGCTGCCGACCACGTCGTCGTAGCGTTGCTGGGCCTGGTACTTGAGCTGTTCGGCACCGGCGTGCGCGTCGGCCCCGATGGTCTCGGCCCGGGACCGGGCGTCGGCCACGATCTTCTCCGCGGTGCGGCGGGCCTCCTCGGCACGGGCCTGCGCGTCGCGGGCCATCTGCTCGGCTCCGGCGCGGGCCTCGGCCAGCACCCGGTCGGCCTCCCGGCGCACGTTGTTGGCGTGCGCCTGCGCGTCCCGGGCGATCTGCTCGGCCGCCCCGAGGGCGTCCGTCCGGATCTTGTCCGCGTGGTGCTGGGCGCTTGCCACGTGCTCCTCGGCGGTGCGCTGCGCCAGCGCCAGCACCTGCAGAGCCTGGTTCGGCAGGCCAGGATTGGGGGAGATCACCGAATGCTCCGAGGTCTGACTGTCCGTCCCATTGAGAAGCACTTGGACACGATCCTTATCTGCAGGGGTGAGACAGGCACCCGGCCGGGTTGTCGTGAAGGGTGCGGCCGGAGCACTGGCCATGATCGGCGGATGCTACCAAGCCGGCCCGGCAGTCTGCGAGAGCGGCTTTGGTGGCCGCGTAAACACGCACAGTGCAGTTCGCATAATTGGACAAGTCTCGCATTAAGCTCATTTGGTCCCCCTCTCCGATAGTTCGAGGAAAAGCCATGGGTTTCCGCCGCACGCTGGCCGCATCAACCGTTCTGAGCTGTTTATTCTCCTCGTTCGCGACACCCGCGGAGGCGTATTCGGCAACCACGATGGCAGCCTGGACGATGGGTGAACCGCCGGGAAGCACCTGGATGGTGGACGCCAGTGGACGCGGTCATCACGGGCGAATCGGTCACGAGGTCGGCGTCGGCATGTTCGACGGTACGACGGTCGGATACCGCTTCGAACGGCTGGAACCGGACACTCCGCCCACCCGGCCCGGCCATCTGGTCAGCGTTCCCGACCAAACGGATCTTGACCCGGGGGAGCGGGACTTCGCGGTCTCGCTCCGGCTGAAGACCACTCACAAGTTCGGCAACATCATTCAGAAGGGTCAGGCGACCGTGTCCGGCGGCAACTGGAAGGTCCAGCTCCCCAACGGCCGGGCGACCTGCACCTTCCGCGGCGCCAAGGGGACGATCGAGCTGATCGCGCCGTACCGGATCAACGACGGCGGCTGGCACGTGGTCCGCTGCTCCCGGCTGCGGTCCGGCGTCTACCTGGCCATCGACGGGCGGCTCGCGGCCGGACGGGAGGGCTGGGTCGGCGCGATCGACAACGACTGGCCGGTCTCCATCGGCGGCAAGACCGACTGTGATCAGGTGAAGGTGGGCTGCGACTACTACGCGGGTGAACTGGACTGGGCGGTGATCCAGGCGGCACCGCCGGCGGAACGCTCCAGCCCGGCGGTCGCGGGACGGCGGTGACGGGCCGCCCGCCTCGCGGGGTAGGCCCGGACCGTTCGGTAGGCGTACCGGAAAAGGGAGAAGCCCGGCCCGGGGAGAACCCGGACCGGGCCGCTGGACCGGGCCGCTAGATCGTCAGGCCGCCCACTTGATGTAGGGGTTGACCTTGCCGGTCCAGTCGAAGACGGCCATGTTGTCCCAGCCGTCGCCGGTGCCGTTGATGTTCGCCGGGTCCCAGCCGTTGCCCTTGATGGCGTACCAGGTCGGTTCCCAGTAGAAGACGCCGATCGCACCGGCGTTGCGGGCAGTGTTCTGCACCCAGGTGAACTGCTGGGCCTGGCCCGCCGAAGTGGCCGGGATGCTGTCGCAGAGCACCGTGCCGGGGATCGAGTTCTTCTCGCTGTCGGCGTCCGCGGTGGTGAACTGGTATGCCGTCTCCGCGATGATCACCGGCTTGCCGTACCGGGTACGCACGTCGGTGATCACGTTGTACAGGTTGGCGAGCGTGCCGTGCCACATGCAGTAGTACGACAGCGCGGTGATGTCCCAGGTCACACCGGCCGCCTTGATACCGTCGTAGAACCAGCGCGCGTTGGTCATGCTGTCCGCGTCGGCGGTGTGGATGATGACCTGGGTACCGCTGTTGCAGGCCTTCGTCGCGTTGTAGCCCTGCTTCAGCAGCGCCGCCAGCGGGGCGAAGTTGCTGTTCACCACCTGGCCCTTGGGCCACAGCATGCCGACGTTGATCTCGTTGCCGATCTGCACACTGTCCGGCGTGAGGCCCGCTGACTTGAGGCTGCTGCACACGTCGTAGGTGTAGTTGTAGACCGCCGTCTGCAACTGGGCGAGCGTGTAGGACGCCCATGCCGCCGGCGGGTACTGCTTGCCGGGGTCGGCCCAGGTGTCGGAGTAGTGGAAATCGACCATCAGCTTCAGGCCCTTGGCCTTGATGGCCGCCGCCTGCTGGAGCACCTTGGCCTTGTTGTTGTAACCACTGGCCGGGTTGTTCCAGACACGCAGCCGGGCGTAGTTGACGCCGGCTGTCTTCAGGATGTCGTAGGCGTTCGCCTCGACTCCCGAGGCGTTGTAGTACTTACCGCCCAGATCGAGCGTGCGCTGCAGCGACGACACGTCGGCGCCGAGCATGGTGAGGGAGGCGGCTTGTGCGGGAGCGGGGTTTACCATCACGGCGATCGCGAGGACGGCGGCCGTGACGGCGGCCTTCATTTTCATGGTGGTGCTCCTTAAAACGGGGATTTACCGGAGCCAGCGGACATAGGGGTTGATGCGTCCGCTGTCGTCGAAGGTCGCCATGTTCTCCCAGGCGTTACCGGAGTTCTCGATGTCCTCGGTGTCCCAGCCGTTGCCGGCGATACCGGTCCAGGTGGGTTCCCAATAGAAGACACCGATGGCTCCCGCGTCACGCGCGGTGGTCTGCACGGCGGCGAACTGCTGCGCCTGGCCCTTCTGCGTGGCGGGGACACCATCGCAGGGAGCTTCCGACAGCATGATGTTCTCGAGGTGGTCGAAATTCTCGGTGGTGTACGGATAGGCCGTCTCGGCGATCACGACCGGCTTGCCGTAACGGGCTTTCACGTCACCGACGACCGTGGACAGGTTGGTGAGACTCCCGTGCCACATGCAGTAATAGGACAGCGCGGTGATGTCCCACTTCGCTCCCGCTGCGGTGATCCCGTCATAGAACCAGTGCGCGGCGTCGATGTTGCCGGCCAGTGCGGTGTGCACCATGACCTGAGTCTTCTTACTGCACGCTTTCGTCGCGTCATGACCGGCGTTGAGCAGTTTCGTGAGCGGCGTGAAGTCGCTGTTGTTCACATATCCGGTGGGCCACAGCATGCCGGTGTTGATCTCATTGCCGACCTGCACGCTGTCCGGTGTCGTGCCCTGCTTCTTCAAACTGCTGCAGACATCGTACGTGTAATCGTAGACGTCCTTCTCCAGCTGCTCCAGCGTGTGGCCGTCCCACGCTTTCGGGACGAATTGCTTGCCCGGGTCGGCCCACGTGTCGGAGTAATGGAAGTCGACGAGCAGCTTCATGCCCTTGGCCTTGGCCGCGCGGGCCTGTTGCAGAACCTTGGCCTTGTTCGAATAACCGCTGGTCGGGTTGTTCCAGATGCGCAGCCGGACGTAATTGACCCCGGCGTCCTGCAGAATCTCGTACGGATTGTCGCGCTTGCCGCGGACGTCGTAGAACTTCTGACCGAGTTCTAATGATCGCTGCAGGGTGGAGACGTCGGCGCCGCGCATTGTCAGGCCTTTTTGTTCATGCGCGGCGGCGGGGGAGGGGATCAGTGCCACCGCGAGGAAAGCGGCGACAGCGAGGGACGGTTTCATGACACTCCTTTTCGGTCTTCCGTGACAGAAAGGGCGTTTTTATAAAGGGTTTTTCAGGAGGGGGAACTACCGCGCACCACGAGAGAAGTGGGCACGGTGATGGAGAGCGGGGTGCGCCCGGCGATCACGTCGGTGAGCAGCCGGACCATCTCTTCGCTGATGCGTTCCATCGGGTTGCGCACGGTCGTCAGGGTCGGTTCGGTGGTGACCGCGAGCACCGAGTCGTCGAACCCGACCACCCGCACGTGACCGGGCACGTCCCGGCCGGCCTCGCGCAGCACCGGCAGGGTCGCGGCGGCCATCGCGTCCGAGGCCGCGAACACCCCGTCCACGTCCGGCACCCGGGCGAGCAGCGCGCGCATTCCCGCCGCGCCGCTCTCCCGGCTCCAGTCGCCGTGCTCGATGTACGCCGGGTCGACGGCGATCCCGGCCGCGATCAGCGCGTCGGTGTAGCCCCGCAGCCGGAACACCCCGCCGAACTGGTCCTGCGGCCCGGTGATCGTGGCGATCCGCCGGCAGCCGGCCGCGAGCAGATGCTCCACGGCCATCCGCCCGCCCATCCCGTCGTCGGCCGACACCGAACTGATCGACTCCTCGAACCCGAGCACCTGACCACAGGCCACGATCGGGATCTCGGCCTGCACCAGCTGCCGCAGCAGCGGGTCACCGGAGTGCGGCGACACCAGCAGCACCCCGTCGACGTGCCCGCCACCCAGGTAGGTGACGGTCCGCTCCCGTTCCTGAGGGGTGGAGGCGATCATCAATATCAGGGTCAGGCCCTGATCGGAGAGCGCCTGAGCCACCCCGCGCAGCAGCACCGCGAAGTTCGGGTCCTCGAACAGCAGGTGCTGCGGCTCGGTCAGCAGGAACGCGATCGACCCGGACTTCCCGGTGGCCAGCGAACGGGCGTGCGGGTTCGCCGTGTAACCGGTGCGGGCGATGGCGTCGGTGACCGACCTGACCGCTTCCGGGCTGACCCAGTCGCGTCCGTTGAGGACCCGGGAGACCGTCGCGTAGGAGACCCCGGCCTCGCGAGCGACATCGCGGATGGTGGGGCGTTTACGCGACACGTTCGGGATCATAGTCAGGCCTTCACTCCGCCGGCGGCCAGGTCGACCTGCCAGTACCGCTGCAGGGTCAGGAACAGCGCTATCAGCGGAACGATCGACACCAGTGCGCCGGTGACGACGGCGGTGTACATGGCCGGCTGGGCGGCGCCCTGGTTGAGCAGGCCGCTCAGCCCGACCGTGATCGGGTAGAGCCGGTCGTCGCCGAGCATGATGTACGGCAGCATGAAGTTGTTCCAGATCGCCACGAACTGGAACAGGAACACGGTCACCAGCCCGGTCCGCATCATCGGCAGTACCACCGTGCCGAAGGTGCGCCACTCTCCCGAGCCGTCGATCCGGGTCGCCTCCAGGATCTCGGTCGGCACCGACGCGGCCGCGAAGATCCGGGCCAGATAGATGCCGTACGGGCTGATGAAGCTGGGCAGCAGCACCGCCCAGTAGGTGTTGGTCATCCCGAGCTTGGCCAGCAGCAGGTACTGCGGGATGGCCAGGATGACGCCGGGCACCAGCACACCGGCCAGGATGATGTTGAAGGCCGCGCTCTTGCCGGGGAAGTCGAACTTGGCGAGCGCGTAACCGGCCATCGCCGAGACCAGCGTGGAGGCGGCGGCACCGACACCGGCGTAGAGAGCAGTGTTCGCCATCCAGCGCCAGTACAGGCCGTCCCGGTAACCGTTCAGGTCCACCAGGTTGTCCCACAGGTGGGTGCTGGGCATCAGGGTGAACGTGGAGAACAGCTCACTGGAGCTCTTCGACGAGGCGATCAGCACCCAGAGCACCGGGAGCAGGCAGTAGGCGGCACCGAGGAGGAGCAGCACGGTGGCCAGTGTGCTGCGTTTGTTCTTAAGCATCAGTCCTCCTGGTTGAAGGCCCGGCGCCCGACGAGCTTCAGGAAGCCGAAGGACAGGATGAACGTGGCGAGCGCGATGATCACCGAGGTGGCGGCGGCCGCGTAGAGGTCGTTACGGGCGAACGCGTCCCGGTAGACCTTCATCAGCGGCGTCCACGTGGTCGAGATCGTGTTGGCCAGCGGGCGCAGCGTCATCGGCTCGGCGAACACCTGCAGGGTGGCGATGAGCGAGAAGACGAAGGTCATCACCAGCGACGGCATCACGATCGGGATCTTGATGCGCCAGGCGATCGCGAGCTCCGAGGCGCCGTCGATGCGGGCCGACTCGTACAGGCTCGTCGGCACGGCACGCAGCGCCGTGTAGATGACGATCATGTTGAAGCCGGTGCCACCCCAGATCGCGATGTTCGCGACCGCCCACATCGTCAGACTGCTGGAGAGCAGGTTCGGCGCGGTGATCCCGACGGCCTCGAAGATGTCGGTGATCGGGCTGACCCGGGGCAGGTAGAGGAAACCCCAGAGCAGCGAGGCGACCACGGCCGGCACCGCGTACGGCAGGAAGATCGAGATCCGGGCGAACTTACCGATCGACTCGCGGGTCCGGTTCGCGTCCAGCAGCAGGGCGAAGAGCAGAGCCAGACCGAGCATCGTGGGTACGACGATCAGGCCGTACGCCCCGACCCGGTACACACTGGGCAGGAAATCGGGATCGGTCAGCGACCGGGTGTAGTTGTCCAGCCCGGCCCAGATCTCGGTCCGCGACTTGGACCCGAGTCCCAGGCCACTCACCTTGACCTTGCGCAGGCTCAGATAGCCGGCGTACACGATCGGCGCTGCCAGGAACGCGGCGAACAGGATCATGGCGGGGGCGAGGAACCCGTACGGAGTGCCGGTCCTCTTCGCCTTTCGGCGCCGGGGCGTGCCCGCCGTGGGCGCCGCGGTCTTCCTCGGTGCGGTGGTTGTCAGCGACATCGCCGATTCTTCCTTTCGGAGCGCTCCGGGTGGGTACGAGGGGGGCTGGCACCCACCCGGAGACGAACTCATCCGGCGACGGTGAACCCGGAGTTCTTCATGTCGTCGACGGTGGTCTTCTGCATGGTCGCCAGGGACTCGGTGAAGGCGGCGGCCTTCTTCGACTCGGCGGCCTTGGCGAAGGCGTCGTTGAACGCGCTGTAGGCGACGTTCACGTTCGGGCCGTAGGTGAACGGCGAGAGCTGCTTGGAGGCCTCACCGGCGATGGTGTAGTAGTCCGCCTGGTCCGCGAAGAACGCCGGCGGGGTGGTCAGCACACTGGTGGCGTCGTTGGAGGCCGGGTAGATGAACGCCGTGTCGGCGAGCAGCTTCAGCGACTCCGGGTCGCTGTTGAGCCAGGTGATGAACTGGGTGGCCTGCTTCTTGTGCTTCGACTGGGTCGTCACACTGGTGGCCGAACCGCCCCAGGCGCCGGTCTTCGGAGCCGCGGCGTCCCACTGCGGCATCGGGGCGGCCTTCCACTTGCCCTTGGTGTCCTTGGCGCTGCCGTCGAGCACACCCGGGGCCCAGACCGCGCTGACCCAGCCGACCTGGGTGCCGTCGTTGAGGGCCGCGTTCCACTCCGGGGTGTACATCGGCTTGTTGTCGATGACGCCCTTCTCCACCAGGCCACCCCAGTAGGAGGCGACCTTCTGGGTGGCCGCGTCGTTGATGTTGACGCTCCAGGCGTCCCCGTTCACACCCCACCAGGAGGCGCCGGCCTGCTGCGCGAGGCCGGTGAACAGACCCGCGTCGTTGGCCGAGAAGGTGCCCAGGTACTGCTTGGCGTCCGCCTTGTGGATCTTCTCTGCGGCGGCCGCGTAGTCGTCCCAGGTCTTCGGGGCCGCGATGCCGTTCTTCTCGAAGACGTCCGCGCGGTAGAAGAACATCAGCGGGCCGGAGTCCTGCGGGACACCGTAGGCCGCGTCCGAACCGAGGGAGACACCGCTCCACGCGCCGGCCGGGTACTTGTCCTTGATCGCGCCGACCTCGGCGGAGATGTCAGCGAGCGCGTCCGCGGAGACCAGCGTCGGCACCTTCTGGTACTCGGCCTGCATGATGTCCGGCGCGCCGGAACCCGCCTTGATCGCGGTCAGCAGCTTGGTGACGGCCGGGTCGCCGCCGTCCTGCTTGTTGACCGTGACCTGGATGTTCGGGTTCTTCGCGTTCCAGGCAGCCACGACCTTGTCCATGTTCGGAGTCCAGGTCCAGTAGGTCAGCTCGACCTTCTCGTTGGGGTCGACGGCCCCCTCGTCCGAGGAATCGGTGCTGCTGCAGGCGGAGCCGGTGAACAAAGCCGCCGCGGCGAGAGCCGCCATCAGCGGTGCGAATTTAGTCTTCATTGATCCTCCTTGATCGGCTTGGCCGAAAACGGGAAGCCGGAGACGGAAGCGTGTCGTTCAACACAACCCCTGTGACCGGTTACAGTGCTGGTGTTACGGCGATGTGTCAAGCCCTTGCGTCCGACCCGTTACGCCTGTGTATCGTTCGAGCCTGCCGGCCTGTGACCGGTTACAGTCAAACCAGCAAGGAGTGATCCCATGTCGTGGCCTGAGCCGCTTTTTGTTCGCCACCAAGCCTGGGCGACTCCGCTGCGCCGGCCACGGATGAGCAACGCCGAGGACGTCACCTCCGGCCTGTCGCTCACCAGCCGTTACCTGACTCGCGACGGCGTTCCGGTCATCCCGGTCTCCGGCGAACTGCACTACAGCCGGGTCCCCCGCGCGCGCTGGGCGGAACGACTGCGCCAGATGAAGGCCGGTGGGGTCACCGTCGTGGCCACCTACCTGTTCTGGCTGCATCACCAGCCCACCCGCGAACAGGCCGCACGCTTCGACGGTGACCTCGACGTGGCCGCGTTCGTCGACCTCGCGGTCGAGACCGGACTCGACGTGGTCCTGCGGATCGGCCCCTGGTGCCACGGCGAGACCCGCAACGGCGGCTTCCCCGACTGGGTCCAGCAGGCCCCGGTCCGGCACCGCACCGACGACCCGTCGTACCTGGCGCTCGTCACCGAGTGGTTCGAGGCCATCGGTACGGCAGTGGCCCCGTCGATCGACAAGATCATCGGCATCCAGCTCGAGAACGAGCTGTACGACCAGCCGCAGCACCTGGTCACGCTCAAACGCCTGGCCCGCGAGGCCGGCCTGACCGCGCCACTCTGGACCGCCACCGCGTGGGGCGGCGCCGACCTGCCCGAAGACGAGGTCCTGCCCCTCTACGGCGGGTACGGCGACGGCTTCTGGGTCGACGCCGACGCCCCCTGGGACCCGACATTCCGGGACCATTACTTCTTCTCTCACGTATGGGATGATGCGGGCATCGGCGCTGATGTGCGGCGTGCTCAGGCGATCGAGGCCGCATCGGGTGGACCGCGCACCCCCTCGGACCAGTTCCCGGCCGCCACCTGCGAACTCGGCGGCGGCATGGCCACCGCGTACCACCGCCGCCCCCGCCCCGAAGCCCTCGACGTGGCCGCCATCGCCCACTGCAAGATCGGCAACGGGTCGGCCTGGCAGGGCTACTACATGTACGCCGGCGGCACCAACCCCGGCCCCGGCCTGCAGGAATCACACGCCACCGGCTACCCCAACGACATCGCCCCCCTCGGGTACGACTTCCACGCCCCCATCGGCGAAGCCGGCACCCTCGCCCCCAGCCACGCCGAACTGCGCCGTCAGCACGCGTTCCTGTCCGCTTTCGGGCACACCCTGGCGGAGATGCCGTCCAGCTTGCCGGAGGTGCGCCCGACCGGTGTCGAAGACTCGACGACACTGCGGTTCGCGCTGCGCAGCGACGGGACGAGCGGCTTCCTGTTCCTGTCCTGGCACCAGCCGCACTTCCCGCTGCCGGTGTACTCCGGCGCGCGGTTCCGGGTCGCTCTCGGTGCCGGCTCTGGCTCTGGTTTTGGCGCGGGCTCTGCTGCGGGTTCTGATTCCGGCCCGGTCGAGCTGGAGTTCCCGTCCCAGCCGGTCGACGTCCAGCCCGGCACCCTGGCCCGCTGGCCGCTCAACCTCACCCTCGGCGGGACCACCGTCACGTACGCCACGGCCTCGGCCCTGACCCTGCTCCCGGCCCCTCCCGGCGGCGTGCCGACCCTCGTCCTGATCGCCGAACCCGGCATCCCCACCGAAGTCGCCGTGTCCGAAACCGTTCACACCGTGACCCCCGGTTCCGGGCCGCTGGTCCTGGCCGGCCTGGACGTGCTGGTCCTGGCCGCCGAGACGGCCGGTGCGGTCTGGGTCACCGAGGACGGCGGCCGCCGCCTCTTCCTCAGCACCGATGAACTGCAGTGGGACGCTTCCGGCGCGGTGACGGTCAAGGCTTCAAACCCCGCTGTGGTACGGGTATACCAGCCCACGCTCCGTGCCTTCACCGACCTGCCGGTCCCGCAGCCGTCGCCGGTCCCGCAGCCGTCGCACTCTCCGGTGACCGTCACCGAGATCCGACCGGCTGCCGCCACGGTCCCGGTCAGCTACGGCAAACACGACGGCCGCCCCTCGGCCCCGTCCCCCGAGGTGTTCGACGAGCTGGCCGCCGTCCACCGCCTGACCCTGCCCGCCTGGGCCGCCGACCCGTCCCACGACGCGCTGCTGCACATCCGCTGGGCCGGCGACATCGGCGAACTCCGCGTCAACGGCACCCCGGTCACCGACCGCTACTGGGACGGCGCCACCTGGACGGTCAACCTGACCGACATCGGCTACACCCCCGAAGCCGACCTGACCCTGCACCTGCTGCCGCTGGCCGCCGGTTCCCCGGTCTCGGTCCCCGCCGAGGTCCGCTCCCGCCTGACCGAGGCGGAAACCCAGCTGCTGTCCATCGAATCCATCGACCTGGTAGCCCGAACCACCACAACCCTGTAACCCACCAAGGCCAGGGGAGCGCGACTCACCGCCAGGGCCGCGCTCCCCTTCACATCCCGCTGTAGTGCCCGGCGCAAGCAGCGATCTCGAGTACCTCGCCGCGAATCCGGTAGACGAGCCGGTGCTCCTCGTCGATTCGCCGGGACGACCAACCGGACATCAGTCCCCGCAGAATCTCCGGTTTGCCGAGGCCGACCGCTGCCGGATCGCGCTGGATGTCAGCGATGAGGCGATTGATGCGGCGGACGGCCTTCGGGTCCTTCCACGAGGTGTAGTCCTCCCACCCTTCTGGGGTGAATTTGACGCTCAGTCTCACGCTGCCGGAACCTTGGCGTCGCCGTCCGGGTCGATGAGCACGTGCTCCTCCAGAACGCCTTCCTCGGCGTGCGCGATGCTGTCCAGGAGTCGCCGGGTGCTGGCTGGGGTCCGGAGGAGGTGCAACGTCTCCCGCATCGAATTCCACTCGTCGAGCGAGACGATCACAACCGCCTTGCCGCCGCCTCGCGGGATGACGGTCTCCTCGGCGTCGTCGATCACCGCGTCCACCACCGCCGCCAAGTTCCGCCGAACTTCACTGATTGTCATGACCTTCATGTTGTACCTCCAGACGTACTATAAAGCGTACATTTGGTCCGGCTAGTCAGTTGTTCCGCGCTGTCAGCAGCTTCTGCAGGCCGACGACATCCCGCTCCGGTCGCCGGAGAGCGTCGTCGAACATCTGCCATGAGTTCTCGTCCAGCAGGAACGCCTGCCGGTCTGCCGGCACATCAGCCGCCGCCTCGGTGACGACCTCGAGTGCGAACGCCGACACGCCCGCGCCCACGGCCTGACTCGCCGCCTCCAGAATCGCCTTCTGCCGGGTAGCCAACCGCGGGCGCGGCAGTTCCGTTTCCGCTTCCACGACCCGACCGTATGCAGAACGTACGCAAGTGGCCAGGTGGATCCCCCGTGCGTGACGGGGCGAAGAGTAACGAATGCGTCATGGGGTGAAGGCGGGGTCGTTACAGAGAGGGATGAGGCATAGTACTGTCCGTTTCATGGGTGATGGTCGATCTTCTGCCGCTGGTATGGCGGAAGCGGAGGTCGCGTCGCCTGCCGTGCACTACGACGATGAGGAGCGGCCGGCCCGGCGGCTCGGCGGGCGGGTCGGGGCCGGGGTCTCGGTCGTCGCGTTCGGGGCTGCTCTACTCGTTCTCTGGCAGGTTTTCCGGCCGCTTGCTCAAGGTAGCCAGTACTACCTGATCGTCTTTCTCGCGGGGACGCTGCCGCTGTGCTTCCTGGCGTACAAATCGGGCTGGGGTAAAGGCCGGGAAGCGCCGACCGTGACCGACTGGATTCTCGCTGTCGCCGCGCTCGCCGTCTGTCTCTATCCCGTCGTGGGTGGCTACAACGCCTTCCTCGACCGGCAGGGGCTGCTCGAACCCGTCGACGTCGCCTTCGGCGCCATCCTTCTGATCCTGGTGGTCGAGGCCTGCCGCCGCACCACGGGGTGGGCGTTGCCCGTGGTCTGTCTCAGCTTCCTGTCGTACGGCTACTACGGTGGACTGTTGCCGCAGACCTGGCCGATCGCGCACGCGGGGCTGGACTTCGCGCAGATCGTGGACGCCCTCTACAACTCGGGCAGCGGGTTCTACGGGACGCCGCTCGATGTCGCCGCCACCTACATCGTGCTGTTCACCATCTACGGTGCGGTGCTGGATCTGTCGGGGGCGAGCCGGTTCTTCGTGGACCTGTCGATGGCCGCGTTCAAGAAGTCGCGCAGTGCGGCGGGGCGGACCGCGGTGGCCGCCGGGTTCCTGCTGGGGACCGTGTCCGGGTCGGGGACCGCCACCGCTGTCAGTGTGGGCGCGGTGACCTGGCCGATGTTGCGCCGGGCCGGGTACCCGCCGGAGCAGGCCGGGGGCATGCTGGCCGCCGCCGGAGTGGGGGCGATCCTGTCGCCGCCGACGCTGGGGGCCGCCGCGTTCATCGTCGCCGAATACCTGAACGTCTCCTACCTGACGGTTCTCGGCTGGGCGATGATCCCGACGGTCCTCTACTACCTGGGCATCCTGCTCGCGGTGGAGATCGACGTGCGCCGGTTCGGGGTGCGCGCGGTCGACGCCCCACCGGCCAGCGCGTGGCGGCTGCTGGCCCGGTTCGGCTACCACTTCTCGTCGCTGATCGTCATCGTCGTGCTGCTCGCTCTGGGGCAGAGCGCGACCCGGGCGGTGGTGTACGCGACGATCCTCGCGGCAGCTCTCTCGTTCCTGGACCGGACGGCCTGGCTGACCCCGCCGAGGGTCTTCACGGCGCTGGCTGCCGGGGTGGGCGGGGTGCTGCCGGTGGTGGCCGTGTGTGCCGCCGCCGGGATCATCACCGCGACCACCACCAAGACCGGCCTCGGCGCCCAACTGGCATCACTGCTGGTCAACGGCGCGAAAGCGGTCACCGACGAACCGCAGCTGGTGCTGGCGCTGACCGTGGTGCTGGCCGCGATCGCCCTCGCCCTTCTCGGGCTCGCCATTCCGGTGACCGCGAGTTTCATCATCGGCTGGGTGATCATCGGCCCGGCGCTGCTCACGCTCGGTGTCCCGGCGCCAGCCGCGGCCATGTTCGTCTTCTACTACTCGGTGCTCTCCGAGGTCACCCCACCGACCGCCCTCGCCGCGGTCGGCGCGAGCGCGATCACCGGCGGTCGCGCGGTCCCGACCATGTGGCAGGCGCTGAAGTACGCGCTGCCCGCCTTCCTCGCCCCGATCGCGTTCGTGCTCACCCGCAACGGGGAGTTCCTGCTGGCCCGCGGGCCGTGGACCGGGGTGCTGTGGACGACTTTGGCAGCGGGGCTGGCGGTGCTGGCACTGGCGATCGCGACCGGCGGCTGGGTGCTCGGGGTGGGCCGGGCCGGTGTGCTGAGCCGGGTGCTCGCCGGGGTGGCCGGACTGCTGCTGCTCTACCTGGCACCGGTGACCGTCGCCGCCGGAGTCGCGGTGCTGGTGACGGCAGTACTGATAGCCGGTTTTCACAAGCTTGAAGTCCGCCCTGGCAACGGAGGAGAAGCATGAGACGAATGACGGGAATGACGCTGGTCGTCACGCTCGCGGCGGCCACCGCGGCGTGCGGCGGCCGGCAGGACGCGGCGACCACCGACACCGGTGGCGCCGTCACCTGCGAGGTGGGTCAGGCCACCCGGATCGGCATCGCCACCGGCAATGCGACAGGCGTCTACTTCGCACTCGGCAACGCCTACGCCGAACAGATCAACGCCTCCGGTACGAACGTCCAGGCGACCGCTGCGGAGACCGGCGCGTCGGTGCAGAACATCCAGCAGCTGGTGGCCGGCACCTACGGTGTCGCGTTCTCCCTGGCCGACACGGCTGCCGACGCGGTGAACGGCACCGGCAGTTTCACCGTGAAACAGCCGGTGGCGGCACTGGCCCGGATCCACAGCAACTACACGCAGGTGATCGTCCGCAAAGCCGCCGGGATCAAGGACGTGGCCGGGATGAAAGGCAAACGGGTCTCCACCGGCTCCCCGAAGTCCGGCACCGAAGTGATCGCGAACCGGCTGCTGACGGCGGCCGGCCTGAAACCGGACACCGACGTGCAGGCCCAGAAACTGGACCTGACGAAGACTGTGGACGCGATGAAGGACGGCACGATCGACGCGCTGTTCTGGTCCGGCGGCCTGCCCACACCCGGCATCACCGACCTGCTCACCACCAGTGCGGACCAGGTCGAGTTCCTGGACATCATCCCGTTGCTGCCCGAACTGCAGAAGATCAACCAGGTCTATGCGGAGGGTACGATCCCGGCCGCCACCTATCGGACCCCGGCCGACGCCAAGACCATCGTGGTACCGAACGTCCTGCTCGTCCGGGACGACCTGGACGCGAACGTGGCCTGCGTCCTCACCAAGGCCCTCTTCGACCGCAAACCGCAGCTCGAACAGGCGAACGCGGCCGCCAAGGAGATCAGCCTCGACACCGCCCGCGAGTCCACCCCGGTGCCGGTCCACCGCGGAGCCGCCAAGGCCCTCGACGATCTGGGTGCGCCTAAATAGAAGAAGCATGCAACCCTCCCGTCCTGTCGGCTCGTGATTAACCCGACCGACAGGATGGGGGACCGGCATGAGCGAGCTTGCGAGCGAATCATCGAGCTCAGTTGAAGACTCATGGCGACGCCGGAGCGAAGCGGAGGCGGCGGCATGAGCGATCGCGATCGCGCGTTCGCCGAATACTTCGCGGCACGGTCGTCAGCCATGCGCGCGACGGCGTTTCTGCTGTGCGGTGACTGGCATCGGGCCGAAGACCTGACGCAGACCGCGTTCACCAAGCTCTACCTGCGCTGGAATCGGGTGCAACGGCACGACTCTCTGGACCCGTACCTGCGCAAGGTTTTGATCTCGTCCTTCATCGACGAGACACGGTGGGGCTGGTGGCGCCGCGAACGGCCGCACGACGCCGGGATCGACCGCGAGGCCGTCCCGGAACCCTCCGATGACCGGGTCACGCTGATCCGCGCGCTGGCCCAGGTGCCGCCGCGGCAGCGGGCCGTGCTGGTGCTGCGCTACTGGCAGGACCTGAGCATCGACGACACGGCGGAGGCTCTCGGCTGTTCGCCGGGAACCGTCAAGAGCCAGGCGGCCCGCGGCCTGGAAACCCTGCGCACGTTGGTGACATACCCCGTCAAGGCCCAGTGAGGAGCCTCCCGACATGGACGAGAACGAATTCCGTAGCGCCCTGCGCACCACGGTGACGCTGCACCCGGAGCCACCGCCGATGCAGTCGCGGACCGCGGTCGCCGTCGCCCGCCGCGCCGTCGCCCGCCGCAACCTGCTGGCCGGCGGCGGTGCCGCGGCCGCGATCCTGGCGGTCACCGTCGCGGTGGTCCCGGCTTTCGGCGGCGGTACGAACATCCAGCCCGCTGCCGGCCCCTCAGCCGGACTGGTGCCGTTTCCACCGTCGCAGCCGGTGCCCGCGGTGTCCGAGACGAAGCCGTCGTGGCCGGCCGAAGCCAGCGGCGACGCCACCGCCGACAGCGGCGCACACTACAACACCGGGAAAGCGCTGCTCGCCGACGTTCTGAAGGTGGTGCCGGCCGGTTACACGGTGCCGTCCGGCACCGTCGGCGACGGCATTCCACTTCGTGATCACCAGGCGACGGTCGAGGACGACTACTGGCGGTACATGGCGACGGTCGCACTCCGTCAGGGCGACCGGACCGGTGGACTCGTCGTCGAAGTCCACGAACCCGGCAACAAACTACCCACCGACGTGTGCAAGCTGGCGCAGGAGTTCTGGGGCCGGGGCGGCACCTGCGTCCCGCAGACCGTCGGCGGTGAGAAGGTCGGCGTGGTGCGCGACGGCACCGGCACCGCCTGGGCGGCCTACCGTCATGCCGACGGCACCGTGGTCTACGTGCGGCAGTCGACATCCACCACTTACGGTTCCGAGGTCGGCTTCCAGCCGCTGCCCACCCTGCCGCTGACCGTCACCGAACTGGCCACCCTGGCCACCGACAATCGCTTCCGCCTCTAGGACTCTCCGGCCCAGCTCAGCCACTCGGGATCGTGGCCCCAGCCGTTGCGCTCGTAGAACGGAACCGCCCGCGGGCTGGAATGCACCGTCACATGCTCCAACTCCAGACCGCGGGCCTCGTCGAGCACCGCCGCCATCAGCAGCGCACCGACCCGGCGGTCCCGCAACTCGGGCACCACGAAAACCGACTGCACGTCCCCGCCGCGGCGCGCGTGACCGGTCACCGTCGGCACCCGGTCGAGAACCGCCAGCCACGCCATGCCGACCACCTCACCGCCGACCTCGGCCACGAACGCCCGATGCTCGGGATGCCCGCGCATCCAGTCCCCGAACACCTCGACGAACTCGTCCAGGTCATCACCCTGATACCCGTGATCCTGGGTGGCCCGCTTCCACCGCAGGCCCGCCAGCGCGGGCGCGTCCACCTCGGAGGCCCGCCGCACCGTCACGTTGATTTCGGTCATCCGTCGATTATCCGCTTGCCGGTCACAGGCCCCGCTGGCACAGGGCGGTCATGAAGTTGCGTTTGCGGGAGTGGTCCGCTTTCAGGCGGGCGACCTCAGCACCGTGGTCGGTACCGGCTCGATGGCACATGTCCCTCACGGTGACCAGCAGATCGGCGGCTCGTTCGTAGTCTGCGTTGGTGGCCCGGGCGATGGCGTTCTCGACTGCTGGCAGGTAGATCTTCAGCGCCTCGTCCGGGTGGGTCGCCGCCCGCCGGCTGGCGACCGCCAGCCTGGTCGACTCCTCGCAGCGCACCTGGTCCAGCATCTCCCACGCTGCCTCGTCCCGGTCCTCGGACAGCAGCACCCGCACGTAGACCTCGCCGGCGTTCCATGTGTTCCCGGCACCACCACTGGTCGCCCGGGTACGCAGCAGATCCAGAGCCTCCTCGCATCGCTGTGGCCACCGCTGCGGGTATTCGGCCAGGATGAACTCGCGCAACCGCTGGTAGGAGCCGACGCCTCCCTCAGCACGGAACCACTCCCAGTGCAGGGTCATCAGGTCTTCGGTACGCCCGGTCTCGGTGTACAACTCGACCAGGAGATCGACGAGCAGCCTGCTCCGGTGATCGAAGTGACCGGCCTCGGCGCGACCGTGCTCCAGCCACGCGACGGCCTCGGCCGGCCGCTCGTTCTCGCGCAGCAGCCGGGCGATCAGCACGTACCGGTCCGGGGTGGACAGGTCCTCGGCATAGCAGGCCACCAGGATGTCGACGTCCCCGATCGCCTTGATCATCTCCTCGCGTAGCGAACGCACGGTCCAGCCGCCAGGGTTCGCGTCGCGTGCTGCTTCCAGGGAGTTCCAGTAGGCGTCCAGGCCGTCCGTTCCCAGCAGGTCGGCCACGTCGGTGATACTCATGTCCAGGATGTCCACTTCGGTCAGCCGGAACCCGGCGAACCAGACTCCCAGCTCCACCGGGTCCGGTGGAGCCGCGTCGCAGGCGTCCAGGAAGACATCCCATGTCTCGGCAGCCGAGGCCAGAGCCGCCCCACTATGGTCCTCGCTACATCCGGCAGCCTGGCCCAGCAGTTCCAGCACCCGCTGAAGCAGCGGCCGGACCTGGCCCGCGTGCTCGGGCAGCAACTCGGCCAGAGCCGCGACGACATCGTCGGCCCTTTCGGCGTACGCCTCCTCCTCGCCGTACCGCAGCCAGTCCACCGCCAGGTTCTCCACCTGCCGGGCCAGCAGCGACAGGTCAACCGTCGGCGCCCCGGCTATCGCCCGCAGCAGCATCCGCTGGTAGAGCGCCGGATCCTGGCTGACCTGCGCCCACACCAACTCCACCAGCTCGCTGTGGTCGAGGGTGCCCAGAAACGCGTGCACGTCGGCGGTTCCCGCATCGGAAGATGCGCCCCCGACGCCGGTGACGCTGGAGCGCTGCAACAGCCGCAACCCGACGGCGACGCAGTGCTTGCAGAAGTTGCCCTGCTCGCCATAGGGACAGTCGCACTCACCGTCGAGCTCGCCGTCCGCGTCGAACAGCCGGACCTGGTACACGTCGGATCCGTGCACCGTCGCGACGACGCCGTCGGGTAGATCGCGGAGGTTGACGACCGCTTCGAGGTATTCCAGCCCTCGGCCGAACGACCGGCTGCCGGCGAGCTCTTGGAGATCGACTTCGGTGAACCACGCCATGGTCGCCCAACGTACCCGGCGCGGGTGAAAAGCAGCGATCGGGGCCGTTCGGCCCCGACGGCCTGCGGCGTTAGGCTGCGGTGATGACCTATGCACAGCCCTCGCTGAACACTCGGGTGACCGGGCGGCGTGTCGTCGCGACGATCATCGACAGCATCGTTCTCAGTGTGCTGCTCGGCGGGATCGGCAGGATCTTCGGCATCGACGTGCCCACCGACGGCAGCGACCTGACCGGGCTGTCGTTCAACGGCAGTCTTCTGGCCGCCACGGTCGTGCTGCTCTACTACATCCTCCTCGAAGGGACCGTCGGCCGGACCGTGGGCAAGTTCGCCACCGGCATCCGGGTGGTCAGCCAGGACGGCGGCCGTCCGGGCCTGGTCTCCGCGATGGTCCGCACCCTGCTGCGGATCATCGACGGCATCCTCGGCTACCTGCTCGCCCTGATCATCGTGGTGAACTCGGACCGCCGTCGCCGCCTGGGTGACATGGCCGCCAAGACCCTCGTCGTGCGGGCCGGTTAATTGCGTTGCCGGGGTTCCGGGGCGGCACTAATGTGGATCTCAGCTCGAACGACCTTTTAGGAGACCAGCCATGTTCTGTTGCTATCGCGTCCCGGACCGGTGGTGTGGCTGAGGCTGTTCGCAGCGTCTTTCTGCACCGCCCGTCCCTGGTCTCAGGGGCGGGCGGTTCTCATTCCCGCGGGCGCGCCGAAGTTGGAGAGTCGGGACCGGCTGTAAACCGGTTGCCTCAGCGCTGAGCAGGTTCGAATCCTGCCGCCCGCACGTTTTCGTTCTCCGGATCGTCGCCACTAAGAGCCAGGACGACACCGTCGTAAGAACCCGGCCGGTGCCGAGCTGGCGTCCACTGTCTTGAACCTGATGGCGCTGCCCGCGGTACACCCCTGAAGATAGGAGTTCAGCAGGGGAGACCGGATGATCGCTGTGGCCCAGCCCTTCGCCCGTTTCGCGGTCGGAGCCTTCCTCATCGTCAACCTAGCGATCGTCCACCTGATGTTCGTGGCCGCCGGGCCGCCCGCTCACAACATGTTCGGGCAGGTGGGGCGGCTGCTCGGGCTCTACCTGGCGTTCACGATGACGGTGCAGGTGCTGCTCGTCGCGCGGCTGCCGCTGCTGGACCGTGCGTTCGGCATGGACCGGCTGACCGGCTGGCACCGGTGGACCGGGTTCACCGTGTTCTGGCTGGCGGTGCTGCATCCGGCGTTCGTGGTCGTGGGCTTCGCCCGGTACGACCGGGTGCCCGTGTTCACGACCGCTGTGGCCCTGTCGCGGCAGATCCCCGTACTGCTGGGTCTGATCGCTGTGGGTCTGATCGTGGTGATCGCCGGGCTGTCGGTGCGGATCGCCCGGCGACGGCTCTCCTACGAGACCTGGCATGCCGTACACCTGCTGCTGTATGTCGTCCTGGTCCTCGGGATCGTGCATCAGGTGTACGAGGGCACAGCTTTCACGATCAACCTGTTCACCCGGATCTACTGGTGGGGGCTGTGGGCGTTCGCGCTCGGTGCCCTGGTGACCGGGCGGCTGATCGTGCCGCTGATCCGCAACCTGCGGCACCGGCTGCGGGTGGCCGCGGTCGTCCCCGAATCCGACGACGTGGTGTCGGTGCACGTCACCGGGCGCGACCTGGACCGGCTGCAGGCCCGGGCCGGGCAGTTCTTCCTGTGGCGGTTCCCGGGGCACAACCGCTGGTGGCAGGCCAACCCGTTCTCACTGTCGGCGGCCCCGAACGACCGCTCGTTACGCCTGACCGCGAAAGGTGTCGGTACCACCAGCGCCGGCCTGCGTGACCTGCCGGTCGGGGCGCGGGTCTTCGCCGAGGGACCGTACGGGGCGTTCACCCTCGCCGCCCGCACCCGCCCGGCCACTCTCCTGATCGCCGGCGGCATCGGAGTCACCCCGATCCGGTCCCTGCTGGAGGATCCGGAACTCGGCGCCGACACGGTCGTCATCTACCGGGTGCGCCGCGGCGCCGACGCCGTCCTGCTCGGCGAGATCCGTAACCTGGCCGCCGGGAAGGGCGCCCGCCTGCACGTCATCACCGGCCGGACCGGCGGCGACAACCAGCCCTTCCACCCGCCGAACCTGCACCGTCTGGTCCCCGACATCACCGGCCGGGACGTGTACGTGTGCGGCCCGCACGCCCTGACCACCGCGGTCCTCGCCGCCCTGCGCACCCTGAAGGTGCCGTCCCGCCAGGTCCACGCCGAACTCTTCCGGCTGGCGGGGTGACGACGATTCAGCGGCGCGCCGCCAGCAGCCGGTTCTCGCCGAGACCGAGCAGGGTGTCGCTGAGTTTGCCGAGCACCGCCAGCAGGATGATGGCCAGCAACATCACGTCGGTACGGCCGGTGTTCTGACTGTCGATCAGCAGGAAACCCAGCCCCATCGACGACGCGATCAGCTCCGCCGCGACCAGGAACAGCCAGCCCTGCGCCAGCCCCAGCCGCAGCCCCGACAGGATCGCCGGAGTCGCCGCCGGGAACAGGATCGTGCCGAGCAACGGCCATCGCCACCGCCCGGTCGAACGGCGTCTCGGTGTTGAAATGCGACGGCACCCCACGCCAGGCCTGAAGCGTGATGCCACCGACCTCCACCACACAGTCCACCGTGAAGATCCCGAGAAGCCCCCCGCTCAGCCGGCGACCCATCTCCCGATGCCCCGCCACCCAGGCGATAGTGATCAGGGTCAGCCCGAACGACAGACCGAACGTGACCGGCTTACGCCACGACACCGGCCCGGTCCACGGCGTGTCATCGACCAGGAAAACCCCGAGATGCACCAGTCCCGAGACCATCAGCAGCAGCCCGGTCAGATGGACCATGGGCGGGACCGGCCCGATGGTACGGCCCGCCGCGACGTCGAGTTGTCCCATGCCCGGAGCATCTCGTGTCCCGGTACCGGCTGTCGTCCTTCTGCTGGTGTATGCCCTCGTACGCCCCGGAGAGCAGGGGAAAACCGGTGGAACCCGGCTGACCAGTCCGTCATGATCAGCGGCATGAGTGGCAGGTTGCGTGGTATCGCCCGGGAGACGGTCTCCATCGTGGAACGAGGCTGGTACGACGGGCCGGCCGGCCGAGTCGACATCTCCGCCGCGGTGGCCGCCGCGGTCGCCGGCACCCGCCTGCACCTGCCCGGCGACGCTCTCCCGCCTCCTCCGTCCACGCCGGGCGGCGCTTCCCGCCCGGACGGTGTGGTGGTGCCGCGGGCGATCGCGGTCGAAGTCACCGGGGAGAGCAGTCTGGACGCGGCGCGCCGGCTCGGGGCCGGGGTGGCCTGTCTCAATTTCGCGTCGGCTCGCAACCCGGGTGGCGGTTTCCTCAACGGGGCGCAGGCTCAGGAGGAGAGCATCGCGCGGAGTTCGGCGATCTATCCGTCGTTGCGGGCGGCCGGTGACTTCTACGCCTTTCACCGGGCCGATCGCGGGATCCTCTACACCGACCGGGTCATCTACTCGCCGTCGGTGCCGGTGTTCCGGGACGACCGCGGCGGGTTCCTGGCGGCGGCGTTCCCGGTCTCGTTCCTGACCTCCGCCGCCCCCAACCGTGCCATGATCACCCGCGACCAGCCGCAACTCCTACCTCAGGTGCAGGGCGCGCTGGCTTCCCGGGCCCACCGTGTCCTGCGGGTCGCCGCCGCCCACGGCCATCGTGACCTGGTACTGGGCGCCTGGGGTTGCGGCGTCTTCGGCAACGACCCGGCCGAGGTGGCGCAGGCGTTCGCCGATGCCCTGGCCGCCACGCCCGCCTTCGACCGCGTGGTCTTCGCCGTCCTGGACCGCCGCGAAACAGTCCGCGACGCCTTCCGTGCCGTCTTCGCCTGACTGCCGTGCCTGACTGCCGCACTTGACCGTTGCAGCCTTGCTGCCGCTTCTGGCTACCGCGTCTGACGGCGGCATCTCACGGCGGCGCCTGATCGCCGCGTCTGACGGCCGTGCCTGATCGCCGGGACTTCGCGTTGTGGCGTCCGTCGTGGCTTACCGGCGTGGATGGTCTGCGGGCGGTAGGGTTCCGATTACCGCCTGTGCTCCTATCGTGTCCGGCTGGAGTTCGTCATGTCGACGGGTACCGATGATGTGCTGGTTCGTTTCGGGCGCTGGGCGCTGGCCAAGATCTGGTTCGGGGTGCTGGTCTCCGGCGCCTGGGCGATCGGGCAGCACTACCACTGGTCGCAGGCGTTCCTGACGGTCGCCGCGGTGCTGGGGGCGCTGGCGCTGGCTCTGGCGTCGTCGTTCCTGCCGGTCTGGACCCGTCAGCGCCCCAGTGGGATCTCGGTCGCTGACGTCGGTCTGCGCGTCATGGTCTGGGGCGGCCTGATCATCGGCGTGATCGCCTTGCTCATCGGCATGCCGGCGATCGGTATGGTCGCCGCGGCTCTGCTCCTCAACACGGCGGCCCGTACTTTCGGCGACCCGTTCGGCCCCTTTCTCCGACGCCTCCAGGTGACACCGGCGGTCCGCCACACCTCCCGCTCCACACCACCCCGGCACCCGGCGTCGTCCCGCCGCCCACGCCCGGCGGCCCGTTCTGCGTCTGGTCCGGCGGCTCGCCCCGCGTCTGGTCCGGCGGCCCGTTTCGTTGCTGGTGGCAACGCCCGCCCTGCCGATGGTCCCACCGTCCATCCCGCGGGCGGCCCCATCGTCCACCCGGCGGCTCGGTCCGCGGAGGGTGGTGCGGCTTCGGCGGCCCGGAATGCCGAGGGGCGCCTGGCTTCTGCGACTCGTCCTTTGGGCGGTCGTTCCGTTGAGGCGCGTTCTTCGGAACGGTAGGCAGCTTTCGGAGGGTTCGCGTTTCGCGGGAGCGGATTCGGGGCCGGGTCCTCGTCTTCGGAGTAGCGAGCGGAGTGGTCGGCCCTTGTGGCGTGGTTGTGGAGTGATCAGGGACGCATGGGCTTGAAATAGGTATGCCGTCATACCTAATAATGGGGGCATGAGTGAGGACGGCGGGATGGCTGTGGATCTGATGCATCTGGCCCATCAGTTGCATCGGAGTCTGGAGCGGCGGGTGGAGACTGATTTCGTTCACCCGAAACCGCCTGAGGTGCAGATCGTCGCGCTCTGGCAGGTGCGCGCCCGGCCGGGCCTCACTGTTCGGGAACTCGCCGATGATCTGCAGCTCAAACCGAACAACGCCAGTGCCCTCGTCACCGCCATGGTCAATGCGGGGCTGCTGCGCCGGGAAGCGGACCAACGGGATCGCCGAGTGGTCCGCCTGCACGCCACCGAGGAGGCCGGGCGCCGTGTCGACGCGGTGCAAGGGCTCTTCACCCGCTATCTCACGGCCGCTCTGGACGACCTCGACGAGAAGCAGCGAGCCGCTGTTCAGGCGGCACTCCCGGCGCTCGGCCAGATGGCCCGGCACATCCGCGACGGAGGTCGCCGAACCGACACGTGACGTGTGGTGAGTTCGGGCGCGAAGCGAACCCGAACTCACCACACGCATGGGATCGCCGGGCCGGGAGTGGATCGGCTGGCGGGGTGGCCTGGGCATGCATGACCGGGAGTGCCCAGCGGTCTGGAGTGACGCCTGCGTCGCCGCCGGTGGGGGCGAGGTGGGCTCGGGTTCGGCGGGGCGTCCCTAGTCGTACCGAAAAGTGAAGTTGATCTGCGCCTGGGGGTTTGCCTGAGGCGTTCCAGAATTGTGCGCGGAGACGGAGTGGGCATGACGCAGACGACCGAGAGGCCGCCGGAGAAGACGGGGCGGCGAGGGAATCCCTGGCTGAGTTTGATCGCTGTCGCGTTCGGCCTTTTCATGGTCGGGCTGGACGGCAGCGTGGTGTCGATCGCCAATCCGGAGATCGGGCGTGACCTGGGCGCCACTACCGCCGAGCTGCAGTGGGTGACCAACTCCTACCTGCTGGCGCTGGCGGCCGCGCTGATTCTCGGTGGGAAGCTCGGTGACCGGTTCGGACGGCGGCGGTACTACCTGATCGGGGTGGCCGGGTTCACGGTGGCCTCGGTGGCGATCGGGCTGGCCGGGTCGGTCGAAGGGGTGATCTTCTTCCGGGCGGCGCAGGGGCTCTTCGGGGCGCTGCTGATGCCGAACACGCTGGGGATGTTGCGGGCGGTGTTCCCGCCGCAGCGGTTCGGCATGGCGGTCGGGATCTGGGCGATGGTGTCGTCGGTGTCGACGGCGCTGGGGCCGATCGTCGGCGGGCTGCTTGTCGAACACGTCAACTGGGAGTCGGTTTTCTACATCAACGCGCCGATCGGTGTCATCGCTCTGGTGTTCAGTGCCTACGTGCTGCCGGAGAGCCGTCATGAGACCGGCCGGCACCGGTTCGACGTGCCGGGGGTGCTGCTGCTCGCGCTGGGGCTGCTGGTGCTGGTCTTCGGGGTGGTCAAGGGCGAGACCTGGGGCTGGGCCAGCGCGTCCACGATCGGCACGATCGCCGGTGGACTGGTGGTGCTGGGGCTGTTCGGCTGGTACGAGACCCGGATCGCGCACCCGCTGCTGCCGATGCGGCTGTTCCGTAGCCCGGCACTGACGATCGGTGCCGTGATCACCGCGATCAACTTCTTCACGCTGCTCGGATCGATCTTCTACATCATGCTGTATCTGCAGAACGTCCGCGGCTACAGCCCGGTCTGGGCGGGTGTGCTGACGCTGCCGCTGAGCATCGCCTCGGTGGTCGCCTCGCCGCTGGGGGCCGCGCTCACTGACCGATTCGGGCCACGTCTGACCATGCCGCTCGGGATGGTGCTGCAGGGTGCCGCGTCGTTCGGGCTGACCGGGCTGGCGGCGGACTCCGGGTACTGGGCGATGTGGCCGTCGTTCATCGGTCTCGGCCTGGGCATCGGCATGGTGATGGCCGCCTCGTCGGAGGCGATCGTCGGCAACGCGCCGGTTCAGGACGCCGGGGTCGCCGGTGGTCTGCAGGCCACCATGCTGCAGATCGGCGGCGCTCTCGGGACCTCGGTGCTGATCTCGCTGATCAGCGGGCACGTCGGGTCGTCGCTGGTCGGTGACCTGGTGAACGCGGGTGTGCCGGAGCAGACGGCGACCGGGCTCGCGGTGGCGAAGGACGCGGTGGCGATGGGGGTCGCGCCGGTCGCCGACGGCATGACCGATCAGGTACGGGCGGCGGTCACCGAGGGCGCGGCCACCGCCTTCCTCGGCGGCGTGCACACCGCGGCTCTGGTGGCGGGGGTGCTGTGCCTGCTCGGCGCGATCGTCGCGGCGGCCGGAATCCGTCGGCGATAAGTCCTCAGCGGGCCTCGCACCGGTGCCGAACGGGAGTAGTACGGGTGCGAGGCTTGAGGAGGCGAGGCCATCATGGCGTTCTGGGCCGACCTCGGCGTCAACATCAAGATTCTGGTGGCGATCTGCGTCGCCGCCCTGGTCGCGCTGGCTGTCGGGCTGCTGGGGCTGAGCGCGCTCGCCGAGACCAGCGCGGCGGCACAGCGGATCTACAGCGGCAACCTGGCCGGGGTCTCCGCGCTCGGCGTGGTGCGCGAGGGGATCACCCAGTCCCGCCTCGACCTGGCCCTGCACGTCGTCTACCCGGACCTGAAGACCAAGGACCAGTACGAGGAGGCGTTCGCCGATAACCTCGCCCTGGTCGACGACGGGTTCGCGGCGTACGAGTCGGCCGGCCCCGTGGTCGGCGCCGAGACCGTCGACAAGGTGCGGGCGGCTTGGCAGTCCTACGTGACGATCGCCCAGGAGGAGCTCATCCCGGCCTCCCGGGACAACGATCTCACCGCTTGGGGGACGATCCGCTCCGAGCAGGTCGGCCCGGTGGTCAAGGAGCTGACCGGGCTGCTGACCGAGATCGCCGCAGCCGAGCAGGCAGCCGCCGCGACCGATGCCGCGAACGCCGCCGCAGGCTACGACAGCAGCCGCGTCAAGGTCATCCTGCTCCTGACCGTCGGCCTCGCGGCGGCTCTAGCGCTGGGCGTCTTCGTGGCCCGGGCCATCGTCCGGTCCCTGCTGCGGGTCATCGCCGTGTGCGAAGGGCTCGCCGCCGGCGACCTCACCCACAGCACCGGCCTGACGTCCCGCGACGAGCCGGGCCGGATGGGCCGCGCCCTGGACGCCGCGATCCTGCGGCTGCGCGAGACCGTCGGCACCATCGGCGGGTCCGCGGTCACTCTGGCCGGGGCCTCCGAGGAACTGTCCGCGGTCAGCGCCCAGCTGCACGCCGGTGCCGCCGACGTCGCCGACAAGGCCGGGTCGGCTAGTTCCGCCAGCGAGAACGTCAACGTCGGAGTCCAGTCGATCGCAGCCGGCGCCGAACAGATGAGCGCGTCGATCGCCGAGATCGCCTCCAACGCGGCGCACGCGGCCCGGGTCGCCCAGGAGGGCATGGCGGTGGCCGAACGCACCAACAACCAGGTCGCCGAACTGGGTACGGCCAGCCAGAAGGTAGGCGACGTGGTCCGCCTGATCACCAGCATCGCCGAACAGACCAACCTGCTCGCGCTCAACGCCACCATCGAGGCCGCCCGCGCCGGGGAACTCGGCAAGGGCTTCGCGGTGGTGGCCGGTGAGGTCAAGGAACTGGCCCAGCAGACCGCGAAGGCCACCGAGGAGATCACCGAGCGGATCGCCGCGATCCAGGATTCCAGTACGTCCGCGGCCTCCGCGATCGGCGAGATCACCGGCGTCATCCAGCAGATCGGCGACTACACCACGACCATCGCCTCGGCCGTCGAGGAGCAGACCGCCACCACCGGGGAGATGAGCCGGTCCGTCGCCGACGCGGCCACCAGCAGCGGCGACGTGGCCCGGACCGTCTCCGGCGTCGCCGAGGTCGCGTCCGCCACCGCCGAAGGGGCCCGCGCCACCCAGCAGGCCGCCGCCGACCTGACCCGCCTCGCCGGGGACCTCACCGTCCTCGTCGGCGGCTTCCGGCACTGATGGAGACGGCTTACGGGCTCACCCGGCCCACCTTCGACGACGCCCGCGACGCCGTGCACCGGGTCCACGGCCCCGACGGTCCAGACGTCTGGCGGGAACTCGCCAAGTCGGCCGGCCTGACCGGAACGGAACCCGACGCCGTCGACCGGCTGCTGCCCCTGATGACCGCGGCCGACCCGACGACCCGGCTCTGCGCGGTGGCCCTGCAGATCCGGATCACCTCGTACGACTGTCTCGCTGCCGCCCACCTCGAAATCAGGAGCCAGACATGAACACCGAACTCTACGACCGGCTCGGTATCCCGGAGCGGATCAGGGAGATCGCCGGTTACGACCTCTACTCCGCCGAACTGCGCGCCAGCCTCGACGCACTCTCCGAACGCAGCGCCAAACTGATCGAGGCACCCGTCTCACTGGTGTCGGTCATGCTCGACACGTCGCAGTTCATCATCGGGTCCTATGGGGTCTCCGGCTGGGTCGCCTACGCCCAGGGGACACCCGCGGAATGGGCCATGTGCACGCACACCGTGCTCGCCGGGGAACCGTATTGTGTGGTCGACGCGCTCGAGGATCCGAAACACACCGACAATCCGATGGTACGGATGACCGGGCTGCGCAGTTATCTCGGAGTGCCGTTGACCGGTTTCGGCGGGCACACCCTCGGCGCCCACTGCGTGATCGACGCCCGGCCGCGTGTCTTCAGCGACGCCGACCGGGCGGTGCTCACCGACGCGGCCGAGCAGGTGATGAGGCTGCTCGACGTGCACCGGACCTAACGCTGCGGAGTGCCGTCCCAGCGCCACTTCTCCTGGCGATGTTCGCCGCGCCCGGTCGCCGACAACAGCGCCGACCAGCGGCTTCCCGTCGCCGGGGCGTCCCGGAACAGGCGGCGCAACGCCCGGTCGCACAGGTCCTCCGGCGGTGCCCACGGCACGTCCAGCGCCCGTGCCACGTCATGCATGTGGACCAGCGTCTCCACCACACCCATCGCGGCGAAACCCGCCGGATCCGAATCGCCGTACGGGTGATACGCCAGCCGATCCGCCGGTGCCGTCAGCACCACCGCGGACAACAGTCCCGCACTGGACAACAGCACGTTGATCAGGTCGTCCGGCTTGTCGTGATCCTTGACGAAAACGGTCAGCGCCGGACCGTCCGGACGGTGATGCTGCCAGGCGAACGGCACGTACGTCTCGGCGCCACTCGCCGGATCCGGGGAAGAGAGTTGCGCTGCATAGGCGAACAGGTCGTCGGCGATGTGCTCGACCGTCTCCCAACAGGTCCAATTCAGGCCGGCGGCGGGTTGCTGCCAATCCTTTCCCACGGCGTTGCGCAGGGTCGCGGCCGCCAGAGACGCCGATTGTCGTACGTCGCTCGCCGCCCGATGTTGCCTTTCCGTCTGTTCCTTCGTAGCTTCGTCCGCAGCTTCGAAGATCGATTCCTGTTCCGATGTTGATTCATTCGTCATTGGGGCAACCTATCCATGGTGGTGACCAGCGGCTATGCATTTTTGTCATACCCCGGGCGCATCATCGGTGTATGGGAGAACCAGCAATGCCGATTCGCCGCCGGATCGAGCTCACGGTCTCTGAGGCTCGCCTGCGGTTCCAGCAACTGGTCCGGGTCACCGGGCTCACCGGGCAGGTCACCGTCATCGTCGACGGTGGGCGCCCGATCGCCGCCATTGTTCCCGCCGCCGCTGTGCTGGGTGACGCCCCGGCCACTTCCCCTTCGGTTCCCGCGCCCCGATCCGGTTTCCCGCCGGGCCCGCGCACGTCCACTTCCGCCGGACCGTCCTCGACAGCCAGTGCGGAAGGCTGGATGCGCCGGATCGAGAAAGTCCGGGAGGACGTCCGTAAACAGCACGCCGGCCGGATCGGTGAGCTGTCCCAGGCTCTGGACGAGGCGTGGCGTCTTCTGGACTCGCTGCGGCCACCCGGCAGCGACCGGGCCGCCGACACGCTGCGTGCCACTCATGCCGATCTGCGCAAGCCCCCGGGATCAATCACGACTTGATCGATAGGAGCGGGGCTAAGATCGGACGATGGCTCGTCAGCTCGACCTGTTCGTACCCGGAGTCGTCTTCCTCGACGTGATCTTCACCGGCCTGCATGAGCTGCCCGGTCCCGGGACGGAGGTGCGAGCCTCCGGCATGGGCTCCTGTCCCGGCGGGGTGGCCAACCTGGCGGTGGCGGCGAGCCGGCTCGGCGTGCACACCGGCCTGGGCACGGCGCTCAGCTCGGACGCCTACGGCGAGTTCTGCCACCGGGTGCTGAGCCACCAGGAGGGCATCGACATGTCCGCGTCGTTGCGGGTCGACGACTGGCACTCGCCGGTGACCGTCTCGCTGGCGTACCACCGTGACCGCAGCATGATCACCCACGGTCATCCGCTGCCGGTCGACGCCGACGGGCTGGTCAACGGCCTTCCGGCGGCCCGCAGTGCCGCGGTCAGCCTGGCGCCGGAGGGCATGGGCTGGGTCAGCCGCGCCCGGGCGGCGGGCACCCTGGTCTTCGCCGACGTCGGCTGGGACGAGACCGAGCAGTGGTCCGGCGACGTGCTGGAGGTGCTGGCCGACTGCCACGCCTTCCTGCCGAACGCGGTCGAGGCGATGCGCTACACCCGGACCGGCGACCCCCGGCAGGCTCTGGAGAAGCTCTCCGGCCTGGTCCCGGTGGTGGTGGTGACGTGCGGCGCCGACGGTGCCCTGGCGATCGACGGCAGCACCGGCGAGGTCGCCGAGGTCCCCGGCATCCCGGTGGACGCCTTGGACCCGACCGGCGCCGGTGACGTCTTCACCGCCGGTTTCATCACCGGGACCCTGGGCGGCTGGCCCTTGGCGGACCGGGTCGCCTTCGCCACCTTGGTCGGCGCGCTGTCGGTGCAGCACTTCGGCGGTTCGCTGTCGGCTCCCGGCTGGGGCGACATCGCCGACTGGTGGCAGACGGTCCGCACCGACCCGTCCCGCAGCGACCTGGCCACCCGTTTCGGCTTCCTGACCGACGTGATCCCGCCGGGCAGCCGTAACGCCGTCCACCGCGCCACCGCCACCATCGCCCGGTTGTCGGACGCCCACCCCGCTCGCTGACCCCTGCCCGGTTCGCTGTCCCGTAGATTCGCCGTCACATCGAGGCGAGGGGACGGGCGACGGGGAATGGACGCTGGGACCGAGGAACTACGGGACGCGCACGACACGCTGGCGGAGTGGTACGCGGCGAACATGCCCGGCAAGCTCGAGGACATGCCGGTCGAGCGGGCGATGCTCGACCTGTTCGCGGAGATGACCGCGGCCGTGGGCACGGAGGTCGCCGACGTGGGCTGCGGCACCGGAAGGCTGCTTCCGTACCTCGCCGGCCGGGGCCTGTCGCCTCGCGGAGTGGACCTCTCGCCGAGGATGATCGAGGTGGCGCGACGCGACAACCCGGGCTACGACTACCAGGTCGCCGACCTGCGCGAGTTGCCGTTCGAGGACATGTCGCTGGCCGGGGTGGTGTGCTGGTTCTCGCTGATCTACCTGGCGCCGGATGCCAGGGTTCGGGCGTTCACCGAACTCGCCCGGGTGGTGAGACCGGGCGGCTGTCTGGTGACCGCTTTCAAACACGGCACCGGCAACCTGCACCGCAACGCACCCGGCAGCCTGGTCAGCGAGTTCGGTGTCGACTTCGATCGGTACTGGCTCTCCGCCCGGGAGATGGCGGACCTGTTCACCGCGGCTGGATTCGTCCTGGTCTTTCAGGGCCACATTCCGGCCGCCGGAGCGGTGCCGCCGTACGGGTACATGCTGGTCCGCAGGCTCGCAGACGCATAGAAGGGGTGGTGCCGTCCGCCAGGCGTGCGGCGGACGGCAGCAGCGGTCAGGCGGCTACTTCGACCGGCTTGCGGGCCGGGATCGAGTGGTCGATCTCGCGGGCCGGCTCGGGGTTCGGCAGGGCCAGGCGGATGACCTTGGCCCAGGCGGAGGCGACCTGCACGACCATCGGCCCGGAGACGTACTTCAGCTCGTACTTCGCGAAGAGGGCCTTGATCTTCGGGGCGATCTGCGCGTACTGGCTGGACGGCAGGTCGGGGAAGAGGTGGTGCTCGATCTGGTGCGACAGGTTGCCGGTCATGATGTGCATCAGCTTGCCGCCGGAGATGTTGGCCGAGCCGAGCATCTGCCGCAGGTACCACTCGCCGCGGGTCTCGCCGGTGATCGAGGTGCGCTCGAAGGTCTCGACACCCTTCGGGAAGTGACCGCAGATGATCACGGAGTGGGACCACAGGTTGCGGGCGACGTTAGCGATCGCGGTGGCCGCCATGGTGCCGAAGAAGGCGCCGACCGGGTTGCCGACGGCCAGACCGGCCGGGATCGTCAGGGCCGGCTGCACCAGGTAGTCCTTGGTGGCCTGCTTGCGGATCTTCCGGCCGACCGCGCGGAGACGCTCGCGGAACTCGGGGTTGTTGCGGCGCTTCTTGGTCTTGAGGTTGCGGCCCAGTTCCAGGTCGTACGCGGCGATGCCGTATTCGAAGAAGAGCGCGTTGATCAGGTTGTAGAGCGGCTGGCCCAGGTGCGCCTTGGTCCAGCGCTGCTGCTCGTCGACGCGCATGATGCCGTAACCGAGGTCGTTGTCACGGCCGATGACGTTGGTGTACTTGTGGTGCAACTCGTTGTGCGAGTGCTTCCACTGCTCGGCGGGCGATGCGTGGTCCCACTCCCAGGTGGTGGAGTGGATCTTCGAGTCGCGCATGAAGTCGTACTGGCCGTGCAGGATGTTGTGACCGATCTCCATGTTCTCCAGGATCTTGGCGATCGCCAGGCCGGCGGTGCCGAGAACCCAGGCGGGCGGGAAGACCGAGAGCATCAGCGTGGCCCGGCTGGCCAGCTCCAGCCGCCGCTGGATCTTGATCATCCGGCGGATGTGCGCAGCGTCCTTCTCACCGCGGAGGGCCAGGAACTCGTCGCGGATCGCGTCGAGCTCGCGGCCGATCTCCTCGATGTCCTCGGGGGAGAGGTGGGCGATCGGGTTGGATTCCTTACGCTGCAGCGTCGTCACGGCATTTCCCAGCTTTCTAGATGTTCGTCAGGCGTCGAACCGGCACGGGCCGGCTGCGGTGGTGACACAGGTCTGGATCAGGACGTTGTCACCGTCGACCTCGGTCGCGGTCGTGATGGTGCCGTCCCGCACGTCGCGCACGATGCCCTCACGCATCGGCAGCACGCACTTGTAACAGATGCCCATCCGGCAGCCGGACTTCATCAGCTGCCCGGCGGCCTCACCGGCGTCCAGGATGGTGGTGCCGCCCGGAACCTCGACGGTCGTCCCCGTCTTCTCGAACAGGACCGTGCCGCTGTCCCCGGCGATCAGCACCGTCGGACGGAACCGCTCCACGTGCAGCCGCTCGGCGGCGCCCGCGTCGGCCCAGTGTGCCTGGAGGTCGTCGAGCAGGTCGGCCGGGCCGCAGGCCCAGGTCTCCCGCTCGAACAGGTCCGGCACCAGCTCGGCCAGCCCTTCCGGCTTGAGCCGGCCGTCGGCGGTGGTGTGCCGCTCGACCAGCGTGATCCGGCCCGCGGCGGCCAGCGCCCGCAGGTCGGCGCCGAAGACGACGTCCTGCGCGGTCTTCGCCGAGTGCACCACGACCACGTCGGCCATCTGGTGCAGGGCGCTGCGCAGCATGCCCATCACCGGGGTGATGCCGCTGCCCGCGGTCACGAACAGCGCCTTCGCCGGTCGCTCGACCGGCAGCACGAAGTCACCGGACGGCAGGTCCAGGTGCACGATCATGCCCTTACGGACGTGATCGCGGATGTACGAGCTGACCACACCGTCCTTCACGGCGTTGACCGTGACGGTGAACCGGCCGTCCCGGCGGGAGGCCTCGCTGCTCACCGAATAGGCACGCCACAGCCGTACGCCGTCGATGTCGACGCCGAGACGGATGTACTGTCCGGGCTCGTGCGGCTCCCAGCCACGCCCGGGGCGCAGCTCCAGGGTGACCGCGTTGGCGGTCTCGGGGCGCACCGCTTCGACACGGGCGCGCAGGACGGTCGGGTTGCGCAGGGGTGCGATCACGTCGAGGTAGTCGGCCGGCACCACCGGGGTGGTGATCAGCTCGACGACTCGCCACGCTCCGTCGCGCAATGTCTGTGTAACAGGCACATCTCAAGAGTGCTGCTTCACCAGAGCAAAGTCCTGACCAGGAGAAGTGAATCCCCGGAGCCGTAATTGTTCGTAGGGAACAAGAGTCGGACGGTTTGTGGTAAAGAGTTCGCGTGA
Source organism: Actinoplanes derwentensis (assembly GCF_900104725.1). Classification (NCBI taxonomy): domain Bacteria; kingdom Bacillati; phylum Actinomycetota; class Actinomycetes; order Micromonosporales; family Micromonosporaceae; genus Actinoplanes; species Actinoplanes derwentensis. Next base: position 54,875 of record NZ_LT629758.1, read on the forward strand.
AACCACCACTACGCGACATCGGGTCGTACCGCCTGCCGGTGGAGGTCGTCGATCCGCTCCGGCTCGGCCTGTCCTCGGTGTCGACCAGGACCATCGCCGCGATCATCAAAGAGGTGCCCGCGTACGCGGAACCCTTCGCGGGTGCACTCGGACTCAAGATCGCCCGGGCGGTACGGGCCGCGCTGGGTGCCTTCCTCAACCTGGTGTCGCGTCCCGGCGCCGACCCCGGCACCCCGATGGCGTCGGCGGTCGAAGCCGCGTACGCGCTCGGCCGGGGTGAGGCCCGCAACGGCCGCAGCCTGGACGCGCTGCTCGCGGCGTACCGTGTCGGCGCCCGGGTGGCCTGGCGCGAACTCGCCGCGATCAGTGTCCGGGCCGGTCAGCCCGCCGCCACCATCGCCGACTTCGCCGAACTGGTCTTCGCCTACATCGACGAACTGTCCGCCGCCAGCGTCGCCGGACACGCCGACGAACTCGCCGCCTCCGGCCGGATCCGGCAGCGCCGCCTGCACGAACTCGTCCAGGCCCTGGCCGCCGGCGAACCCTCACACGTCCTCCAGGGCCTCGCCGAACAGGCCGAGTGGTCACCCCCGCAGACCCTCACCGCCCTGCTCCTGCCGGAACGCGCCGCCCGCTGGGTGATCGACCTGCTCGACCCGCGCACCCTGCAACTCGCCGACGCGGTGCCCGACCTGCCCGGCACCACCGCACTGCTCGTCCCCGACCCGCAGGGCGGCTCCCGGCCGACCCTGAACCGCCTGCTCACCGGGCACGACGTGGTGATCGGCCCGGCCCGGCCCTGGGCGGAGGCGAAGAGCTCGCTGGACCGGGCGCTCCGGGTCCATCGGCTCGCGCCGCCCGCCGACGGCACGGTCGTCGACACCGAGGACCACCTGGCCGCCGTCGTGGTCACCGCCGACGCGGGCGCGCTCGAGGATCTGCGGGCCTGGGCGCTGAACCCGCTCGCCGGGGAGCGCGGCGCGGCCGCCGCCAAGCTGATCGAGACGCTGCGCAGCTGGCTGCTGCACCATGGGCGGCGGGAGGACATCGCGGCTGAGCTGTTCGTTCATCCGCAGACGGTTCGCTATCGGATGGCCCGGCTGCGCGAGTTGTACGGTGACCGGCTCCGGGATCCGCGGTGGGTGCTCGCGCTGACGATCGCGCTGGCGATTCCCGAGTCCTCGTGAGATCTACCGTCGCTGTCCGCTGTGCTGTCTCCGCCCTCGTCGGATATACCAAAGTCGCGAACCATCGACTTTCGGCAACTGTCCGGGCCTACTCCGCCCGGCCTAACGTGGCGGCATGAGCTCAACCCGGCGGGATGCCACCGTTCTCACGTTCTCCCCGGCCGGCCGGGTGCTCGTGACGGTCGGCCCGGCCGCCGTGGGGATCGCGCTGGCGGTGCTCCTGCCGATCCTCGCGCGCTGGCTGGTCGACGTCGGCTTCCCGGTGCTCGGCGTGGTGTGGCGGGTGCTGGCCGCCGTCGACGACTGGTGGAAGGTCGCGATCCAAGCCGCCATCCTGGCCGTCCTCGGTGTGCTGGCCAGCGTGGAGATCCTGGGCCGCAGCACCCGCGTGACGGTCGCGCCCACCGGAGTGCGGCTGGAGACCGGCGACAGCGTTGTCACCGTGCCCCGGGCGGAGATCGACTTCGTCTTCCTGGAGCGTGGCAGCCTGATCATCCTGGACGGGGAGTCCCGGCAGATGTTCCACGGCGAGCCACAGGCCGATGCGGGCCCGCTGGAGAAGACCTTCCTTGCGTACGGGTACCCGTGGCGTGCCGACGACCCCTTCACCGATCTCTACCAGCCGTGGGTGCCCTACTCCGGGGAGCTGCCGGTGGCCGTCGAGGCAGTCCTGTCGGCCCGTGCCATGGCTGTGCGCAAGAAAGCCGGCAAGGAGGCCGCCGAACTGCGCGGATCGCTGGAGAAGCTGGGTTACGCGATCCGCGACGACGGTGACCGTCAGCACTGGCGACCCCTGGTCCGGTCATGACCGGCACGCAGAACGAGCCGGCACCCGTGGCCTCTGGTCGTCCGCGGTTCAGCCGGTCGTGGATGGGCCGGGTGTGGGACGGCCGGGCGTGGGACGTGGCGGCGATCCTGGTCTCCTGGTTCGGCGGGTTGCTCCTGGCCGGCGACGCGGCTGAGATCCGGGGGCTCGACGACGACACCACCTTCCTCATCTTCCTGAGCGGTTGTGTCCTGTCCCTGGCGCTGTGGTGGCGGCGTAGCCACCCGATGCCGGTCGCCCTGTTCCTGGCGGCCGCCGCGACGGTCGACGACGCGGCCGGTGCCGCCGCGCTGATCGCTCTCTACACGGTCGTGGCCCGCCGCCGGGGCCGCCCGGTCGTGGCGATCGTCGCGGTGAACCTGCTGGGCGGGGCCGTCTATTCGGTCCTCTACCCCGACCCGTCCGTCCCGACGGTGGTGAGCCTCGTCCTGAGCGTCGCCATCACCGCCACCACGGTCGCCCTGGGAACGGCCGCCCGCTCCCGGCGGGAGCTGATCGAGTCACTGCGGGAACGAGCCGCCCGAGCCGAGGAGGAGTCCCGCCTCCGCGCCGACACGCTGCGCGCCCTGGAACGAGAACGGATCGCCCGCGAGATGCACGACGCCCTCGCCCACCGGATCTCCATGGTCAGCCTGCACGCCGGTGCCCTGCACATCCGCCCCGATCTGACGCCCGACGAAGTGGCCAGGGCCGCCACGCTGATCCGGGACAGCGCAGCCCAGGCCTTGGACGACCTACGCGAGATCCTTGGCATCCTGCGGGCCGGCCCGACCGAGGACCTGCGCCCCCAGCCCGACCTGAGCCACGTGCCCGAACTGGTCGCCGAGGCCGGCCGGGCAGGCTTGTCCGTCACGTTCACCGACCGTCTCGGCTCCCCACCGGTCGGCGCGTCCCTGGGCCGAACGGTCTACCGCCTGATCCAGGAGGGCCTGACCAACGCCGCCAAACACGCGCCGTCAACTCCCGTCACGGTGCTGCTCGACGGCGACCCGTCATCCGGCCTGCACATCCACATCTCCAACCCGCTCCCCACCAGACCCCGCCGCCCCACGCCACCCGTTCCCCGCTCCGAGCCGTCCGCTTTCCGTTCCGCGTCAGCCGAATCCCATTCCCGCTGGAAGCCAGCCGGTCCTCGCGCCGCGTCAGCCGAATCCCATTCCCGATCCGGGCCTTCCGGTTCCCGCTCCGTGTCGGCCGGATCCCCGTCCGGCTCAGGGCTGATCGGGCTCGCCGAGCGTGTCGACCTTCTCGACGGGCGACTGCGACACGGCGTGTACGGCGACCCGCGGACCGGCCTCACCTTCGACCTGGAAGCCTGGTTGCCATGGCCGCCGACACCGTCCACGCCTTGATCGCGGTCTACGCCTTGGTCGCGGTCCACGCATTGCTCGCGGACCACGTCCTGATCGCGGTCCACGCCCGGGTCGCGGTTCGTCACCTGGACGCCGTCCGTGGCCTGGTCGGTGGTCCCGGCCGGAGTCCTCGGGGGCGGAGCGGTGTTCTCGTCCGTCATCCGGAAACCTGGGCGTCTTGACCTCTCCCCGCCCTAAAGGACCCCGTTGGGGAACGGCCAAACCATCTGAATCCGCTTGTTGGCATGATTGTCGGGTTTGCCGGGTGGAAAGGGTTCAGGGTGTCGCTGGAAGCGTGGGATGACCGTGGGGTGCCGGAGTTGACCGCGCGGGTGGTGCGGGCGTCGTTCCCGAAGGGCACTCTCGCGGTGCGGATCCGAGACGCGCTCGGGCCGGTCTTTGGCGATTCGGCGTTCGCACTGGCGTTCCCGGCGGTGGGCCGTCCGGCGGCCTCGCCGGGGGTGTTGGCGCTGGTGTCGGTGCTGCAGTACGCGGAAGGGCTCAGCGACAGGCAGGCCGCTGACCAGGTCCGGGCCAGGATGGACTGGAAGTACCTGCTCGGTCTGGAACTCGATGATCCCGGTTTCGACTACACGATCCTTGGCGATTTCCGGGCCCGGCTGATCAAACATGGGCTGGAGGAGAAGGTCCTGGAGGTGATCCTGGACCACTGCTCGCGGCTGGGACTGCTGCGCGCCGGTGGCCGGCAACGCACCGACTCCACCCATGTGCTGGCAGCGGTGCGCACGTTGAACCGGATGGAGTTCGTCGGGGAAACCCTGCGGGCGGCCCTCGAAGTCCTGGCCAAGACCGCTCCACAGTGGCTCGCCCCACGCATCGATGCCGACTGGGCCGGGCGATACGGTGCCCGGATCGACTCGTACCGCTTCCCCAAGGGCGACGACGTGCGCATGCGGTGGGCTGAGCAGGTAGGGCGGGACGGCTATCTGATCCTGGACGCGGTCGCTGCACCCGGTGCGCCGGCATGGTTGCGGGAGATCCCGGCGGTCCAGGTCCTCGGCCAGGTGTGGGAGCAGCAGTACCAGCGTGCTGGTGAGGAGGTGCACTGGCGGGAGGGCAAAGACCTCCCGCCCAGTAGAAACCGGCTGGCCTCGCCGTACGACATCGACGCCCGCTACGGCCTCAAACGGGGTCTGGGCTGGTCCGGTTACAAGGTGCATTTCAGCGAGACCTGCGAGGCGGACCTGCCGCGGATCATCACTGGTGTGCTGACCACCGATGCCACAGTCACCGACACCGAGACAACCGGGACCATCCATCAGAACATGGCCTGCCGGCAACGAGTGCCGGGCGAACATGTGGTCGACGCCGGTTACGTCACCGCCGCGCACATCGTGACCGCTCGCGACGAACACGGTATCGATCTGCTCGGTCCGGTAGGACTGGATACCCACCAGGGCGAACGTTTCCCGCAGAGCGCCTTCCGCATCGACTGGCAGTCCAAGGCCGTGACCTGCCCGCAGGGCAAGACCAGTATCAGCTGGTCGGCCCAGCGCAAGAGCAGCGGCACCGAACTGGCACGAGTGCACTTCGCCGCCGGTGACTGCACGGGTTGCCCGGTCCGGGCCGAGTGCACCACTGCCAGCGTCAACAGTAAATGGGGTCGCAGCCTCACCCTGCTTCCCGCAGCTCAGCAGGAAGTCTTGGAGGCCAGACGTGGTGAACAGGTCACCGAGGCGTGGCAGCAGCGCTACCACATCCGCGCCGGAGTCGAGGCCACGATCTCCCAGGTCGTCCGGCACACCGGAATCCGGAGCACCCGATACACCGGTGCGGACAAGACCCACCTCGGTCACCTCCTCGCCGCTACCGCAGCCAACATCGTCCGCATCGACGCCTGGCTCACCGGAACACCACTCGGCCGAACCAGAACCAGCCACCTCACCCAACTCGACCTCGACCTCGCTGGCTGAAGGTCGTTACATACCGTTTTGGCCGTTCCCCAACGGGGTCCTAAAGGACGGGGATTCCGGCGGTCGCCCGCCGGGTTTCCTGCTTCACAGCCTGCCGCCCCGAACGGAGATTCCCCCGTTGAGGTCTTACGCCGGCTCCACAGGCAGACACCGCCAGCCCGGCGGCCAAAATGTTGCGTGCCGCGTTCACGTCACGGTCGTGGGTCGTGCCGCACCGGCACGTCCATTCCCGTACGTTCAGCGGCATCTTGTCAGCGATGGCTCCGCACGCCGAGCAGACCTTGGACGACGGGTACCAGCGGTCGATCACGACCAGGTCCCGGCCGTACCACTCGGCCTTGTAGGTCAGCAGGGAGCGGAAGTCATGCCAGGCCGCGTCGCTGATGGCGCGGGCCAGGCTGTGGTTCTTGACCATGTTGCGTACGGCCAGGTCCTCGATCACGATCGTTTGGTTCTCACGAACGAGCCGAGTAGTCAGTTTGTGCAGGGTGTCGCGTCGCCGGTCGGTGATGCGGGCGTGGACGCGGGCAACCTTGAGCCGGGCCTCGGCCCGGTTCTTGGAGCCCTTGTCCTTGCGGGCCAGTTCCCGCTGCGCGCGGGCCAGCCGCTTGCGGTCGGTGCGTTCGTGGCGGGGGTTGGCGACCTTCTCCCCGGTGGACAGGGTGACCAGATGGGTCAACCCGGCGTCGATCCCGACCGCTGCCGTGGTGGCAGGCATCGGGGCCGGGATGTCCTCGCAGAGCAGGGACACGAACCAGCGGCCCGCCGAGTCCCGCGACACCGTCACCGTGGACGGTGTCTGCCCCTCGGGCAGCGGCCTGGACCAGACGATGTCCAGCGGAGCGGACATCTTCGCCAGGGTCAGCTTGCCGTCCTTGAAGCGGAACGCGGACGGGGTGAACTCGGCCGACGCCCGCGACTTGCGCTTGGACTTGAAGCGCGGGTAGCGGGTCCGTTTCTCCCAGAACGCGGAGAACGCGCCTTGCAGGTGCCGCAGGCACTGCTGCAAGGGCACGGAGGACACCTCGTTGAGGAAGGCCAGTTCCTCGGACTTCTTCCACGCGGTCAGCATGGCGCTGGTGGCGTTGTAGTTGACTCGCTCCTGGCGCTGGTACCAGCCCTCGGTGCGGGCCTGCAACGCCAGGTTGTAGACCTTGCGCACGCACCCGAACGTCCGGTTCAGCAGGTCGGCCTGCTCCGGGTCCGGGTAGAAGCGGAACTTGAACGCCCGCTTCACGCTTGAGGTCACGCTCACAAGTTAGCACAATAGTTTGGAAACGATCGTGCGGGCTTGTCGCGGGTGGTAGACGCCTATCCGCCTTGACGGCGGATCGGCTATCCCCGACCTGCTCCGCAGGGGTTCCGTTTCCTCTCCGGCCTGAAGGCCGGAGTATCCACAGAAGGAAATCTGATGACCGATACCGTCCGTGTCCTGATCGCCGATGACGATCCGCTCGTGCGGGTCGGGTTGTCGCTGGTGCTCGGCGCCGACCCGGTGATCCGGATCGTCGGCGAAGCCGGGGACGGCGCCGAAGCCGTCGCGATGACCCGTGAGCTGAAACCCGACGTGGTCCTGATGGACGTGCGGATGCCCCGGATGGACGGGCTGGCCGCCACCGAGGAACTGCGGCGTGACGGGCCGTCGCCCGCGATCATCGTGCTGACCACCTTCGACACCGATGCGAACCTGCTCGGAGCACTCCGGTTGGGCGCCAACGGCTTCCTGCTCAAGGACATCGCCCCCACCGAGATCATCAGTGCGGTCCGCCGCGCCGCGGCCGGCGAGTCGATCCTGGCTCCGGCGGTACTCCCACGCCTGATCGACTACGCGGTCGGCCGCAGCGACCCAGCAAATCCGGGCTCAACCCGGGGCACGGGCTCGGGGGAGGATCTGAGCCGCGGTTCGCGGGAGGAACAGGGCCGAGGTTCGTGGGAAGGCTCGGGCCGGGATTCGCTGGGGAGTTCGGGCCGGGGCTCTGGGAGGAGTGGGGGCTGGGGCTCACGGGAAGACCTGGGCCGGGGCTCGGGGGAGAGCGCGGACCGGGCCGGCGACGGTGCTCGGGAGCGGGCGTTGGCGGTTCTGGAGAGGCTGGCCGAGCGGGAGCGGCAGGTCGCCGAGGCGGTGGCGACCGGGGCGTCCAACGCGCAGATCGGGACCGAGCTGCACATGAGCGTGCCGACGGTGAAGGCCTATGTGTCGCGGGTTCTGGACAAGCTCGGCTGCGTCAACCGGGTGCAGGTCGCGGTGCTGGTGCACGAGGCGGGGATCCGGCGAGCGTGACCGTCCCGCACGGGCGTAGCGGGTAACGACGCGGCACGGGGTGGCACGGGTGGCGTGGGACCTGGCTGGGCGCGGGTGGGACCTGGGACCTGGGACATCGGGGAGCGTGAAAGTTACGGAAGTCGTGAGGGTCGTTACACGAGGTGGCTATCGCTGGTAACGGACGCTAGTTTGAGTTCCGGTGCAAAGCCCACGGGATGAGTAGGTTTTGCGGCGACCGTCACAACTGCTGACCAGGGTGTTCACGTGATCGAAATAGGCGGGCTTCGCAAGACGTACCGCTCCAGGAAACGGGCCGTCATTGCTGTCGACGGGGTGGACCTCAGTGTTGGTGAGGGCGAGGTCTACGGGGTTCTGGGGCAGAGTGGCGCGGGCAAGAGCACGCTTCTACGGTGTGTGAACATGCTGGAGCGGCCTGATGCGGGCACCGTCTCGGTCGACGGTCGTGAGCTGACGAAGCTGCGCCGCAAGGACCTGCGGATCGCGCGGCAGGGGATCGGGATGATCCACCAGCATTTCGCGCTGCTGTCGTCGCGGACCGTGGCCGGTAACGTCGCGTTCGCGCTGGAAGTGACCGGTACTCCGCGGGCCGAGCGCAAGGCCCGGGTCGCTGAGCTGCTCGATCTGGTGGGGCTCGGTGAGCGTGCTGACGCGTACCCGGCTCAGTTGTCCGGGGGTCAGAAACAACGAGTCGGGATCGCCCGTGCGCTCGCCGCACGGCCTAAGGTCCTGCTCTCCGACGAGGCCACTTCGGCGCTCGATCCGGAGACGACCGAGTCGATCCTGCGGCTGCTGCTCGACCTCAACCGGCGTCTCGGGCTGACCGTTCTGTTGATCACCCACGAGATGACCGTGGTGAAGCGGATCTGCACGTCGGCCGCGGTGATGCGGGACGGGCGTTTCGTCGAGTCCGGCACGATCGCCGACCTACTGAGGCGGCCGGACTCCGAGCTGGCCCGCGACCTGTTCCCCCTGGAACCCCGCGTCCCCCTGGAGCCCGGCGTATCCCCCACGTCCGGCGGATCTCCCACGTTCGGCGGCAGTGGCGGCACGACGAGCGACAGCACGACGAGCGACAGCACGACGAGCCACGGCACGACGATCGTTGACATCACGGTCAGTGGTGCTGATGCGGATGAGCCGATCATCGCCGACCTCGCGAGGCGGTTCGAGATCGACGTACGCATCCTGGGTGGTTCGGTGGAGACCCTGGCCGCGACGCGTGCCGGCCGCTGGCGGCTGGCCCTGCCCGGCTCGCCCGATGCCAACAGGGCGGCTCTCGACTACCTGCGTAAGCGCGGAGTGACGGCATGACCTGGTCCGAAGTCCTCGAACTGCTCGAAGTGGGCCTTCAGGAGACCGCCTGGATGGTCCTCGTCTCCACCCTGCTCACCGCGGTCGGCGGGCTGCTCGTCGGGGTGCTGCTGGTGCTCACCGACAAGGGTGGCCTGCTGCCGGTGCCGCCGCTGAACGTGGTGCTGGGCCTGATCGTGAACGTCGGCCGTTCGCTGCCGTTCATCATCCTGCTGGTCGCCGTCATCCCGTTCACCCGGGCGATCGTCGGCACCACGATCGGCACCGACGCGGCGATCGCGCCGCTGACCATCGGTGCGATCCCGTTCTTCGCGCGGATCGTCGAGTCGGCGTTGCGGGAGGTCCCGGCTGATGTGGTCGCCGCGGCCACCGCGATGGGCGCCACCCGAACCCAGATCGTCGGCAAGGTGCTGCTGCGTGAGTCGCTTCCCGGCCTGGTCGCGGGTCTGACGATCACAGTGATCGCGCTGGTCGGCTACTCGGCGATGGCCGGCGTGGTCGGCGGTGGCGGCCTCGGTGACCTGGCCATCCGGTACGGCTATCAGCGTTTCGAAACCGACATGATGATCGCCACGGTGGTGGCTCTGATCATCTTCGTTCAGCTCGTCCAGATGGTCGGTGACCTGCTCGTCCGCAGGTTGTCGCACCGCTGAGCCACTCGGGCCGTGATCCGGTCCGGGGTTCGTCCGAATTCCTCTAAGTCCGATCGAAATGAAAGGTAAAGTCATGCGCCGCCGTTCCCTTGCCGCTGTCCTCGCCGCAGCCACCCTCACCCTGGGACTGGCCGCCTGTGGTTCCTCCAGCGACGACGCCGCCGAGTCGGCGTCCACCGACACCCTCAAGGTCGGCGTCAGCCCGGTCCCGCACGGTGAGATCCTCAAGTACGTCTCGGACAACCTGGCCGCCGCCGAAGGCCTGAAGATCGAGATCGTCGAGTTCAACGACTACATCCAGCCGAACGTCGCGCTGAGCGAGAAGCAACTGGACGCCAACTACTTCCAGCACATCCCGTACCTGGAGGAGGAGGTCGACGCCAAGGGCTACAAGTTCACCGCGCTCAAGCCGGTGCACATCGAGCCGCTCGGCGTCTACTCCAAGACGGTCAAGGCGATCGCCGACGTCCCCAACGGTGGCGTCGTCGCGATCCCGAACGACCCGTCGAACTCGGGCCGGTCCCTCAACCTGCTCGCCAAGAACGGCCTGATCACCCTCAAGGAGGGCGTCGGCGTCAAGGCGACCGAGAAGGACATCACCGTCAACCCGAAGAACCTGCAGTTCAAGGCCCTCGAGGCGGCTCAGCTCCCGCGCAGCCTGGAAGACACCGCGATCTCGGTGATCAACGGCAACTACGCGATCGAGACCGGCCTCAAGCCGTCGACCGACGCGCTCGCGCTGGAGACGGGTGACGACAACCCGTACGCGAACCTGGTCGTCGTGCGCACCGGCGACGAGACCGACGCCCGCATCGTCAAGCTGGAGAAGCTGCTGCACTCGGCCGAGGTCAAGAAGTTCATCGAGGACAAGTATCAGGGTTCCGTCCTGGCCGCGTTCTGATCCAGGACACCGAGAGGGAGTCACGTGAGAACGCGGCTCCCTCTTTCCCGAATTCGGGGTAGCGCGGGCCTCTCACCAGGCGCATCATCAAGGGATGGCTGAGCAGACCCATCCGGCCGAGGCCGTTTCCGCCTCCGCGCGGCACCGCACCGAGCGCTTCGGCATCCTGCCACCGCGCATCCTCGCCGACGACGTCGTCGAGCTGGTCGACACCCGTCGTGCCGACCAATGTCCCGCCACGATCCTGAGCTTCGAGCACGAGCGGGCCCTGCACACCGCGGCCTGACGCGTCACCCCGGTTGCCGTGGTGACCGTGCGGTGAGGGGAGAAAAGGGCGCGCCCTCCGCCCGGTTCGGGAGCGGAGGGCACGCGGGAGAGGTCGGGTCAGAGCGCCAGTACTGCGGCGATCTTCTCGGTGGGGAGACCGAGGGCCGAGCCGACCAGGTCGTTGGTGAGGGCGCCGTGGTGCGCGTTCAGGCCGAGGGCGAGGGCCGGGTCGGCGCGCAGGGCGTCGCGCCAGCCGAGGTCGGCCAGGCGGATCGCGTACGGCAGGGTGGCGTTGGTCAGTGCGTACGTCGAAGTGTTGGGGACGGCACCGGGCATGTTGGCGACGCAGTAGAAGACCGAGTCGTGCACCTGGTAGACCGGGTTCTCGTGGGTGGTGGGCCGGGAGTCCTCGAAGCAGCCGCCCTGGTCGATGGCGATGTCGACGAGCACCGAACCGGGTTTCATCCGCTTGACCAGGTCGTTGCTGACCAGAGTGGGTGCTTTGGCGCCGGGCACCAGGACGGCCCCGATCACCATGTCGGCGGTGGTCACCGACTGTTCGATGGTGTACGAGTTCGACACCAGCGTCTTGACCCGGCCGCCGAACTGCGCGTCGATCTGCCGCAGCCGCGGGATGCTCAGGTCGAGCACGGTGACGTCAGCGCCGAGACCGAGGGCGATGGTGGCCGCGTTCACGCCGGAGACACCGCCTCCGATGATGGTGATGCTGGCCGGCGCCACGCCGGGAACCCCGCCGGGGAGCACGCCACGGCCGCCGCTGTTGCGCATCAGGCTGTAGGCGCCGACCTGCGGGGCGAGCCGCCCGGCGACCTCGGACATCGGGGCGAGCAGTGGCAGGGAGCCGTCAGCGAGCTGGACCGTCTCGTACGCGATGGCGGTGGTCCCGCTGTTGAGCAGGGCTTTGGTGCCCTCGGCGTCGGCGGCCAGATGAAGGTAGGTGAAGAGGACCTGGCCTTGGCGCAGGCGGTGGTACTCGCTGGCGATCGGTTCCTTGACCTTGAGGATCATGTCGGTGGTGCCCCACACCGAGTCCGCGTCGGGAAGGATGTGGGCGCCCGCGCTCACGTAGTCACCGTCGGTGATCGAGGATCCCGCTCCGGCCCCGGACTGCACCGACACCTGGTGCCCGTGCCGTACCGCTTCCACCACGCCGGCCGGGGTGATGGCCACCCGGTACTCGTGGTTCTTGACCTCTGACGGCACACCGATGTGCATGGCGATCCCTTCCGCTGCTCTTGTCGTTAGAGTGAAACGATGTGCAGCACTCCGGCAAGCCGAACGAAGAAGATTCTGTTCGTAACGGTGGTGGCGCATTTGCTGCCGGGGGGCAGCGTGCTGTGACCGACGTACCGAAGGATGTTCGAGGTCTCGATCACATCGACCTGGAGTTGCTGAGCCTTCTGCGGGTCGACGGCCGGATGCCGAACAACGCCCTCGCCGACCGGGTCGGCATCGCCCCGTCCACCTGCCTCACCAGGATCCGCCGGTTGCGGGAGATCGGTGCGGTCCGTGGTTTCCACGCCGACGTCGACCCGGCGTGGATCGGCCGCCCGATCCAGGCGATGATCGCGGTCCGGATCCGCCCGGACGCCCGCGAGGCGATCGGCCGTTTCGCCGAGTCATTGGCCGGCATCCGCGCGGTCCGCGACGTCTACTTCGTCTCCGGCTCCTACGACTTCCTGCTGCACGTGGCCTGCGCCGACGTCGACGACCTACGCGCCGTGATCACCGAACGCCTGAGCGGCACCGGCCTGATCTCCGGCACCGAGACTTACTTGATCTTCGAACACCGCCGCGGCGTCTAGAAGGACATCGCCGCGGCATATGAGGCACCGCCGGGGCGCGGCGAAAGCGCGGCGCGGAAGAACAGAAGACCTACGAAGCGGGCCGCTCCAGCCAGATCGTGTCGGGCCATTCCGCCTGATCAGCGGCTTCCCGGCGCAGCAGGGCGAACCCGTGCCGGGCGTAGAAACGGGCGGCCCGGTCATTCCCGTCGAGGTGCTCGAGCCGTACCGGACGGCCCGGAGCGAGATCGAGCAGTGCCCGGATCAACGCCGACCCGACGCCGGCCGACTGGACGTCCGGGTGGACGTACAGCTTCCAAATGATCGGCACCTCGCCCCGCAGATCGATGTTGCCGGTCGCGATCGGCCCGTCGTCGTCCGTGGCGACCAGAACCGTGGTGGTGCTCAGGCTGCGCGCGACCGCCTCCGGTGACCACCAGCCGGCCAGACCGTGCGCGATGTAATCCGGCCCGGCGAACCGGTAGGTCTCCGGCCAGGTCGTATGCCCGATGTCCACAATGCCGGTGATATCGGCGACAGTCGCTTCTCGGATCTCCACCCGAGCATATTTACATGATCACCTATGCTCGCGGCGCACAGCGAAGCGACCAACGAGAAGCGACCGCCCGGGCGACGCGCCGCTGTTCACGATGGGAACATTTCTGCTCGTCCCGGCGAGGGTGATCACCCTGTCCATCGCCGTCGTCATGATCATTATGCTCTGGTGGGCGATCACCCGGGCTCGTACCGTTGAAGAGAGCCGTTGATGTCGACGAGTGTGTTGCCGGCCTGGGCGGGCCGGGCGGCGAGGGTGGCCGTGGCGACCACCGCGCTGACGTTGCTGGTCTCCTGTTTCGCGTTCGGCGGGGTGATGCAGTGGTACCCGGTCGGCGGGGACCGGGCGCCGAAACCCCAGGGTGCCGGGTCGGTGCCGGCCGTGGTCGGGGCGCCGACACTGTGGACCTCGGACGCTCTGGAGGCGCCGATCGGGGCGGCGTCGGTGCTGTACACGTCGAACACCTGGTTCCCGGACGAGTCGGACTGGCTCGCCGGGCTGGTCGGCCGGTCCGACGACAGTTACCGGGTGGCCGAACTCTACGGCCCGGCCGGGATGGGCACGGTGCTGTCCCCGGACGGTTCCCGGCTGGCCGCCGAGGAGGGTATCGCCGACCTGACCACCGGGCGGGTCACCGCCTATCAGGGCGTGGTGTCGTCCGGCGAGGGCGACGACGAGCCCGCGGCGCAGGCGTGGTCCCCGGATGGGAAGTCGGTGGCGGTGCTGGTGGGCCGATGGACCGACCACGACGGCCTTGCTCCGGACGTACGGCTGCTGCTCGCCGACGCCGAGACCGGCGCGACGCGCGAGATCGCCGTGCTGCGGACCCTCGCCGCGTTGTCGGGCTGGACCGTGGCGTTCTCGCCGGACGGTTCGCGGCTGGCATTTCAGAACGGAGCGGGGGTACGGGTGATCACGCTCGCCGACGGCACCGGGGTGGACGTGCCGCTGCCGTCCGGTGCCCGGCTGGCCGGCAAGGGGGCGTGGTCGCGCGACGGGAGGAACCTGCTGGTGGTGTCGGGTGCCGAGTGCGGGTGCGGCGACTACCCGATGCGCTGGACGGTCACCGAGATCGCGGTCGCGGACGCGGTGGCCACCGGCCGGTCATGGAGCCGGGACGGGATCTACGCGCTGCGGGTGCTGGGCTGGTGGCCGTCCGGTGATCCGGTGGCCGTCGAGTACACGCCGACCGTGGACGCGCGGCCGACGACCTTCGAGGACGAGGGCAGCCAGTACGACCTGACCAGTCAGAACCTGATCCGGACCGCGAGCCTGATCGAACTGGGCACGTCGGCGGTGCTGCTGTCCGGCGACGACCACGGGGCAGCAGGTGACGTGGAGTCGCTGGACGTGCCGGATCAGGTGCTGTCGTCGGGGGCGGTGCGGCCCGGTGACCCGCCGCTGTTCGACATGGACCTGATCTCGGTGGTGGTGCTGGTCGTGATCGGCGCTGAACTGTCGGTGCTGCTGGCGTTCGCCGGCTCCTGGCTGGTGGCGAGGTTCCGGCGGGGCCGGTTCGGCCGGTAGCGGGCCGAACCGGCGTCACGCGGGGGCGAGGCGGTCGCTGATCACGTGCGCGGCGAACAGGTGGAAGCCGATGACCAGCGGAATCGTGGCCGGCATGGACAGCGCCAGGAAGAACGCGAGGACCCCGGCCAGCGCGGGCGCCAGCGCCGACCAGGGCCGGGTGGTAGCCCGCTCCCAGGCCCAGCGAAGCGGGGACGGGGTCTCCCGGCCGATGGCCACCAGGGTCAGGGTGGCGACCCCGGCCAGCCAGGTGGCGGCCACCGCGGTCACCACCAGGACGGGTGTGCCGCCGGGCACCCAGCCGCGGCTCAGTGCCATCAGGTCGATCAGCAGCAGCGCCGCCGCCACGGCAAAGGGCATGCCGGGCAGCAGCGCCCGGCCGAACCGGCGCAGCAGCGACCGGAAGCCCGGCAACCGGCCGTGCTCGTAACGGTGCCGGACCGCGGTGGAGCCGGCGGCCAGTGCCGCCGGCAGGGTCAGCAGCGGTAGCCCGGCGACCGTGACCACTACGCCGATCAGGGCGAGATCGGTGCCGAGAGCGAAGCGTTCCCGCCAGTCCAGGCGGAGCTCCGGCGCTGCTTCGACCGGCCAGTTCATCCTTTCAGGCCCGACGTGTTGATGCCTTCGACGAGCATCCGCTGGAAGGCCACGAAGAACAGGAAGACCGGGGCCAGCGACAGCACCGACATGGCGAACATCGGCCCCACCGAGGACTGCCCGCTGGAGTCGATGAACAGGGTCAGTGCCACCGGGGCGGTGTACTTCTCCAGGTCGGACAGGTAGACCAGCTGCCGGAAGAAGTCGTTCCACGTCCAGATGAAGGAGAAGATCGCCGTCGACACCAGGGCCGGGCGGGACAACGGCAGGATCACATGCCGGAACACGCCGTACGGGGTGCAGCCGTCGATCGTGGCGGCCTCGTCCAGGTCCCGGGGCACACCCCGCATGAACTGGACCATCAGGAAGACGAAGAACGCCTCGGTGGCCAGCAACTGCGGGACGATCAGCGGGGCGTACGGCCAGTCGCCGCCGACCCAGCCGAACGTCTTGAACATGACGAACTGCGGCACGATCAGGACGTGCCCGGGCAGCAGCAGCGTGCCGATCATGAGGGCGAACCAGAAGCCGCGCAGCTTGAACTTCAACCGGGCGAACGCGTACGCCGCCAGCAGGCAGGAGACGCAGTTCGCGACCACCGTCAAGCCGGCCACGAGCGCGCTGTTGACGAAGAACCGCCCGAAACTGACGTCGAAGTTGGTCCAGCCCGCGGCGTAGTTGCCCGGTGTCCATTCGCGCGGCAGGATCGACATGTTGTTCAGGACCTCCTGTTGGCCCTTGAACGAACTGCCGAGCATCCACACCAGCGGGTAGAGCACCACCGCCGAGAGCAGGACCAGCGTGAGCGGCCGGGCCAGGCGCTGGAGGGTCATCAGTCTTCTCCGTCCGAGTAGTGCACCCAGAACCTGCCGGTCCGGAAGACGACGGCGGTCACCAGGCCGATAGCGAGCAGGAAGACCCAGGCCATCGCCGAGGCGTACCCCATCTGGTATTCGTTCCAGCCCTTGATGTAGAGGTGCAGGGTGTACATGAGGGTCGAGTCGACCGGGCCGCCGGTGCCGTTGCTGAGCACGAACGCCGAGGTGAAGCCCTGGAACCCGTTGATCGTCTCGAGGACCAGGTTGAAGAAGATCACCGGGGAGAGCATCGGCAGGGTGATACTCAGGAACTTGCGCATCGCGCTCGCCCCGTCCACCGAGGCCGCCTCGTACAACTCGGTCGGCACCTGTTTGAGACCGGCCAGGAAGATCACCATCGGGGCGCCGAACTGCCACACGGCCAGCAGGATCAGGGTGCCGAGGGCGAAGTCCGGGTCGTTGACCCAGGCTTTGCCCTCGATGCCGAACCAGGCCAGGAACGAGTTGAACGCGCCGTCCCGGTTGAACATGTTGACCCAGACGATGGCCAGCGCCACACTGCCGCCGAGCAGCGACGGCAGGTAGAACAGGCCCCGGAACAGGCCGGCCGCCTTGAACGAGCGGTTCAGCAGCACCGCCACCCCGAGCGCGGCGGCGAGCTTGAGCGGGGTCGCGACCAGCGCGAACACCAGGGTGGTACGGACCGCGTGCCAGAACGACGGGTCCTCGGTGAACATCGTGCGGTAGTTGTCCAGCCCGACCCACTGCATCGACTCCCAGTCGGAGAGGACGTCGTAGTCGGTGAAGCTGAGGTAGAGCGACATCAGCATCGGGATGGCCGTGATGGTCAGCAGCCCGAGGAGCCAGGGGGAGAGGAAGACGTAGCCGGCGGTGCTCTCCGCGTTGTGCCGCGCGGGCCGGCCCCGCCGCTGGGAAGCGGCGGGACCGGCCGACGGCGCGGTCGGCGAGGGCCGGGCCGTGGTTGTCGCCATGGGACCAGAACTCACTTCTTGATCGCGGCCTGAGCGGCAGTGAAGAACTTCTCGGCCGCCTGTGCCGGGGTGGCGCGTCCGTACTGAGCCTCCTCGGCGGCCTTGATCAGCTCCGAGCGGACGGTGCTGTGACCGGCCGGCGGCACCGTGGGCGCCGGCCCGAAGTTCTTCGCCAGTTCACCGACGACCTCGATGGTCTGCTTCATCGACGGGTTGTCGGTGGAGGCGGCGACGGCGGCCCGGATGTCGCTGTTGGACGGCAGACCACGGTCGGTGCCGAGGATCTTGCCGACCTCCGGGTCGTTGGCCAGGAAGTTGAGCACGTCGGCGGCGACCTCCTTGTGCTCGGTGCCCCGGAAGACCGAGAAGTACATCGAGGCGCGCGGCCACTGCTTGGAGGCGTCACCGGGGTACGCGATCACCCCGAGCTGGTCCTTGGTGTTCTTCTGCAGCTCCGGCATCTGGTTGGCCCACACCCAGGAGGTCAGCGCCTTACCGGTGACGACCAGCTGCTTGCTGACGTCGGTGGCGTTGCCCTCGTGGATGACGTCCGGCGTCGGGGTGGCCTTGGCGTCGCGGGCGCCCTTCCACAGCTCGAACCAGGCCTGCACGTCGGCCTGGGTGAAGCCGAGCTCGGTGCCGTTGTAGAGCTCCTTGCCGGTCTGGCGCAGCCACACCCAGAACGCCTTGTAGTCGGCGCTCGGGTCCATCGTGCCGGGCACCCCGGTCTTGGTGGTGGCGTCCTTGGCCCAGGCGATGTGCTCCTCCCAGGTCTGCCCGGTGGTGGGCAGGGCGACCTTGGCGGCCTCCAGCTTGGTCTGGTTGTAGACCAGGCCCTGGGTGTTCTCGCCGAACGGCAGGCCGGCCAGCTTGCCGTCGACGGTGCCGTAGTCGAGCAGACCCTTCGGGAACTTCGTGGTGTCGAGCTTCCCGGACTTCTGGTACTCGGCGAGGTCCAGCGTGACGTTGCGGCTGGCGTACTCGGCCAGGTAGTTGTCGTCGATCTGGAAGATGTCCGGAGCGTCGTTGCCGGCCGTCAGCGTGGCCAGCTTGTCGAAGTAGCCCTGGTTGGCCTGCCAGGTCTTCTTGAACGTGACGTCCGGGTGTTTGGCCGTGTAGAGCGCGAGAGCCTGTTCGGTGAGCTGGGCGCGGGCTTCGGCGCCCCACCAGAAGAAGCTCAGTTCGGTCTTGCCGTCGGCGGCCTTGTCGTCACCGCAGCCGGAGAGGGCCAGGGGAAGGGCTAGCATGCCGGCGACGAGGCCGCTCAGCAGGCGGCGCCGGGGAAAGCGGGATGCGGTCATGGGGGTTCGTCACTCCTTGACGGTTGCGGCAACCTCAGCGTCGATCGCTACGGCCGGGGCGTACGGCCCCGGTCCGGTGGAGTTGCGAATGATCAAGTCGGTCCGGAGGGTTATCTGTCCGGTCGTCGGGTCGTCGCCCTGCTGCAGCAGCATGTCGACGGCGGCCCGGCCGGCGGCCGCGGTCGGGTTGGCCACGGTGGTCAGCCGGGGCCGGATCAGACCGCTGTACGCGATGTCGTCGATCCCGACGACACTCACCTGCCCGGGTACGTCCACACCACGGTCCTGCAACGACTGGAGCAGACCGATCGCCATCAGGTCGTTGTAGGCGAGCACCGCGGTGGCGCCGCTGCGGAGCACCGCCTCGGCGGCCGCGGCACCGGTCTGTTCGACCGGTTGGTTCGGGCCGAGGACGGTCAGATCCGCGCCGGCCGCGCGGGCGGTGGCCCCCGCGGCCCGGCGGATCTCCCGGTTGGTCCACGAGCCCCGCGGACCGGCCAGGTAGACCAGTTCGCGGTGGCCGAGGGCGAGCAGGTGACGGACGGCTTCCCGGGCGCCCTGCCCCACGTCCATGACCACCGCTGGCAAGCCGGTGATCAGGCGGTTGACGACGACCAGCGGCACTTCGCGGCGCAGCTGTTCGATCTGGTCGTCGGTCATCCGGGGGCTGCAGAGGAGAATCCCGTCGACCTGCTTGGCCAGGGCCTGCACCAGGTCGAGCTCGACGATCGGATCCTCATCGGTGTCGGCGACGAAGACGTGGTAGTCACGTCGCCGGGCGTGGGTCTCGGCCGCCTTGATCAGAGGCGGGAAGAACGGATTCGCGATATCGGCGACGATCAGGCCGATGTTGTGGGTACGTCCGGTGATCAGTGCCCGGGCCGCCCGGTTCGGGCGGTAGCCGAGCTTCTCCGCGGTGGCCAGAACCCGGGACCGGGTCTCGGGGTTGACCAGATGCGGTGCGGAGAACGTGCGCGACACCGTGGAGATGTGCACGCCGGACGCTCGAGCGACGTCTCGGATCGTCACGGCCACGGTGTCCTCCTTGACAGCGACCCGGAGTGTGACCCGGGTCTCTCGGTGACAGCCATTAATGCAAACGGTTGCGGTGGTGTCAACGCCCTTCTATGTCGTGGCTGTTGCCTGATGATCACGTAGTGTGGTCAAACGTGGACAAAGTAGAGCCATGCATTGACTTTGGTCGTGGTCCCCTCCCTAATCTGTTGCAAACGTTTGCCGACAGGAGGCGACGGCATGACCCTTCCCCCTCGCCGCCGGTACGCCCTCGTGGGCGCCGGCTCCCGGGCCGGGATGTTCCTGCGGGCGATCACCGGCGACCACGCGGACGTGGCCGAACTGGTCGCCATGGCGGACACCAACCCGGCCCGCCCGGCCGTCCACAACGAACGCCTCGCCCGCCTCGGCGTGCCACCGGTCCCGGTCTACGACGCGGCCGACTTCACCGAGATGCTCAAACGCGAGCGTGTCGACGTGGTGCTGGTCGCGACCGTGGACCGCTACCACGACCACTACATCGAAGCGGCAGTCGACGCCGGTTGCGACGCGATCACCGAGAAGCCGATGACCGTCGACGCGGCCGGCTGCCGCCGCATCCTGGACGCCCAGCGGCGCACCGGGCGCGACGTCCTGGTCACCTTCAACTACCGCTACAACCCGCTGCACGAGGCGGTGAAGCGGATCATCGCGTCCGGCGAGATCGGTGAGGTCGGCTCGGTCCACTTCGAATGGCTGCTCGACGTGCGGCACGGCGCCGACTACTTCCGCCGCTGGCACCGCGAGAAACAGAACTCCGGCGGCCTGCTCGTGCACAAGGCCGGACACCACTTCGACCTGGTCAACTGGTGGCTCGACGACAGCCCCGACCAGGTCTTCTCGGCCGGGCGGCTGTTCTTCTACGGCGAACAGGGCAAACGCCACGGCTACGCCCGTGACTACGACCGGGCCCACGAGGCCGCCGAGGCGCAGGGCGATCCGTTCGCACTGCGGATGGCCGACGAACCCGCGATGAGAGAGCTCTACCTTCAAGCCGAGCAGCACGACGGCTACCACCGTGACCGCAACGTCTTCGCCCCCGGCGTGACCATCGAGGACGACATGGCGGTGCTGGTCCGCTACACCGGCGGCGCGTCGATGAGCTACCACCTCACCGCCTACGCGCCGTGGGAGGGCTACCGGGTGATGTTCAACGGCAGCAAGGGGCGCCTGGAACTGGAGGTCGTCGAGAGCGACCACGTGGCCCCCGGCGCCGCGTCCGGTGTCAAAGGCGAACCGGGCGCCGAGTCCACCGCCGAACAGGGCTTCAAACGCCTGCTGGTCCGGCCGTTCTGGGCACCGCCCCGCGAGATCGAAGTGGACGGGCTCGCCCGGCACGGCCACGGCGGCGCCGACGTCCGGATGCTCGCCGACCTCCTCCGACCCGACACCCCCGAGGACCCGCTCGGGCGGACCGCGAACGCCGTGGACGGCGCCCGTGCCCTGCTCACCGGCCTGGCAGCCAACGAGTCCCTGGCACAGGGCCAAGCCGTCCGCGTGCACGACCTTCTAGATCTCAAGGACTTCAGGTGACCGACGAGAACCATCTGTTCCCCGCCGAGCCGATTCAGCGGCAGATCGCGCGTGAGCTCTACACCCACGCGAAGGACCTGCCCCTGATCAGCCCACACGGGCACGTCGACCCGGCACTGCTCGCCGACGACGTGCCCTTTCCCGACCCGGCCCGGCTGTTCGTGGTCCCCGACCACTACGTGACCCGGATGCTGGCCAGCCAGGGCATCCCACCGGCCCGCCTCGGGGTGCCCAGCGTGGACGGCACGGACGTGGAGACCGACGGCCGGGCGATCTGGCGGCTGCTCGCCGAGAACTGGAAGCTGTTCCGGGGCACCCCGTCACGGCTCTGGACCGAGAAGGTGCTCGCCGACGTCTTCGGCATTTCCACAATCCTTTCCGCCGGTACGGCCGACGAGGTCTACGACGAGCTGTCGTCCCGGCTCGCCGAACCGGACTACCGGCCGCGTGCCCTGTTCACCAGGTTCAACATCGAAGTCCTGGCCACCACCGAGAGCCCACTGGACGACCTGCACGCACACGCCAAACTGGCCGCCGACGGTTGGGGCGGCCCGGGCGGCCGGGTGATCACCACGTTCCGGCCGGACAACCTGGTCGACCCGGAGTGGCCGGGCTGGGCCGGGCGGGTCGCCGACCTGGGCGTGCTCACCGGACTCGACGTCGGCACGTACTCCGGTTTCCTGTCCGCGCTGCGCAGCCGCCGCCAGGCCTTCATCGAAGCCGGGGCGACCAGCTCCGACCACGGCCACCTCACCGCCCGGACGCTGGTCCTGTCGGACGCCGACGCGGCGGTGCTCTACCGCAAAGCGCTCGGCGGTGGCGCTGACGCGGCCGAGGCCGAGGCGTTCCGGGCACACATGCTGACCGAGTTCGCCCGGATGTCGCTCGACGACGGCCTGGTCATGCAACTGCACCCGGGTTCGGTGCGCAACCACAACACCGCGCTGTACGAGCGGCACGGGCGCGACACCGGCGGCGACATCCCGTCGGCCACCGACTACGTGCACGCGCTGCGCCCACTGCTCGACGCGCACGGCACCGACCCCCGGCTGCGGATCGTGCTGTACACCCTGGACGAGACCGCGTTCAGCCGGGAACTCGCCCCGCTCGCCGGCGGCTACCCGTCGCTGTACCTGGGCGCGCCGTGGTGGTTCCTGGACAGCCCGAACGCGCTGCGCCGGTTCCGGGAGTCGGTCACCGAATCGGCCGGCTTCTACAACACGTCCGGGTTCGTCGACGACACCCGCGCGTTCTGCTCCATCCCGGCCCGGCACGACGTGGCCCGCCGCATCGACGCCGGCTATCTCGCCAAACTCGTCTCCGAGGGCACGCTGCCGCTCGACGAGGCCGCCGAGACCATCGCCGACCTGGCCTACCACCTGCCGAAACGAGTCTTCCGGCTGGACGGTGCGGCATGAGCCTGAACCGGGCGGCGCTGGACTCCCTCAAACCGGAGAACCGGCCCGCCGTCACGCCCGGCTCGGTCCGGCCCGGCGTCGTCCACCTCGGGCTCGGCGCCTTCCACCGGGCCCACCAGGCCGTCTACACCGAAGCCGCGGTCGCCGCTTCCGGCGGGAACTGGGGCATCATCGGGGTGGCGCCCCGCTCCCGGGAGATCCTCGACAAGCTGCGGACCCAGGACGGGCTCTACAGCGTCCTGACCGTGGACGGCACCGGCGACCGGGCGAAAGCGGTCGGCATCCACGGCGGGTTCGGGCACGCGGCCGGTGATCCGCACGGCGTGGTCGCGGCGATCGCCGACCCCGGCATCCGGATCGTGTCGATGACGGTGACCGAGAAGGCGTACCGGCTCGACCCGGCGGGACGGCTGCTGCTCGACGAGCAGTTGCGGGCCCAGCTCACCGGACAGGCGCCGCCGACCACCGTACCGGCGCTGCTGGTTCGTGGGATCCTGCGGCGGCACGCCGCCGGTGCCGGGCCGCTGACCGTGCTCTGCTGCGACAACCTGCAAGGCAACGGCGCGCGGATCCGTGGCCTGGTCGAACAGGGGCTGGAGGTCGCCGGGGCCACGCTGCCCGCCGGGGTGGCCTTCCCGGCCACCATGGTCGACCGGATCGTGCCCGCCACCAGCGCGGATCACATTCGCCGTACGGCCGTCGCGCTCGGTGCCCACGACGCGGTCCCGGTCGTCGCCGAACCGTTCACCCAGTGGGTGATCGAGGACGACTTCCCCGGCGGCCGGCCCGGCTGGGACGGCGTCGGCGCGATCATGACCGGCGACGTCACGTCCTGGGAGAAGCTGAAGCTGCGGGCCCTCAACGGGGTCCACTCGGCCTGCGCCTACCTCGGGGCGCTCGCGGGCCGCGAGCTGATCGCCGACTCCCTGCAGATCCCGGGCCTGACCGCGCTGCTGCGCCGGTTCATCGCCGAGGACATCGCCCCCACCGTCCAGCCGCCCGAGGGCGTCACGGTGATCGGCTACGGCGACACCTCGCTGGACCGGTTCGCCAACCGCGAACTCGGGCACCGCAACATCCAGGTCGCGATGGACGGCAGCCAGAAACTGCCGTACCGATTGCTCGGGACCATCGCCGACCGGCGGCGCGACGGCGCGTTCCCCGGCTGGGCGGTGTTCGTGCTGGCCGCCTGGATGCGCTTCGCGCGGGGGTACGCCGACTCCGGCGCGAGCCTCCCCCTGGACGACCCGCTCGCCGGCCGGATCCGGGAGGTGCTCGCCGCCGCCCCGGACACCCCGGCCGGAGTGGTCGGCGCGCTGCTGGCCCTGGACCAGATCTTCCCGCCCGCACTGGCCGGCGACGACGAACTGCGCCGGGCGCTGATCCGCTGGTACGGGGAACTGGAGAGACACGGCGTCGAAACGACCGTCCGGAGCCTGGCGTGACCACCCGGGTCGCCCTGATCGGCGCCGGTGGCCACGGACTGTGGCACCGCCGGGTCCTCCAGAAGCTGTGGGACGACGGCCGGATCAACGTGGTCGGCCTCTGCGACCGGCAACCCGTCGAACCGGCTCCGGACGCGCCACTGGACGGGGTGCCGTTCTTCACCGACCACGGCGACCTGCTCGCCACCGCGTGGCCGGACGTCGTGGTGGTCTGCACTCCGCCGCACACCCATCTCGCACTGGCCCTGGACGTCTTCGCCGCCGGAGCGGACCTGCTGCTGGAGAAGCCGCCGGTGATGTCGCTCGCCGAACACGAACGGCTGGCCGCGGCGGTCACCGCCGGCAACCGGGTCCTCCAGATCGGGTTCCAGGCGCTCGGGTCGGCGGCCCTCGCTGAACTGTGCGTGGCCGCCCCGGCCGGCGACATCGGGGTGTCCGGGGCCTGGTGGCGGCCGGACAGCTACTACCGCCGGGTGCCGTGGGCCGGGCGCCGGTCCGTCGACGGGCGGCCGGTCTTCGACGGAGCTCTGGTCAACCCGTTCGCGCACGCCCTGATGCAGGCCCTGGCGGTCGCTGATTCCGGCCTTCCGTTCACCACCGCGAAGATCGAACTGGAACGGTACCGGTCCCGGGACATCGAGACCGACGACAGTACGTTCCTGCGGCTCACCGCAATCGACGGGCGGCGGATCACGATCGCGGTGACACTCGCCTCGCGGGTGTTCATTCCCGGGGAGATCCACGTCGGCGACGCGGTCCTGGAATACCCGACCGACCGGCTCAGACTGCCCGGCGAATCCGATTTCACGCACGTGCCGGGCCGGGCCGGACTGCTGGAGAACCTGATCGACCACCGCGACGACCCGGAAGTGCCGTTGCTGGCGCCACTGAAACGAACCGCTGGATTCACCGCGGTCGCCGAGGCGATCGTGACCGCGCCGGAACCCGTGACCATTCCCGATGCATTCCGGGAACCGCATCCGGACGGGGGCGGATCGGTGGTGACCGGAATCGACCAGGTGATCCGGGACGTGGCCGACAGCGGGCGATTGCCGTCCGAACTCGGCGTTCCCTGGGCGCGCTGACTGTTTTACCGGCTCTGCCCACCCGTACCCACGAATGGCTGTTGATCTCATGGAAAGGAGAACCGTGCGCACCGCTCTCGCCGCGACCATCGGCCTCGTCCTCACCGCCGGTGTCGCCTCAGCCCCCGCTCTCGCCGCCCCACCCGGGGTGCCGTCCCAAGCCCGGGAGGTCCTGCCCGCGAACGACGGATGGGCGGCCGCCACCACCGGCACCACCGGCGGTTCAGCGGCCGACGACACGCACGTCTTCGTCGTGCGCAACCGGGCCGAACTGGCCGCCGCCCTGGCCGGTGGCACCGACCCCACCCCGCGGATCGTGCTGATCAAAGGCACCATCCGGGCCAACGAGGACGACGCGGGCACTCCACTGACCTGCGCCGACTACGCCGACCCGGACTACAGCCTGGACCGTTACCTGGCCGCTTACGACCCGGCCGTGTGGGGTCGCGCCACCCGGCCGACCGGCCCCCTCGAAGAGGCCCGGGTCCGGTCGCAGCGCAACCAGGCGGCCCGGGTGCAGTTGAAGGTCGGCGCCAACACGACCGTCTACGGCCTGCCGAACGCGCGCCTGATCGGCGGCAACCTGCTGATCCAGAACGTCGACAACGTGATCGTGCGCAACGTGCGTTTCGAGGACGCCGCCGACTGTTTCCCGGCCTGGGACCCGACCGACGGTTCGGCCGGGAACTGGAACTCCAACTACGACCTGATCACGCTCACCGGGGCGACCCACGTATGGGCCGATCACAACACGTTCAGCGACGGCGACAACGTCGACGCGAGCCAGCCGCAATACCTGGGCCGGCCCTATCAGGTGCACGACGGGGCGCTCGACGTCATCCGCGCCTCCGATTATGTGACCGCCTCCTGGAACAATTTCCAGGAACACGACAAGACGATGCTGATCGGCTCCAGCAACACGGTCGGCGCGGACGTCGGGAAACTGCGCGTCACCCTGCATCACAACCGTTTCGCGAACATCGGCCAGCGGGTGCCCCGGGTTCGTTTCGGGCAGGTCGACGTCTACAACAACTACTACTACCAGACCGATGAACAATCGTATTCGTATTCGTGGGGTGTGGGCGTCTACTCGGCCGTCTACGCCGAGAACAACTTCCTGCTCCGCAGCGCGGATCTGGCCCTCGACGACATCGTCTACGACTGGGGCGGCACGGCGATCACCGAGATCGGCACTCTGACCCGGGTCGGCACCGGAGGGGTTCAGGCGGTCAGCCTGGTCGGCGAGTACAACGCCACCCACGACCCCGACCTGGGCACCGACGCCGGCTGGACACCGGTGCTGCGGGCCGGGCCGGTCACCGCGACCGCTGACGTTCCGGCGCTGGTCGGCAAGGGGGCCGGCGCGGGACGGCTGTGATCGCCCGGGATTCCCGGCCCGTTTACCCGGCGGACCGGGAATCCCGGAACTACGCTTGCCACCATTCCCGGCATTTCCGTAATGTTCGGAGTGGCTTCCATGCGTCTCGCTGTGCTCCTCACCGTCAGCCTCCTGCAGCTCACCGGCCTCGCCGTGCCGGCCTCCGCAGCCGTCCGTACCCCACCCGGTGCCGGCTCCGCGACCCTGGAACGGATGCGCCGTCAGGTCACCGCCGACACCGGTGCCGCCGAAGTGCCCTGCTGGCGCAACCTCAGCATCAGATCAACCGCCAACGGCCGGTACGTGTCGGCCGAGATCGGCTGGAGCGGCGCCCTCCACGGCACGCTCCGGGCCCGCGCGGTGACCGCCGGCAAATGGGAGAAGTTCATCGTCTGCCGTGACCCGGGCACCGGGATCACCAACATCAAAGCGCAGGCCAACGACGACTTCGTCTCCGCTGAACTCGATTACGCCGGAGCCCGCTACGGCCTGCTGCGCGCCCAGGCCGACAAGGTCGAAGGCTGGGAACGGTACTACTCCAACAGCGCTCCCGGCGGGCAGTTCTCGTTCTACGCCCGGAGCACCCGGCGGTGGATCGCCGCCGAGGTCACCTTCACCGGAACCCTCAACGGAGTGTTGCGTGCCAGGTCCACCAGCGTGAGCGCCGAGGAGACCTTCACCTGGTGAGAGCGGCATTAAAGGCGTAAGTCCCCGAACCTTAAGTTTTTCTTTATTCCGGACTTCGGTGATCCGTGGTTGGGAGCGTTCCCGTATGGACCGATCGAGAAGGTGGTCCAAGAGGAAGGCACGCACATGAAGCGGTACCGAAGCAACGCTGGTGGATCCAACACACGGCGCTGGCGCGTCGCGGGTGTCGCGGGTGTCGCGGTGGCGCTGGTCGGTGCGGGCCTGGGTGTCGCGGCCGCCGCCGACAATGCCATCCCCACGGTGAACTGCCCGACTGTCGCCGACAAACTGGGCGCCGTACCGGCCCAGGCGCAGGCCGAGATCGCCCGCAACCTCGAACTGCTGAACACGCAGATCACCGAAGCCAACAACCGGATCCGCACCACGCAGGGACAGGGCGGCGCCGCCTTCATCCAGAACGCGATCCTCGGCCCGCTGAAGGACAAGCGGTTCGCCACGATCAACCGGATGGAGACGGCCATCGGCCGGACCATCGCGAAGCCGGACCTGAACGCCGAAGGCCTGTCGACCTGCTCACTCAACGCCGAAGGCGGCGGCGACGTCTCCCCGGAACCGACCGAGGTCCCCGAGGCGTCCGTCTCGTCCGGTGCCGCCGTCGTCGCCGACGTCCCGACCGTGAACTGCCCCGACGTCGTCATCGACGTGGCGATTCCGGCGCAGGCGCAGGCCGAGATCGACCGGAACCTGGCTCTGCTGGACACCCAGATCGACGAGGCCAACACCCGGATCAAGAACACCGTGGGCCAGGGTGGGGACGCCTTCATCCAGAACGCGATCCTCGGCCCGCTGGAGGACAAGCGCTTCGCGACCATCAACCGGATGGAGACGGCGATCGGCCGCAACGCCGCCAAGCCGGACCTGAACGCCGAGGCGCTGGCACCCTGCTCGCTGAACGAGGCCGGCGACGGTGCCGAAGCCGGTGGTGACGAGGCCGCCGAGGAGCCGACCGCGGCCCCGACTGCGACCGTCCCCGCAGGTAACGCCGGCGTCAACGACGGCACCGCCACCGTGAACTGCCCCGAGGTCGTCATCGACGTGGCGATTCCGGCGCAGGCGCAGGCCGAGATCGACCGGAACCTGGCTCTGCTGGACACCCAGATCGACGAGGCCAACACCCGGATCAAGAACACCGCCGGCCAGGGTGGCGCCGCGTTCATCGACAACGCGATCCTCGGCCCGCTGGAGGACAAGCGCTTCGCGACCATCAACCGGATGGAGACGGCGATCGGCCGCAACGCCGCCAAGCCGGACCTGAACGCCGAGGCGCTGGCACCCTGCTCGCTGAACGCGTGACGCGTGACGCGCGACTCGTGACGCTCGCTCGACTCGTGACGTGACTGGAGTGGCCCGGCTGTCCGACAGCCGGGCCACTCTCGTTTCGTTGTCATCGAGGGATGACAATGACCGCATGGGAAAGCCTGAAGTCCTGGCCCGAGTGGACGCCGACCTCGACCGTGGCCACACCCACCTCGCCGCGCAACGCCTCAACAGCTTGATCGCGGGCGATCCCTTCGACCTCTCGCTGCGCATCCGGCTCCGCGACGTGCACCGCCGGACCGGCAATCACGCCCAGGCCGGGCGCTGGGGATACCTCACCGAGGACGTCACCCCGGCCGAACTCGGGGCTTTCGCGAAGGCGTACTACCGCTCGGACGCCGACCAACTACGGGCCCTCGGGCTGCGGGGTGACCGGCCGCGCGGGCTCGGGCCCCTCGCCGAGGGCCGCCTGGCGGCTCTGACCGACGGCCCCCGGCCATCAGCGGCCGTCCCCGATCCACCGGGGCCGGCCCCGTATCCGGTTCCGCAGGCCGCGGCCACCCGCCGCACCGCGTCGCCGGCTCCCGACATCCTCGCCTCGGATTTCGCCGGCGCGATCATCCTGCTCCTGGTGGCGATCCTGACGGGCATCGGCGTGGTGACGGTGATCAGCTGGTTCCTCTGACCCGATTTTCAGCGGCCCTGCCCCGCTTTGGCCCGCCCGGCGTCCCGGGTTCCTTCGCGTCGCGTTCAGCGGCCTGGCACCCCGCCGGGGGTCTCCGCGGCGAAGAGGCCGTTCAAGCCGGAGACCGCCGCCTCCCGTTCACGGGCTTCGAGGGCCTCGCGTTCCACGTTCTGGGCCTCCTCGACCATCGCCTCGGCCGCCACCGAAGCGACGTGGGAGCGGTCGCGCACCTGAACCGCCTCGGCGACCGCCTCCTCGTAGGCCTGCAGCGCGTCCCGCACCCGGCCGTCGTCGATCTCCACCGCCGCCGGGCCGGCCGCCGACCAGATGCCGTTGAGCTGCTCGACGGTCAGCTCGCCGCGCCGGTAAGCAGCCAGCGCCGCCCGCTGGACCAGCAGATGCGTCTCGTCGGCCGTGGCCACCCGAGCCTCCCAGCGCGCCTCCAGGAAACGGTCCTCGGCCCGGTCCCGCTCACCGGCCGCCTGCGACGCCCGATGCCAGGCGTCGTCGGCCTCCCGCACCGCGCGCCCGGCGGCGGCCCGCACCGCCCCCGCCTCGGTCAGCATCTCGTCCGGCTCGTCCGGCACCCGTCGCGGTCTCTGCCAGGCGGCCACCACGGCCACGCAACCCAGGATCACCACGATGACGGCGGCCGCTCCAGCCATCCACGTCCAGACCATTACTTGCGAAGCCTCCCCAATGAACCTTTTCACCCGACACTAGGCCGAAGCCACCGAGTCTGCCTCGCGTCGTGGATCACGAATCGATGGCATTGATCGCTCAGTGATAGCACTATCCGATAGCCTCATGCGCCACCTGTGGATCGCGGATCACACCTGTGGACGGCCGTCCCGGCCGTAACACCGGCGTGGTAGAAATCGCGCCGACAGATATCGATCAGGGAGGGTCTCGTGTTGCCAGCGAGCACAGACACGATCGCCGCATCCGGCGGCGCGGGAGTCCGGGCCGGCGGCAGCGTGATCGTCTACCTGTCCGTGAGCCTGCGCTCCCGCCTGCGAGAACGCGCCGCGGCCACCGGCCGCTCCCACACCCAACTGGTCTTCGACGCCCTCAACGCCACCCACATGCGGCTCGACGGTCTGCTCGGCGCGTTCCCCGCGCAGCCCGGCCTGGCAGACGGCATCTTCCTCGCGCAGCGGTCCGGGCGGCGCCTGCACCGGGAGGACCGGGTGCAGGTGTCGATCCGCCCGCATCCGGCCAACCTCGCCGTCATCGATGAATTGGCGGCACGGCACACTACCGGCAACCGCTCCGCGTTGATCGCCACGGCGCTCGACGAGTTCCTCCCCGCCGGCATTCCGGCACCCCTGAAAGGCGTGACCCCGTGAAGCAGCTCAACGACCTGACAGCGGACTTCTGGCGAGATTACGCCGCCTTGGTCCTCCTGGCCGCGGGCCTGCTCGGGGTGGTGCTGCTGATCGCCCTCGGGATCTGGGCCAAACGGTCGAAGAAGCCGCTGCGCCCGATCGCCCTGGCGTTCAGCATGAACCTGGCGCTGCTGCTCAACGCCGAGGGCATGTGGGTCATCGCGATCGACCAGCTGAAACTCCCGGCGATCTTCGCGGTGCTGGTCTTCGCCGTCTTCGAGATCTGTTTCCTGACGGCGACGTCACTCGCCGCCGAGCAGTACCGGCGGACGTCCGTCTACGCCGCTGACGGAACGATCGTCACCCCCGGCCACCCCGGCCCGATGCTGTGGATCGCCGCGCTCATCGCCGGGCTGTCCGGCATCATCGTCGCCAGCAACGCGGCCACCTTCACCGAGCAGCTGCTGCGCCTCGCCGTCCCCTGCATGATCTTCCTGATGTGGTGGGCGGCCCTGACCGCCGCCGGCCAGCGGGTGCGCCGCGGACGGTTCGCCTACAGCCCCCGCCGCCTCGCCGAGCGCTGGGGTTTCCTCATTCCGGACGACGACCCCGATCTGGTACGGATGGGAGCCGACCGTCAGACCCGCCGCATGGTCGTCAACTACCACCGCGTCAGTGCCGGCCGTTTCCCCAAGTCGTTCTGGCGCAACCGCCTGCTCAAGGACGCCCGCACCGCCGGGGAACCGGTCGTCGAAGAGGTCATCGAACAGCTCGCCCGGATCCAGCGCGTGATGGACCTGCTCGTGCCCGGCGCGGTCCGGATCAACGTGCCCACCCGCCCCGAATCGCTGCGATCCGCGGCCACCGGGCCCGCTCTGTCGGCCGCCGCACCGGAACCGGCCGCCGCCGCCCCGGCCGCTGCTGCCACCGCAGTTCCGGTGCCGTCGCAGGTCCCGGCATCCGCGCAGGCCGTGCAGTTCGTCGAGCCGGTGCGGTTCGTGCAGCCCGCCACCGATCCGGTCGACACGGTGGTCCCGGCTGACCTCGAACCGGCCGTCGCGGTCGTGCCCGCACAGCGCACCGCCGCATCCTCCGCGCTCTCCGTACCCGCGTCACCCTCGGAGCTTCCGCCGGTCGCTGTCGCCCAGCCCGTTGCGGTCTCCCCGTCGAACGGGGTCCCGCAGCCGGCTGCGGGACCCCCGTCGAACGGTGTCGCTCAGCCGATCACGGTCTCGCCGTCGAACGGTGTTCCTCAGCCGGTTGCGCTCTCGTCGTCGAACGGTGTCGCTCAGCCGGTCAGTGCTCTTGCACCGGCCATCGCCGCGGCCAAGGCCGCCGCGGCTCGGGAGGACGGCGTCTCCTCGGAGACCGTCGCCGCTCTGCGGGCCGTCGTCGCGGCGCAGGCCTCCTACCCGGCCCCGCGCGCCGGGGAGAGCGCCACGGTTCCGGTGGCGTCGGTGTCACCCGTCCCCGAGCAGCCGGCCCCGGCGCAGCCCGCCCCGCCCGCGATCCCCGCGTGGGCGTCGACCGGCACCGGTGCCCGCCCGGCCGTGAGTATCGCCGGTTCGCCCTGGTGGCGGCTGGCCGTCGACCGGCTGAGCAAGCTGGTCGCCCAGGAGATCAGCGCCGAGGACCTGCCGGAGATGAACTACCTGCGGATCAACGAACTGGCCCGCAAACTCGCGCCCCGGGTGTCCGAACTGGGCGAGGGCGTGGTCCGGACGTTCATCGGCGAGTACGTCCGGGAGCTGGACGGCGAACACGTCGAATCGGCCTACCCGTGGCGTGACTTCCTGCCGGCCCCGGCCGCCGCCCAGCTCGGTTCGGACGCCTGGCTCGCCGCCCTCGCCGACCTGCGCACCGCCCTCGAGGAGGAACTCGGCGAAGGCCAGCCGATGGACCCCGACGAGCTGTCCGCTGTGCTCGCACCGAGCGCGCCCCGCCTCGACGAGGGCACGGTCCGCGCCTTCATCGGCGACTACGTGCTGGCGCTGAGCGGTATGTCCGCGGCCGGTGCCGGCCAGCCGTGGGCCGAGCTGATGCCCCGCCCGCAGTCGGCTCGCCCGGCCAGCGACGAGGATCTGCTGGAGGTGCACGGTCCCGAACTGTTCGAGCACCTGCGCAGCACCGGCCGCCTGAGCCGCTACAAGGTCCAGGCCGTGACCGGAATCAAGAGCCGGGTCCAGGCCGACCGGATCAAGGCGACCATAGAGGAACGATCCGCCGAAACCGCCACCGCCTGACCACGAGGCGACTGACGAGCCGTAGTGGGAGAACCGCCCGAGCCGATCGGCTCGGGCGGTTCTTCGTTCCCGACTTCTCATGAAGGTGCCCCGGCGGGGAACAGGAGATCGGGCGCGATGTCAGGCGCGGGACCGTCAGGCCGGGGGTGGCCTGTCAGGCCGGGCGGGTGTTGCGGCTTGTCAGGCTGGGGTGGACAGCCAGACTGAGCGGGTGCTGCGGACGGTCAGGCCCGGGAGGGCGCGCAGCACGCGGGCGTCGTCGGCGAGCAGTGTGTCGAAGGTGGCGCGGTCGTCGGCGGAGAGGCCTTCGGCGACGCCGGTGCGGAAGCGCCGCAGGGTGGCGACGGCGTAGCGGACAGCCTGGGCGGACAGCGGCGCGGACAGGTCGACCACCAGCTCCCGGGAGTCCCGGATCTTGAAGCCCGCGGCGCTCAGCCGGGCCGCCCAGTCCGAACCCTGGTGCGGCAGATGTTCAGCGCGGGCCTGATCCGCGATGGCGTGGCAACGGTCCTCCAATCCGGGGCGGCCGAGACCGATGTCGGCGGGCAGGAACCGTGGCACCGACTCCATCTCGATCATCGCGAGCAGCCCGCCGGGTCGAAGCACTCCGCGGATGCCGGCCAGTACCCGTTCCGGGTCACCCATGTGATGCATCGATGACGCCGCCCACACCAGGTCGGCCGCACCGATCTCCGGCCAGCCCGCGTCGAGGTCGGCCTGTCGGGTCCGGATCCGTCCGTCGAAGCCGTGCCGCCGGGCACTCTCGCCGAGATGAGTCAGCATGTCGGCCGAGGTGTCGATGGCGGTGACGGTGGCTTCCGGGAAGCGGCGGAGCAGCGCGAACGTCCCGGTCCCGGTGCCCGCGCCGATGTCGACGACGTCACGAACCGGACGGTCACCGGCCAACTCGGCGATCCGGTCGGTGAGCTCGGCCAGATGCCCGGCGGTGACCTCGGCATCCAGATCGAGCATCTCCGTCATCTCATGCGAGAACCCATGAGCATGCTCGGACCCGTGCGCATGGCCGGACCCGTGACCGGTCCCGTGCGCATGGCCGGACTCGTGTCCGTGTCCGGGGCTGGCGGTGTGGTGGTGACCGGGGGAGTGGTGTTCGTGTGCCATGCGACCGACTGTAGGCCCACTTTGCGCTGAGCGCATACACTCTTGCGTATGACGCAAGACGCTGAGGTGGACGCGCTCGTCCGGGCCCGGATTCGGGGGCTGCGGCTCGCCAAGGGCTGGTCCCTCGACGATCTGGCGGGCCGCTGTCATCTGAGCCCCTCGACACTGAGCCGGATCGAGACCGGGCACCGGCGGATCGGCCTGGACCAGCTCACCGCCATCGCCCGAGCGTTGGGGGCGAGCCTGGATCAGCTCGTCGATTCCGGTGGTGACGCCGTGGTGATCAAGCCGCATCACCACCCGGAGCGGGGGATCACGACGTGGGTGC
The DNA here is from genome assembly GCF_900104725.1 of Actinoplanes derwentensis. Lineage (NCBI taxonomy): Bacteria > Bacillati > Actinomycetota > Actinomycetes > Micromonosporales > Micromonosporaceae > Actinoplanes > Actinoplanes derwentensis. The sequence goes on from NZ_LT629758.1 coordinate 88,769, forward strand.
TAGCCGGTGAACAGGGCCGCACCGGGATGACGGTGGCCCGGATGCGGGTCACCCGTCCGGCGTCACGACGGCCCGAGGATCTGCGGGTGCATCCGGGCAAGGACTGGTTCACCGTGCTGTCCGGCACGGTGGAACTGGTTCTCGGCGACCGTCTCGTGGTGGTCGAAGCGGGCGAGGCGGCCTCGTTCTCGACGATGGTCCCGCACTCGTTCGGCGCCCGCGGCGGCCCGGCCGAGGTGATCGCTGTCCTGACCCCGGACGGCGAGCGCACCCACGTCGACAACTGAAACCCGAAACCCACCGGAAGACTGGTCAGTCCGGGGTGGTGGGGGCGGTGCAGCTGGAGCGCCAGATCAAGGTGGCGTCGGCGGCCTCGATGTGGGGTTCGGCGCTGTCGCCGAGGGCCAGGGCCATCGCCCGTTCGCCCATCTCGACCAGGGGAAGTTTGACGGTGGTGAGGGCGGGCGTGACGTCCCGGGCGATGGGCATGTCGTCGAATCCGGTCACCGAGATGTCGTCGGGGACGCGGATGCCGCGTTCGCGGAGGGTGGCCAGGGCGCCGACGGCCATCGAGTCGTTCAGGGTGATCAGGGCGGTCAGGTTGGGCTGTGCGTCGAGGAGCCCGGCGGTGGCGGTGGCGCCGCCGTCGCGGGTGAAGTCGGAGTAGACGATCCGGGACGCGGGCAGTGGGACGCCCAACTCGTCGAAGGCGCGGCGGAAACCGGTGAGCCGGTCGGTGGTGGTGGTCAGGTAGCGGGGCCCGGCGATCACCCCGACGTCGCGGTGCCCGAGTCCGAGCACGCGCAGGCCGAGGGCGTGGGCGCCGATCTCGTTGCCGGGCAGGACCGCGCTGCCGACGAGCCGGTGCCGGCCGATCACCGCGACCCGGCCGCCGGCCTGCTGGTACGCGTTGAGTTCACCGTTGAGCCGTTCGGTGAACTGGTCGTCGTGGTAGCCGGAACCGGCCAGGATCAGCGCGTGCACCTGCTGGGCGCGCAGCAACCCGACGTAGGCCAGTTCGCGTTCCGGTTCCCGGTAGCTGTTGCAGATCACCAGGAGCCGGTCGTGCGCGCCCGCCTGGCGTTGCAGCCCGCGGGTGATCTCGGCGAAGTACGGGTCGGAGACGTCGTGCACGATCACGCCGACCGCGGATTTGCGGGGGCGGGCCACGTTCTGGGCGTGCGCGTTGGGCACGTAGTGCAGTTCGCGGACCGCGGCGAGGACCCGCTCACGCAGGTCCTCGTTGACCTTCTTCGCGCTGTCGTTGATGACGCGCGAAACGGTCGCCGGGGACACCCCGGCAAGCCGTGCGACATCCGCCAGGGTGACCGCCATCCGCACAGGTTAGCGGGACAGCAACGTCAATGTGTCCACGACCCGGTTGGCGAAGCCCCACTCGTTGTCGTACCAGGCCACCGCTTTGACGAGCCGGCCGTTCGCGGCGGTCAGCAGGGAATCGAAAACGGACGACGCGGGGTCGCCGGTGATGTCCGAGGAGACCAGTGGATCGGTGGAGTAGACCAGCACACCGCGCAGTGGCCCGGACGCCGCAGCCTCGAACGCGCTGTTGATCTGCTCGACCGTCACCTCCCGGCTGACCAGGGCGTTCAGCTCGACCAGGGAGCCGACCGGAACCGGGACCCGCACCGAGTACCCGGCGAGTCTGCCGGCGAGGCGGGGCAGCACGGCCCCGATCGCGGTGGCCGCTCCGGTGGTGGTGGGCGCGATGTTGACCCCGGCGGCCCGGGCCCGGCGCAGGTCGCGGTGCGGGCCGTCCTGCAGGTTCTGCTCCTGGGTGTAGGCGTGGATCGTGGTCATCGACCCGGCTTCGATGCCGGCCAGGTCGTCGAGGACCGAGGCGACCGGGGCGAGCGCGTTGGTGGTGCAGGAGGCGTTGGAGACGATCCGGTGGCGGGCCGGGTCGTAGTCACCGTGGTTGATCCCGTACGCGATGGTGATGTCCGCGTCCTTGGCCGGTGCGGTGACCAGGACCTTGCGGGTGACGTGCACTCCGGCGCCGGCGGTGAACCGGCCGGTGGACTCCACGGCCACGTCGATGTCCTGCCAGGGCAGCCGGGCCGGGTCGGGCTCGGCGGTCACCGCGATCTTGCGGCCGTCGACGATCAGGTGGTCCCCGGCGGCTTCGACCGTTCCGGGGAACCGTCCGAGGGTGCTGTCGTAGCGGAGCAGATGGGCGAGCGTACGGCTGTCGGCCAGGTCGTTGACGGCGACGATCTCGACGTCCGTACCCCGCTGGATCGAAGCTCGTAAGACACTGCGACCGATCCGGCCGAATCCGTTGATGGCGATTCTCATGCCGTCGACTCTTCGCCCCGGCCGGCTGTGAAAAAAGTCGCGGAAGCGCCGGATCCCGCAAGCTTTCCGCCAAACTCCCTGCGGTACTCGGTCGGTGTCGTCCCGAGGATCCGCTGGAAGTGCAGCCGCAGGTTGGCGCCGGTGCCGAGGCCGACGTGCCCGGCGATCTGCTCGACGCCCAGCGCCGAACTCTCCAGGTACCAGCGGGCCATGTCGACGCGGGCCCGCAGGATCCACTGCATCGGGGTGTAGCCGGTGTCCTCGACGAACCGGCGGCCGAACGTGCGGGTCGACACCCGTGCGTGCCGGGCCATCTCGGGGACACCGATCGGCTCGTTCAGACGCCGCAGGGCCCATTCGCGGGTGGCGGCGAAGACGTCGCCGAGAGGTTCGGGCAGGCTGCGCGGGACGAGCTGGGGCTGGCCGCCGCTGCGGTAGGGCGCGGCGATGATGGTCCGGGCCACGTCGTTGGACGCTTGCACGCCGTGGTCGCGGCGGATCATGTGCAGGCACAGATCGATGCCGGCGGCGAGTCCGGCCGAGGTGAGCACGTCCCCTTCGTCGACGAACAGCACGTCCGAAACAACCGATATTTCGGGATAAAGGCGTTGCAGAGTGGCAGTGCGCTGCCAGTGTGTCGTAGCCCGCCGCCCGTCGAGCAACCCTGCCGCCGCGAGCGCGAACGCCGCCGTGCAGATCGAGACCATCCGGGATCCGCGGGCTGCCGCGCCACGTAGAGCGTCGAGGACCGGCAAGGCCGGCGGAGACTCGTAGGTATTGAAAGCGGTCACGACGACGGTGTCCGCGTCATGCAGGAGCTCCAGACCGTACTCGACCGTATAGCCGAGCCCGTCCCGCCCCGGAACCGGTCCGGGGGTGACCGAACAGTGCCGCAGTTCGTACCCCAGGCCGTGCCGGGGCGCGAAGATCTGGCTGATGATCCCCACGTCCAGGGGATTGGCACCCGGTAATACCAGGACCGCGATTCGATGTGGTCGCACACAACAATCCTGCCTGGTGCCTGGAAACGCTTTTGTGGCGCGTGTACCGTGGGTCGGTCGCGGAAAGGACGGTCAGCGATGAGGGAAGACCGGAACCGCTCGACCGGGCGCCCGACCTTGGAAGAGGTCGCAGCCCGGGCCGGAGTGGGTCGTGGGACCGTGTCCCGGGTTGTCAACGGGTCGGCGCAGGTGAGCCCCAAGGCGCGATCGGCAGTGCAGGACGCCATCGACGCTCTTGGTTATGTACCGAACCGGGCGGCCCGAGCGCTCGTCACGCAGCGCACTGACTCGATCGCTCTGGTGATCTTCGAGTCGGGGGAGCGGTTCTTTGCTGAGCCGTTCTTCGGCCGGATAGTGCAGTCGATATCGTCCGTGCTGGTGGCCCGCAATCTGCAGATGGTCCTGATGATCGCGCAGGCCCCCGAGGAACGCCGTCAGCTCGAGGGTTACCTGACCCGCCAGCACGTCGACGGCGCCCTGTTGCTCTCATTGCACGGTGACGATCCGTTACCGGCGGTCCTGGAGGAGCGGGGGGTGCCGACGGTCCGCGCCGGCCGGCCGTACCACCCGGAACCGGTCAGTTTCGTCGACGCCGACAACCGGGCCGGGGCCCGCGCCGCCGTCACCTACCTGCGGGAGCAGGGCCGCCGCTGCATCGCCACGATCACCGGTCCGCTCGACATGGCGGTGGGTATCGCCCGGTTCGACGGTTACCGCGACGTGGTCGGCGAGGGACCCGCGGCCCGCGGCGACTTCGGCGAGCTGAGCGGCGCGACCGCGATGGAATGGCTGCTCCAGCAGTACCCACAGATCGACGCGGTCTTCTGCGCCTCCGACATGATGGCCGCCGGTGCGCTGCGCGTGCTGCGCCGGGCCGGGCGCCGGGTGCCGCAGGACGTCGCAGTCGTCGGTTTCGACGACTCGGTCGTCGCCCGGCACACCGACCCGCCGCTGACCAGCGTCTATCAGCCGGTCGAGCAGATGGGCCAGGAGATGGTCCGCCTCCTGCTCACCAAGATCGACGGCGAAGAGCACACCGACTGGGAGACCGTGCTCCCGACCCGCCTGATCTTGCGTGGGTCCGCTTAAAACCTTTCATTTTGTACGGTCGTCAGCAGCCCCGCCTCCACCCCGCGAGGTGGGCGCGGGGCCGGGACCGATGCGCGGCTGCCGGGCCGAATGCGGTGGTCCAGGCCCGGCTCAGACCACGGCTCGTAGGTCGGCGATGCGTTCCTGCAGGATGGCCGCCTGGTTCTCGGAGAGGCCGCCCTCGTTGAGCCGCTGACGCACCTTGCGCCGCAGCTGGTCGACCTGGTCGGTGAGGTCGTCGCCGGAGTCCGGGTCGATCAGGCGCAGCAGGTTCTCGAAGTCGAGGGCCACGTCCTGCCGGATCTCGCCCTGTTCCTCGCCCCGTTCGACGGCGGTCCGCACCCGGCGCAGCGCCACGTCGACGGTCAGCGCCGCGGTGATCGCCTGACTCGCCGAGGTGACGGCGGCCGACGGGCTGGGTGAGCCGGCCGAGGGCGAAGGGCTCGGCGACACGCTGGGCGGAACCGGCGGTGGTGTCTCGGCGTTCTCGGTGACGGACACCGTGGGTTCGGTGGTGTCGGCCGGCCCGGCGGCGAACTCACCCTCCCGGCTGGACGTCCCGACGGCCTGCACGGCGAAGACGAACGCGACGGCGAACGCGAGCAGGGCGGCGCCGACCGCCACCCGGCGTACCACCGGTGTGCTCTGTGTGACGGCGCCCGCGGTGGCCGGGACCTTGGCGTGACCGGTGGGTGGTCGGCCCGGCAGCGGAATGGTCAGCCGGGCCGGGGCGGACGGGATCAGCCGGGACAGCACCCGGCGGGCCTGCGCGGCGGTCGGGCGGCGGTGCGGGTCCTCGTCGAGGCAGCGCATCACCAGCTCCCGCAGCCGGCCGGGCAGCGCCTCCGGCAGGGGAGTGGGCCCGTGCACGAGGGCGGCGGCCAGTTCCTCCCAGGTGTTGACGTCGTACGGCGGATCACCGGTGACCATCTCGAACAGCAGCACGCCCAGCCCGTACAGATCGGTCGCGGGTTCGGCGGGTTTGCCGTCCAGTCGTTCCGGGGCCGCGTAGGCGGGCGTGCCGAAACTGGCGCCGGTCTCGTCGTCGTCCGGCTCACCGGCGGCGGCACTGATCCCGAAGTCGAGGAGTTTGACACCGCCGGGGCAGAGCATCACGTTGCCCGGTTTGATGTCACGGTGCACCACGCCGGCGGCGTGCGCGGCGGCCAGAGCCTCGGCGACCGCGGTACCGATCGACACCGCCTCACCCCACGGCATCGGCCCGCCGAGGTCGCAGAGCCGGGCCGCCACCGTCTCCCCGGCCAGTAGTTCCATCACCACGAACGGGGCGACCGAACCGTCCGGCCGGACCGCCTCCCGGTAGTCGTGCACGGCGGCGATGCCCGGATGGGACAGCCGCGCGGCGAGCCGGGCCTCCCGCCAGGCCAGGTGCGCGGCCCGGGTGTCACCGGCCGGAAGCTTGACCGCGACCGGCCTGTCCAGCAACTCGTCGGTCGCCCGCCAGACCTGCGCCATGCCGCCGGTCTCCAACAGCGTCACCAGGCGGTATCGGGAGGCGAGCAGGACACCGGTGTCCGGCCAAACTTCGTGCATCCCAGGACATTCACGTAGTGCGGCGGGCATGTCAACTCTTGCGGTGCTCAGACGCGGCGCATCTCACCGTCGATGACAAAACACGAGGCAACCGAACCGCACCCGGGAGCACCCCGTTGTTGAACCCCGGCCTGCCGAAGCTTGGGTCCTCCCCGAGAAACCAAGGAGTTCCCAAAATGCGCATGCGCCGTACCGCAGTCGTCGTCGCCACCGTGGCCACCGCCTTCACCGTCTCCGTCGCCGGCAGCACCGCCGCATACGCCCAGACCGGTAGCGGCAAGGATCGCAAGCCGTACCCGACCGGCTCGGCGAAGCCCAAGTCCAGCGACTCGAAGGTGAAGCTCAAGCCCACCCCGGCGGTCACCGTCACCGCCACGGTCAACCCGACGGTCACCGCCACCGCCAGCCCGACCAGCTCGTCGGGTTCGTCCGGCCTCAAACTGCTCAAGCCGTTCCAGGCCACCGGAACGCTCGACGCGGTGAACCTGGCGGCCGGCACGATCACCGTGGACGCGACGAGCGGCACGGCCGACGTGATCGGCAAGGACATCACGGTGAAAGTCCCGAAGGTCGCCCAGGTGCTGCTGAACGGCAAGAACGTGCTGCCCGGCGACCTGACCACCGGGCTGAAGGTGTCGGTGGGCGGCCTGCGTACCGACGACACCTACACCGCCGGCCTGATCCAGGCCGGTGTCACCCCGGGCGGCATCCAGGCCGGTATCAACCTGGGCGGCATCCAGGCCGGTATCAACCTGGGTGGCGTGAAGCCCACCACGACCCCGGCACCCACCACCTCACCGCTGGTCGGCGTGACGATCGGGGTCGGGTCGGGCCGGACTCCGGCGCCCACCAGATCGCCGCTGGTCGGCGTGACGATCGGGGTGGGTTCGGGCCGGACCGCGACGCCCACCACCGCCGCACCCACCGTCACGGTCACCGTCACCCGGACCGTCACGCCCACCCCGACCGTCTCGATCGAGCCCGGCAACCCGTGAGCCGCCGGTGATCCCCCGGGACCGGCACGCCCCACCCGCCATGACAAGCCGGGGCGTGCCGGTCACCGGCGTTCTACCGCTGAGGTTAATTCTCGCTCCGATCCGGCCGATAGCCGACGGGGAAGGTCCCCGTCAGGACGGAGTGCGGCATGGCGCCACCGTTGTCCACCCGGCTGCTGCGTGACCCCGGACTGATCGCGCTGACCGTGGTGGCCGTGCTGGTGGTCGGCGCGTGTCTGCTGGACGTGGGCACCTCGTACGGTCAACTGGTCGCCTGCGCGATCATCACGCCGATCCTGGACGTGTTCCAGTTCCACCTCGCCCGCCGGGTCTGCGCGCTGCCCGGTCTGCCGCGGTACGCCCACCGGTTCTGGCGGGCGATCTCGGTTGCCGGGCTGTTCTACCTCAGCGGCGACCTGGTGCAGCTGGCGACGATCCTGAACGATCCGGGCCTCGAGGAGAACATCGCCCATCCGGTGCAGTCGCTGACCCTGATGGCCGGGATGATCACGATCTGTGTGGCCGCGATGCGCCCCGGCGACCCGGCTGGCCGGTCTCGCCGGGACCGGCTCCGGATGACGCTGGACACCATGATCGTCAGCAGTGCGTCGGCCGTGGTGGCCTGGGCGTTGATGAGCCGGCCGGACACCGGGAGCCAGGGTGCCGGCGACCACCTGCTGGCCCTGTTCGGCTGCGGTGTGATCCTGTGCGCGGCGTACGCGGCGCTGCGGGCGGCCCTGACCGGGGTCGCCCCGGCCAGTCTTGCCGCCGCCGCCCCGCTCGCGGTCTCGACGGTGTTCCTGGCCGCGTCGAACATTCTGCTGCCCACCGGCGCCGTGACGGACGTCGGCACCCAGATGGCGCTGCTGCTCGTCCCGTCCTTCATCGTGCTCGCCGCACCCCGGATCCAGGTGCTTCAAGGGCGGGCCGGTCTGGAGGGGCAGTGGCTTAGCCTGCGGACCCGGCAGTACGGCAACCTGCCCTACGCCGGGACCGTGGTCTGCGCGGCCACGCTGGTGATCGTGCTGGCCACCAGCGGCCTGGGTGTCTCCGCGTGGGGCGCCCTGGCCGGGCTGCTGGCCAACGTCGGCATGGTGATCGCCCGGCAGGTGCTGACGCTGGCCGAGAACAACAGCCTGATCGAGGAGGTCCAGGACCGGGAGCGGCGGCTCACCGCCCTGCTGGAGCAGTTGCGGTTCCAGGCCGGCCATGACGAACTGACCGGGCTGGCGAACCGCCGCCAGTTCACCGCGGCGATGGCGGAGCGGTCCGGCGACGCCACGGTACTGCTGATCGACCTCAACCGTTTCAAACAGATCAATGACACGTACGGGCATGCCGCCGGGGACGCCATGCTGAGACACGTGACCGGTCTCCTGCTGGAGTGCGCCGGCCCGGGCGACCTGCCGGCTCGTCTGGGTGGCGACGAGTTCGCCGTCCTGGCCGCCGGTGACGCGGCCGCGGGCGAGCAGATCGCGGCCCGGCTGCGGACGGCCTTGAACCGTCCGGCCCGGATCGCCGGCCGGCCGATCCGCCCGGGCGCGAGCATCGGCGTGGCCAGCGGGCCGGCCGACGACCCGGACCAGCTGCTGCACACCGCCGACCTGCGGATGTACGAGGAGAAACAGCGAAGCCGGGCCGTCGTGTGATGCGGGGCTGGACCGCCGCGGCCGGAGCCGTCTGTCTGCTGGGCACCCTCTGGTACCTGAGCTGGATGGTCGCGTCCCCCGGCACCGTGGCGGTCGGCTACCTGTTCATGCCGGTCACCATGACGATCGGCGCGCTGTCGGTGCGCCGTCTGCGCCGGAGCATCCCGATGGAACCGCCGGGCCGCCGGTTCTGGCTGCTGCTGGAGATCTGCTGCCTGCTGTTCGCGGCCGGGTTCGCCCTGCTGGCCGTGGCCGCTTTCCGGGCCGCCCCGGAGCTGGCCGCGATGCCGCCGGCCGGTGCCGCGCTGATCGGCTCCGGGGTGCTGGTCGCGATGTGGGGCGTGGGCCAGGTGCCGCTCGGCGTGACGACCTGGGCGGAACGCGGCCGGCAGTGGCTGGACCGGACCATCGCCTTCCTCGGCTGCGCCACCGTGCTGTGGCATCTCGGTATCGCCCCGATGGTGTGGGCGGCCGAACCGTGGAGTGTCCCGGCGCTGTCGGTGCTGCTGCTGGCGTGCCTGTTCGCCGCCGGGTCGATCACCAAGGTGGCCTACATCGCCGGTGGGCCGGTGGACCGAACCGCGATGCGCCTGGTCGCCTCGACCGGCCTGGTCGCCGCCGTGGTGTCGCTGCTCGCCGTCCTCGGCGGCTACCAGGGAATCCTGCCCGGCCAGGCGGTGTGCATGCCGGTCTGCGGCCTGCTGATCACGCTCGCCGCCGGCCGTCAGCGGGCCACCGCGGCCCACTCCGGCCCGGCCGGCACCGGCAACGTCTGGCTGCCCTATCTGGCGGTGCTCGCGGTCGACGTGCCGGTCGTGGACGTGCTGATCCGCCCTCGGTTCTGGACGCCGGGCGTCTGGGAGGGCCGTCTGGTGGTCTCCTCGGCGGTGGTGGTGACCGCCCTGGTGGCGTTGCGGCAGTACGTGGTCTGGCGTGACAACATGGCCCTGCTGCGGGAGAAACGGGAGTCCGAGGCGCGGCTGCGGCACGAGACCACCCACGATCCGCTGACCGGGCTGGCCAACCGGGCGCTGTTCCGGCAGGCCCTGGACACCGCCCTGGAGACCGGCCCGGCCACCGTGCTGCTGGCCGACCTGGACGAGTTCAAGACGGTCAACGACTCGCTCGGCCACGACGCCGGTGACGGGCTGCTCGCCGCGTTCGCCGTGGTGCTGCGGGACGCGGCCGGGCCGGGCGCCGCGGTGGCCCGGCTGGCCGGCGACGAGTTCGCGGTGCTGCTGCCCGGCGACGTCACCGGAGAACAGGCCGCCGAGCGGGTGGCCGCGGTGACCGTGCGGCCGATCAGCGAGCAGCGGCTGCTGGTCCGGTTCAGCGCCGGCCTGGACACCGCGCCGCGGGGTACCCCGGCGAGTCAGGTGCTGCGTCGCGCCGACGCCGCCCTCTACATGGCGAAGGAACGCGGCGGTGCCAACTGGGTGCGGTACGCCGACGGCATGGAACGACCCGCCTCCGCACACGCCCGCCTCGGCGGCGACCTGCGCCGGGCCTTGGACGACGGCGAGTTCACCCTGCTCTACCAGCCGCTGGTGGCGCTGGACGGCGGCCGGATAGTCGGGGTGGAGGCACTGGTCCGCTGGGAGCACCCGGAACGCGGCACGGTGTCACCGGCCGACTTCATCCCGGCGGCCGAGCGGACCGGGCTGATCGTGCCGCTGGGCCGGTGGGTGCTGCGCGAGACCTGCCGGCAGGCGGCCGCGTGGATCGCCGAGTTCGGCCCGGACGTCCTGGAGAAGGCGTCCCCGAACGTGTCGGTGCGGCAGTTGCACGACCCCGACTTCGTCGCCGACGTGGCGGCCGCCCTCGCCGATTCGGGACTGCCCGCCGCCCGTCTCGTCCTGGAACTCACCGAGTCGGCCGTGCTCCGCGGACATCACGTGTCCCAGGTGCTGCAGGAGATCCACGCGATGGGCGTACGCCTGGCCCTGGACGACTTCGGCACCGGCGAGTCGTCATTGAGCCTGTTGCGCGCCTTCCCCGCGGCGATAGTCAAGCTGGACAAGTCGTTCGTCGACCACATCGAACTCGACGAGCCCGGCACCCCGGCGGCCGACGCCCGGCAGGCGGTGGCCCGCGCGGTGGTGCAGCTGGCGGGGGCCCTCGGCCTGGAGACGGTGGCCGAGGGCATCGAGAACCAGGAGCAGGCCGACCGGCTGCTCCAGCTGGGCTACACCGTCGGCCAGGGCTATCACCTGTTCCGCCCGATGCCGTCGGAGAAGCTCACCGAGATCCTCGCGGCCCGCCGGGTGACGGCGGCCGCCTGAGAGGCCCGGGTGACGGCGGCCGCCTGAGTGGCCTCCGGGTGACGGTGAGCGCCGTAGGGGCCGATATCGTACGGAGATGGACGCCGCTGACTCGCTGGCCGAATGGCTGGGCCGGCTCACGTTCGAGGGCCTGTCCGAGGGCGACGCCACCGCCCGGATCGTCGGCGAGATCGCCAAGTGGGCCGACTGGCAGGGCTGGCGGGTCTACCGGCGCGCGCCGAGTGTCTTCCCGCTGCCGCCGCCGTTGCGCGGCCATTCGGTGCTGGACGTCGCGTGCGCCCGGCCCGGCGATCAGCCGATCGCGATCGAGGTGGACCGCACCGACCGGCAGCGGACCGTCGACAAGCTGCTCGCCGAGGCCGCCGCCGGCCGGGTGGCGATCTGGGTGCGCTGGGGTGCCGGCCCGTTCCCGCCGCCACCGCTGCCGGTGCACCTGGTGAGCGTCGAGGCCATCCGCCGGTCCGGCCGGTGGCACACCGTGACGGCGGCCCGGCCCGCCCCGCAGCACTCCGCCGTCGACCCGATGGGTGTGGAGGCGCCGTTGTGGGAGGCGTGAACCAGCCGGACGGTTGAACCGCTGATGGCATTGATCACGAATTCCACCCCTTCGAATCATTTGCCGGAGGGTATTCGATAGGTCACGCTTGGTGGCGTGACACAGCATCCGCGGAGAAACCCGGCGTCCTGGTGGGCGCAGTTCCCAGTGGCCTCCGAGCGGTTCGACGCCGCCTACCTGACGGAGGGGCTGGGTGAGCTGATCACCCCGAAGATCGCCTCGCCGCTGCTGCGGCGAGAGGCGGAACTGGCCGTCTACGCGGTGGTGCGGCACCTGAACCGGCCGCAGTCGGAGGAGTTCGCCGATCGCGCGGCGAAGAGTGCCGAGCGGCTGGTCGCCACGGTGGCCCGGCTCGAGGAGCGCTCCGGCGACGGGTTCTCACTGGTCGAGGCACACGCGGTCGCGCTGCTGCTACAGGGCCGGCTCGGGGAGGCCGCGCATGCCGCCGAGGAGTTCCTGAAGACGCAGCAGATCCTGCGGCTGTTCGTCGGCGCGCTGCGGATGGAGCGTTTCGACGTGAACCTGACGGTGCGGATGCTGGCGGCCGGGCATCAGCCGGCCGCGGCGATGCAGTCCGGCCTGGTCGTCGGGAAGTACAGCTGGTGGCCCAGCTGGCTGGTCAACATCGTCACCGAGCGGGCGATGGCCGGTCATCTGGACGAGGAGATGGTCAGTGCCCTGGACCGGTGCGCCTACGCGGAGCTGACCCCGGCCCAGTCCCGGATCGCCCGTCGGCTGCTCGCCGGGGAGGACGCCCTGGTCGACGCCTCCGCGATCCGCCTGGAGGGCCTGGGCGAGCCGGAGGCGGCGAAGAAGTTGCGCCAGGGCGACCTGACCGCGGTCGCCCTGGCCGCCCGCCTCATCCCGGTCTGACAGACGTGTGGTGAGTTCGGGTGCGAATCGCACCCGAACTCACCACACGGAAACTAGGCGCCGCCTTCGGTGAGGGTGACGGGGGCCGGCTGGAACGCCGACCCGGTGACGTCGACGCCGGCCGCCTTGGCCGCCTCGATCGCCTGGTTGATGTAGTCGTTGGTGTAGGCCAGCCCTTCCGGGGCCTTGGTCAGGACGGTGTCGCCGGTCTGGTTCTTGGTGGTCATCGAGAGGTCCACGGTCTGCTTCCAGGCCGTTTCGTCGATGGCTCCGATTCCGGCGCCGGTGGCCGGCCAGATCAGCTTGTTGGTCTCGTTCATCTGCCACAGCTGGTGGCTCTTGCCGAGCTTGGATCCGGTGGCGACGACCAGGTCACGGCACTTCTCCGCGTTGTCGCGGCAGAACGCCCAGCCCTTGATCGTGGCGGTCAGGAACTTCACCGTCTGCGCCTGGTAGTTCGGGTCGCTGAGTTTCTCGGTGTTGGCCCAGACCGCGTCCTGCAGCATCGAGGAGCCTTCGGTCTTCCAGTCGATGACCGAGAAGTCGTCGGCGGTGTACAGCTTCCCGGTGGCCGGGTTCTTGGCTTCCAGGAGCTGGGCGTACTCGTTGTAGCTCATCGCCTGGGCGGCGTCGATCTCCTTCTTCAGCAGCGCCTGCATGTCGAACTGCTGCTGGACCAGGGTGACGTCCTTGCTGGGGTCGAGCCCGGCCTTGGTCATCCCGGCGAACAGTTCGAACTCGTTGCCGAAGCCCCAGTTGCCGACCTTCTTGCCCTTGAGGTCGGCGGCCTTGGTGATGCCGCTGTCCTTCCAGGCCACCTGGTAGGTGCCGGACCGGGCGAAGATCTGCCCGACGTCGGTGATCCCGGCGCCCTGTTCGCGGGAGGCGAGCGCCTTCGGCACCCACGCCACCGCGTAGTCGGCCTTACCGGTGGCGAGCACCGTCTGCGGGACGATGTCGACACCACCTTCGAGCAGCTCGACGTCGAGCCCCTGCTCCTTGTAGAAGCCCTGGTCCACGGCGGCGATGTAACCGGCGAACTGGGCCTGGAAGAACCACTGCAGCTGGAGCTTGATCGGGGTGAGGGCGCCGCTGGCGCCGGGGGCCGGAGTGGTGGCGGTATCGGCGGTGCCGCAGGCGCTCAAGGCGAGCACCGAAGCGAGAAGGGCTGTGCTGAATCTAGAACCGTGGGAGAGCTTCAAGACGCGAACCCCTTAACTGATCAACCGTTGTTTCCAAGGCATGGCCACACGTTCGAGCAGGAGCGTGACCAGGTAGAAGGTGAGTCCGAGGAGGCAGGCGCCGGCCACGAAGGCCCATGCACGGGGGTAGGCGGTGAACGCCGCGGCGGAGGTGATCCGCGCGCCGAGCCCGTCCTGCAGCCCGCCGAAGTACTCGGCGACGACCGCTGCGATGACGGCCAGCGACGACGCCTGTCGCAGACCGGTGAACAGATGGGGGAGCGCGCCGGGCAGCCGGACCTTGCGGGCGAACGTCCACCCGCCGGCCGCATACGTGCGCATCAGCTCCTGATGGACCGGATCGACCTCGCGCAGCCCGCGCAGCAGGTTGAGGAAGACCGGGAAGAACACCACGATGCCGGTGACCACCCGGCGCGGGAGGCTGCTGGTCGACTCGAACATGTTGTTGAGGATCGGGGCGAGCGCGATGATCGGCAGCGCGTTGACCACCGCCGCGAACGGGATCGACACCTCACCGAGCAGCGCCGACCGGCTCGCGGCGAGCGCGGCCAGCACCGCCAGCAGCGTCCCACCGATCAGCCCGACCAGCGCGTTCGTGCCGCTGGCCAGGGCGGCCTCCCAGATGTTGACGCGCTGTTCGACGATCTGCGCCCAGATGGCCGAGGGAGCGGGCAGGATGAAGGGCGCGACCCGGCCCAGAGTCACGAAGAGCTCCCACAACCCCAGAGCGACCACCCCGAAGACCACCGGCGGCAGTACGCGTCTCATGCCGCCACCTCCGCTTCGCTCCGGCGTCGCCATGAGGTCAGAACTGTGCCTGATGATTCGCTCGCAAGCTCGCTCATGAGCGCAGCGCCTGACGTACCTCAGTGATCTTTTCGAAGTAGACCGGAGCCTGCCGTCCCACCTCGTCCCGGGAGGGGAGTTTCACCTCGATCGACGCGGTGATCCGGCCGGGCCGGGCCGACATGACGACCACCCGGTCGGACAGGAACACCGCCTCGGAGATCGAGTGGGTGACGAAGACGGTGCTGGTGCCGGTCGTGGCGCAGATGCCGAGCAGTTCCGACTGCAGGCGTTCGCGGGTCATCTCGTCGAGGGCACCGAACGGTTCGTCCATCAGCAGCAGCGGCGGCTGGACCGCGAGAGCGCGGGCGATCGCGACCCGCTGCTGCATGCCGCCGGAGAGCTGACCGGGGTAGTGCCCGGCGAAGTCGGCCAGCCCGACCAACTCCAGCATCTGTTCCGCCTTGGCCTTGCGCTCGCTCTTGGGCACGCCACGCAGTTCCAGGGGCAGTTCGACGTTGCGGCGCACGGTTCGCCACTCGAAGAGACCGGCCTGCTGGAAGGCGATGCCGTACTCCTGCTCGCGGCGGGCCTGCGCGGCCGGTTTCCCGGCGACGGTGATCGTGCCGGTGGTCGGCTCGATCAGGTCGGCGATCAGCCGCAGCAGCGTGCTCTTGCCACAACCCGACGGACCGATCAGCGACACGAACTCGCCGTCACCGACGGTCAGATCCACGTCGGAGAGGGCGAGCACCTCATCCGTACGACCCTGATTGAAGATCTTGGTCAGTTGGTCGACGACCACCGCGGTCAAAGCGTCACCACCTCCACATGGCGCCGGTGCCGCATCAGCGGCAGTTCGAGAAGGGAGACGAAACCGGCGACCAGCAGGCCGAGCAGGGCCGCGCCGATCATCGCCGTGTAGACCTTGGCGGGATCCGAGGTGGCCTCCCGCGAGTATTCGATGATCAGCCGGCCGATGCCGCCGCGCGTACCGGTCGAGATCTCCCCGACCACCGCGCCGACCACGGCCGCCGCGCCGGCCAGGCGCAACGCCGGGAACAGGTAGGGCAGCGCCGCCGGGAAACGCAGTTTCACCAGCGTGCGCCACCAGCCGGCCGCGTAACTGCGCATCAGTTCCACACCGCTGTCGGCCGGCGACTGGAGCCCGCGCAGCATGCCCACCGCGACCGGGAAGAACGCCAGGTAGGCGGCGATCACCGCCACGGTCGCCCACGGCGGCATCAGCGTGCCGCCCCACCCGGCGATCAACGGGGCGAGAGCGACGAGCGGCACGGTCTGGGACAGGATGACGTACGGCAGCAGGCCCCGCTCGACGATCCGGAAACGTTGCATGGCCGCTGCCAGGAGCAGCCCGATCACCGCCCCCACCAGGAACCCGGCCGCGGTGATCCCGAGCGTGAACACGCACGCGTCGAGGACCACCCGCCACACCGGCCGGCCGCCGGTCATCTCCGGATCGGCCAGCCGTTGCACGATCGTCCACAGGTGGGGCATGGAGAGG
This sequence comes from Actinoplanes derwentensis, assembly GCF_900104725.1. Taxonomy (NCBI): domain Bacteria; kingdom Bacillati; phylum Actinomycetota; class Actinomycetes; order Micromonosporales; family Micromonosporaceae; genus Actinoplanes; species Actinoplanes derwentensis. The sequence goes on from NZ_LT629758.1 coordinate 104,597, forward strand.
TCGTCGGCGCGCGGGAGCACCCGCACGCCGAACAGCACCGTCCCCTCGGGATCGCCGGCCGCCTTGTAGCCTTCCCAGACGAGCGCGGCCGCGATCAGACCGGCGAGCACCGAGAGGACGCGCCTCACGAGGAGAACGCCGGGATGACGTGTTCGCCGTAGGAGGCGAGGGTCTCGGCCTTCGCGTCGTGCTGGAGATAGACGGCGAACTGGTCGACGCCCAGCTCCTTCAGCTCCGCCAGCTTCTTCAGGTGACTCTCCACCGGGCCGAGCACACAGAACCGGTCGACGATCTCGTCCGGTACGAACGTGGTGTGACTGTTGCCGGCGCGACCGTGCTCCGCGTAGTCGTACCCCTGGCGGGCTTTGATGTAGTCGGTGAGAGCCTGCGGGACCGCTCCGGACGATCCGTAGCGCGCCACGATGTCCGCCACGTGGTTGCCGACCATGCCACCGAACCAGCGGGTCTGCTCCCGCTGATGGTCGAGGTCGTCGCCGACGTAGGCCGGGGCCGCCACGCAGAACTTGATGGCGTCCGGGTCTCGCCCCTTGCCGGCCGCGGCTTTCCGGACCGCTTTGATCATCCACTCGGCGATGTCCGGGTCGGCGAGCTGCAGGATGAAACCGTCACCCACCTCGCCGGTGATGGCCAGGGCCTTCGGGCCGTACGCCGCCACCCACACCGGCAGGCGGCTGTCGGCGGCCCACGCGAGCTGGAGTTCCTGCCCGCGGACCGTGACCTTCTCCCCGTTGCCCAGGCCCTTGATCGCCAGGACGCTCTCGCGCAACTGGCCGAGCGTCTGCGGGGTGAGCCCGAGGACCCGCAGCGCCGAGTCGCCACGGCCGATGCCGCAGACCGTCCGGTTGCCGTACATCTCGTTGAGGGTCGCGAAGGTCGACGCGGTGACCGTCCAGTCCCGGGTGCCCGGGTTGGTCACCATCGGCCCGACCACGATCCGTTCGGTGGCGCCCAGGATCGCCGAGTAGACGACGAACGGCTCCTGCCAGAGCACGTGCGAGTCGAACGTCCAGAAATGGCTGAAGCCGGCCGCCTCGGCCTTCTTCGCCCACTCGACGATCTCCAGCGCGGGTGGGTCGTTCTGCAAGACGACACCGATGTCCATACCCGCCCCTTCCTAGATCAGGTAGTCGCTGAGGCCGCGTTTGACGTACCGGCCACGGCCGGCCCGCCCGGTGTACTCGCCACCGGAGGCGATCACCTCGCCGCGGGAGAGGACCGTGTCGACCTTGCCGTCGATCTCCCAGCCCTCCCAGGCCGAATGGTCCATGTTCATGTGATGGGTCTCGGCGCTGATCCGGGTCCGCCCGTTCGGGTCGTAGATGACCACGTCGGCGTCCGAACCGGGCGCGATGACACCCTTGCGCGGGAACAGCCCGAACATCCGGGCCGGGGTGGTCGCGATCGTCTCCACCCAGCGGCTCAGCGACAGCTTTCCCTCGACGACACCCTGGTAGAGCAGGTCGACGCGGTGCTCGACACTGCCGATACCGTTCGGGATCTTGGAGAAGTCGCCGCGGCCCAGTTCCTTCTGGTCCTTGAAACAGAACGGGCAGTGGTCGGTCGACACCACCGACAGGTCGTTGGTGCGCAGGCCCTGCCACAGATCGGCCCGGTGCGTCTCGTGCTTGCTGCGCAGCGGCGTCGAACAGACCCACTTGGCACCCTCGAAACCGGGCGCGCCGAGCTGGTCCTCCAACGTCAGGTACAGGTACTGCGGGCAGGTCTCGGCGAAGACGTTCTTGCCCTCGTTGCGGGCCCGCGCCACCTGCTCCAGGGCCTTGGACGCGCTCAGGTGCACGATGTAGAGCGGGCAGTCGGCGGCCACCGACGCCAGCCAGATCGCCCGGCTGGTGGCCTCCGCCTCCAGTTCCTGCGGCCGGGTCAGGCCGTGGTGGATCGGATCCGTCTCGCCGCGTTCCAGGGCCTGCTTGACCAGCACGTCGATGGCCGGGCCGTTCTCCGCGTGCATCATGATCATGGCGCCGTTGTCACGGGCCTTCTGCATCGCGCGCAGGATCTGACCGTCGTCGGAGTAGAAGACACCCGGGTACGCCATGAACAGCTTGAAACTGCTGATGCCCTCGTTGGCGACCAGGTAGTCCATGGCCTTGAGCGACTCGTCGTCGACCCCGCCCATGATCATGTGGAAGGCGTAGTCGATGTGACAGTTGCCCTCGGCCTTACCGTGCCAGGCGGCCAGGCCGTCCTGGATCACCTCACCGGTCTTCTGCACCGCGAAGTCGATGATCGTGGTGGTGCCGCCGATCGCCGCCGCCTTGGTGCCGGTGTCGAACGTGTCGCTGGCGTGCGTGCCGCCGAACGGCAGCTCCATGTGGGTGTGCGCGTCCACGGCACCCGGGATCACGTACTTCCCGGTGGCGTCGATGGTGTCCGCGATCTCCGGCGCGGTGCCCGGCGCGAACAGGGCGGTGATCGTCTCACCGTCGATGAGGACGTCCGCCTTGATCGCGCCGACCGGCCCGACCACGGTCCCGCCCTTGATCAGCAACGTCACGGTGCCACCAGCCCGTCGTACGAGTCGGGCCGGCGGTCCCGGTAGAACTGCCACCGGTCCCGGACCGTGTTCAGCAGGTTCAGGTCCAGGTCCCGGATCACCAGCTCCGGATTGTGGGTGTCGGCCACCTCGCCGACGAACTTGCCCTCCGGGTCGACGAAGTACGTCTGCCCGTAGAAGTCGTTGTCACCCAGATCCTCGACACCGACCCGGTTGATGGCGCCGATGAAGTACTCGTTCGCGACCGCGCTGGCCGGCTGCTCCAGCTGCCACAGGTAAGAGGAGAGACCCCGGCTGGTGGCCGACGGGTTGAACACGATCTGCGCGCCGTTCAGGCCGAGAGCCCGCCAGCCCTCCGGGAAGTGCCGGTCGTAACAGATGTAGACGCCGACCTTGCCGACCGCGGTGTCGAACACCGGATACCCCAGGTTGCCGGGCCGGAAGTAGAACTTCTCCCAGAACCCCTTGACCTGCGGGATGTGGTGCTTGCGATATTTGCCGAGGTACTCACCGTCGGCGTCGATCACGGCGGCGGTGTTGTAGAGGACACCCGGCTGCTCCTGCTCGTACATCGGCAGGACCATGACCATGCCCAGCTCCGCGGCGAGTGCCTGGAAACGCTCGGTGGTCGGACCGGGGACGGACTCGGCGTACTCGTAGTACGCGGCGTCCTGGACCTGGCAGAAGTACGGGCCGTAGAAGAGTTCCTGGAAACAGATCACTTTCGCGCCCTGGGCGGCGGCTTCGCGAGCGTAATCCTCGTGAACCTTGATCATGGATTCCTTGTCGCCCGTCCAGGTGGTCTGGACGAGGGCGGCGCGGACGACTCCGGTCGTCATAGCGGCCCCTCTCTCGTTGATCTCTCGCACGCGCAGTGCGCCATGAAGCGCCTGTGATCGTGTGTTTACTCCTCGTTATAGGTCCTGCGCCAGGTCTTGCTTGTAAGCGCCGGATGCCGTAGGACACTAACGACACACATTGAGGCGAACAATTGCCCGTACGTTACGGAATGTTTCGGAGACGATAATTTGCTGACCCTGATCACCGGGGCGGTTCAGGACAGAAGCGCCCGGGGCATCGCGGCCGCCGTGAGCCGGCTGATCACGTCCGGCCATCTGCCCGCGGGCGCCCGGCTGCCCACCGTCCGAGTGGTCGCCAGCGGGCTCGGCGTGAGCCCGACCACGGTCAGCGAGGCGTGGCGCAACCTCATCCTCGCCGGTGCCATCACCACGCGAGGCCGATCCGGCACCTTCGTCTCCGGGCCGCTGCCACCCCGCGCCCGGCTCCGGTACGCGCAGCTCAGCGGCGCCCGGCTCAACCTGCCCCGCGACCTGTCGACCGGCGTCCCCGACCCGCTGCTGCTGCCCGACCTGAGCGAGGCACTGCGCCGCATCGGCGACGGCCGCTGGTCCGGGAGCTACCTCGACGTCCCGGTGCTCCCCGAACTGGAGACCCTGCTGCTGCAGGGGTGGCCGTACCCGCCGGAGAGACTGACCGTCGTCGACGGTGCGATGGACGCCCTCGACCGCGTCGCCGGCGCCGTCCTGCGTTACGGCGACCACGTGCTCGTCGAGAACCCCGCCTTCCCGCCCCTGCTCGACCTGCTCCAAGCCGTCGGCGCCACCGTGATCGGCGTACCGATGGACTCCGCCGGGATCATCCCCGACGCCCTCCAGAAGGCCATCCGCGACTACCGCGCGGTCGCCCTCTTCCTCCAGCCGCGCGCCCACAACCCCACCGGCACCAGCATGGACGCCGCCCGCGCGGCACTACTGGCGAACGTCCTCCTCGAAGCACCGCACCTGCTGCTGGTCGAGGACGACCACGCCGGCGACATCGCCACCGCCCCGGTCGTCAGCCTCGGCCGCTACCTGCCCGAACGGACCGTCCGGGTGGCCAGCTTCTCCAAGAGCCACGGCCCCGACCTGCGCCTCGCCGCCGTCGGCGGGCCCGGCCACGTGCTCAGCGCGGTCGCCGACCGCAGACTGCTCGGTCCCGGCTGGTCCAGCCGGCTGCTCCAGGGCGTGCTGCTCGACCTGCTCACCGACCCGGGGACCGTCGCGCGGGTGGCAGCAGCCCGTTCCGCGTACGCCGAACGCCGCTCCTCGCTCCTGAAAGCCCTGCATGCTCGCGGTGTGAACGCGATGGCAGCCGACGGGATCAACCTCTGGATGGAGGTCCCCGACCAGCAGAACGCCCTGGTGGCCCTGGCCGCCCATGGTGTCGCGGCGGCGCCCGGCGCCCCGTTCTGCGTGACCCCGCTCGACAGCGACCACCTGCGGATCACCGCCGGACTGGTCGCCGACGGCTACGACGACCTGGCCGACGTGCTCGCGGCGGCCACCTTCCCCACCACCCGTGGCAGCGGCCGGCGTGGGCTCGCCCACCCGCCCGGCTGGCGGTAAGTAAGTTCCGGAAAGGAAACACGATGAGTCTGCTCGACCGGCACCGTGCCGTGATGCCGACCTGGATGCCCGTGTACTACGGCGAGGACGCCCTGGAGATCGTCTCCGGCAGCGGGCGGCGGGTCACCGACGCCACCGGGCGCACCTATCTGGACTTCTTCGGCGGCGTGCTGACCACGATGATCGGCTACGACATCGCCGAGATCAGCGACGCGGTCCGCAGTCAGATCGGCACCGGCGTCGCGCACACCTCGACCCTCTACCTGATCCGGCAGCAGGTCGAACTCGCCGAGAAGATCGCCCGGATCTCCGGCATCCCGGACGCCCGCGTCTTCTTCACCAACTCGGGCACCGAAGCCAACGAGTCCGCCCTGCTCATGGCCACCAACGTGCGCCGGTCCAACCAGGTCCTGGCGATCAAGAACAGCTACCACGGCCGTACGTTCGGCACGATGGCGATCACCGGGCACCGCTCCTGGTCGTCCAGCTCACTCAGCCCGCTCTCGGTGAACTGGCTGGCGTCCGCCGACCGGCTGCGCGGCCGGATGGCCGGACTCGGCGACACCGACCTGATCGACGCCGCCGTCGACGACCTGCGCGAGGTCCTCGCCACCGTCACCGCGGGCGACGTGGCCGCGCTGATCGCCGAGCCGATCCAGGGCGTCGGCGGCTTCGTGCACGGGCCGGACGGGCTGCTCGGGGCGTACCGGAAAGTCCTCGACGAGAGCGGCATCCTGCTCATCGCCGACGAGGTGCAGACCGGCTGGGGGAGGACCGGCGACCACTTCTGGGGCTACCAGGCGCACGACGTCGTCCCGGACCTGATCACCTTCGCCAAGGGCATCGGCAACGGATACGCCCTCGGCGGTGTGATCGGCCGGGCCGAGGTGATGAATGCGGTGCCCGCCATCAGCTTCGCCACCTTCGGCGGCAACCCGATCAGCACGGCGGCCGGCAACGCGGTCCTCGACTACGTGCTCGACCACGACCTGCAGGGCAACGCCAAGCGGGTCGGCACGATCCTGCTGGACGGGCTGCGCGCCCTGGACACCTCGATCGTGGCTGCGGTGCGGGGCCGGGGGCTGATGATCGGGCTGGAGTTCGTCCGGCCCGGGACCACCGAGCCGGACCCGGCCGTGACCGCGCGGGTCTTCGACCTCTGCCGGCAGAACGGTCTGCTGGTCGGCAAGGGCGGCCTTTACGGCAACGTGATCAGAATCGGTCCGGCGCTGACACTCACCGAAGCGGAGGCTCGCGACGGGCTGGCGATCTTGAGTGAAGCGGTCATGACGGCGGACACGGAGATTCGTACTCTATGAGTGTTTTGTACCTTTTATAGCTGGCGCATAGCTAAAGCAAAGTTCATCTGAAGGTTGTTGACGTAGACGCTGCGTAGTCACTTGATTGCGCAGCGTTCAAAATTGGAAAACGGGAGGTTAACGGAGGCGGAACCTTGTACATGTCCCGTTCCGCCTCTGGCAGTGGGCTCGTAACTCGGTCACGATCACGACGTGACAGAAACATCCGTGATCTTGGCGCTGGTGGTCATCACGGCCCTAGCCTTCGATTTCACCAACGGGTTCCATGACACCGCCAACGCGATGGCGACCTCCATCGCGACAAAGGCGCTCCGGCCCAAGACAGCCGTGGCCCTGTCGGGCGTCCTGAACCTCGTCGGGGCCTTCCTCTCGGTGGAAGTCGCACTGACCGTCACCAACGCCGTGGTCAAGATCCAGGACAAGAGCGGCGCCCCCAAGGCGGAACTCCTCGCCGACGGCGGCAGCACCCTGCTGCTGATCATCCTGGCCGGCCTGGTCGGTGGCATCGTCTGGAACCTGCTGACCTGGCTCCTCGGGCTACCGTCCAGTTCCTCCCACGCCCTCTTCGGCGGCCTCGTCGGCGCCACCCTCGCCGGCCTCGGCGTCGCGGGCGTCAACTGGAACGGCGACGGCTCCAAGCTCGACGGCGTGGTCGGCAAAGTCCTGCTCCCCGCCCTCATCTCCCCAGTCATCGCCGGTGCCGTCGCCGCCCTCGGCACCTGGGTGATCTTCAAGATCACCGCCGGAGTCGCAGCCCGGTTCACCGACAAAGGCTTCCGCTGGGGCCAGATCGGCAGCGCCTCGCTGGTCTCCCTGGCGCACGGCACCAACGACGCGCAGAAGACGATGGGCGTCATCACGCTCGCCCTCATCGCCAGCGGGCACTGGAACGACCTGGAGAACATCCCCCTCTGGGTGAAGGTCTCCGCCGCCCTCGCCATCGCGCTCGGCACCTACCTCGGCGGCTGGCGCATCATCCGCACCCTCGGCAAGGGCATCACCGACATCGTCCCGCCGCAGGGCACCGCCGCGCAGTCCGGCGCCGCCGCTGTCATCCTCGCGTCCAGCCACCTCGGCTTCGCACTCTCCACCACCCACGTCGCCACCGGCTCGGTCATCGGCTCCGGCCTCGGCCGCCCCGGCGCCACCGTCCGCTGGGGCGTCGCCGGCCGGATGGTCCTCGCCTGGATGATCACCCTGCCCGCCGCCGGAATCGTCGGCGCGGCCATGTACTGGATCGGCGACACCGTCGGCGGCACCGCCGGTGCCCTCGTCGTCGTCACCCTGCTCGTCCTGGCCTCGATCGCGATGTACCTGCGGTCCCGCAACGGCCGGGTCGACCACGAGAACGTCAACGACGACTGGGACGGCACCCCCGCCCCCGCCGCTGCCACCACCCCGTCCGTTCCCGCCGTCGTAGCCAACTGAAGGGCTTCTCGAAATGCACAACCTCGGTTACGCCCTCGACGGCGCCTGGCAGGTCCTCATCGCCGGCCTGGTCCTCGGTGCCGGCCTGCCCATCCTCTTCGCGCTCGGCATCCGCTCCCTCGCGTGGGGGGCCGGCGCGGCCGCCGTCGACGCCACCGGCGTCACGCCTGCCGACCGGAGGCCGGTCGGGACGGCGCTCGGGTATGCGCTCTTCGCGGTCGTGGTGGTCGGGGTGCTGCTCGGGCTTACGTTCATCGTGGCGAGCGGGTTCGGCTACAAGCTGGACTTCTCCCACATCTACCCGCTGATCGTGGCCAAGTAGTCCCCGCCCGCCCCCACCCCACCAAGCCCCTCTTGTTTACGGCTAGCCGAAAATCGGCGGGGTGTGGTTGGCCGGAAAAACAGCTGGGGTGGGGCTGGTCGGAAGGCAGTTGGGGTGCGGCTAGCCGCTGGAACGGGTGTGGCTGGCTCGGGTGGGTTAGAGCAGTGTTCGGGCCAGGGCTCCGATGTCGGGGTTGTCGGTGAACAAGCCGTCGATTCCGGTGCGCAGGAACGTCACCTGCTCGTCGATGGCCTTTCCGTACGCCGCGGGATCCGTGCCCACCCGCAACTCGGCCGGCAGGAACGAGTTCTCGGCCCGGAACGTGTAGGGGATCACCGTCAGGCCCGCCCCGTGCGCGTCTGCGACCAGGCGAGTCGGCGACCCGAGTGCGCCGTCCGCCTTCCGCGGGATGATCTGCCCCTTCTCCGGCCCGAGACCGTCCACGTACTGCGAGAGTTCCTTCAGACCAGCCGGCGTCAGGTAGTCGGCGTAGCTGCGCGGATCCTCGAACGGCGAGCCGGCCGCCCCGGTCAGGAACACCAGCGGCACCTCGACCCGGTGCTCGTCGGCGAGCGCCCGCAGGTTCACCGCCTCGAACGACTGGATGAACACCTTCGCACCCCGCCGGTCGAGCCCGTTTCGCCGTAGGACCCGCACCAGCGGCTTCTCCAGTTCCAGACCGAGCCGCCGGAAGTACGTGGGGTGCTTGGTCTCCGGGAAGACACCCACTTCCCGGTCCAGTTCCTTCGACAGCCGTTTACGCAGGTCCAGCACCTCTTGGAAGGTCGGCACCTCGAAGCGCCCGTCGTACAGCGTGTTCCGCTGCCGTACCGCCGGGATCCGCTCTGTCGCCCGGAGGGTTTTGAGTTCGGCCAGGGTGAAGTCGTGGGTGAACCAGCCGGTGACGCTGACTCCGTCCAGCGAGACGGTGCGTTTGCGGCCGGCGAACTCGGGCCGGGCCGCCACGTCGGTGGTGCCGCCGATCTCCGGTTCGTGCCGGCACACCAGGACACCGTCCTTGGTGGCGACCAGGTCCGGTTCCATGTAGTCGGCGCCCAGCCGGGCGGCCAGCTCGTACGACGCGAGGGTGTGTTCGGGCCGGTAGCCGGACGCGCCCCGGTGCCCCACCACCAGCGGCCTGGTCCGGCTGGGGCCGCGGTCGGCGGCCCACGCGGGGGCGGATGCCGCTCCGGTCAGTGCCGGAGCGGCGGCGGCGACGGCACCGAAGCGCAGCACCTGACGGCGATCTGCCACGTTCTCCTCCACGGATCGATCTCCGGCGGATGTCGCCGGATGTCGATGCTGAGTCGACGTGATCGATCCGTCGTCCAGGCGACGTCTTCGTGGCGTGTCCGCAAACGACGGGTCAATGGTCGTAACCGGACATACCTTGCGCGGAGCCGGGAGCCTAGAGCCGCAGGTGGTCCCAGTCGAGGAGCCCGTCGCCGAGGTCGCGGACGGTGGCGAGCAGCCCCAGACGGGCGGCTCGCAGCGCCGGGTCGTCGGCCATCACGAAAACCTCGTCGAAGAACGTTCCGACCGGCTCGACCAGGCCTTGGGTGGCGTTGACGAAGGACGAGACGTCGGTGAAGGCGGGTACCGCACTGACGGCTTCGTGCAGTGCCAGTTCGGCCGGTTCCTTGAGGACCGACGGGTCGTAGCCGGCCGCGGTGCCCGCCGGCACGATCCGCCGGGAGCGCTGGACGGCCGCCGCGACGGACAGGAAGCCCGGGTCGGTGACCGCGGTGGCCAGCTGGCCGAGCAGCACGTCGACGAGGGCGGGACGGGCCGCGTGGGGCAGCACCGCCCGTACCCGGTCGATGGGCTGGCCTTCTTCGGTGAGCACCTGCTCCAGGCGTTTGGCGAGGAACTCGCCGGCGGCGGTGCGGATCTCGGGGGAGACCGGCACGGGCTGGGCGCCGGCGGCCAGTTCGAGACCGTCGAGCAGCGAGAACCCGGCGAGGGCCGGGGTGTTGCGGTGCACCGCGAGCAGGCCGAGGACGGCGCGCCGGACCGCGAAGGGGTCGCTGGAACCGGTGGGCAGCCCGACGGTGGCGGCCAGGCCGGTGACCAGGTCGAGGCGGTCGGCCAGCGACAGCAGCGCGCCGGGGACCGAGGCCGGCAGCAGGTCGCCGGTGTTGCGGGGCAGTTCCGCCTCGTAGACGGCCTGCGCCACCGGCCGGTCCTCGCCGGCGTGCAGTGCGTAGTCGCGTGCCATCACTCCGGCGAGGCTGGTCATCTCGGTGACGAGCTGCGAGCCGAGGTCGAATTTCAGCAGTTCGGCGGCTCGGGTGAGAACGGGTGAACCGATGTCGAGGCGGTCGGCGATAGACAGTGCAAGGGCCGAGATGCGGGCGGCCCGGTCGGCCATCGAGCCGAGCTTGTCAGTGAAGGTGAGGCGGTTCAGGTGGGCTTTCATCTCGGCGATCGGGGTCGCGAGGTCGGCGCGGTAGAAGAAGGCCGCGTCCTCGTAACGGGCCCGCAGCACCGCTTCGTTTCCGGAGCGCACGAGTTCCACGTCGACGGGCCCGTTGGCGACGGTGACGAACATCGGCAGCAGAGCCCCGTCCGCGTCGCGCACCGGAAGGTAACGCTGGTGTTTGCGCATGACGGTGGTGAGGACCGCGTCCGGCAGCGACAGGTAACTCTCGTCGAAGGTGCCGAGCAGCGGCAACGGCTGTTCCACCAGGTCGGTGATCTGGTCGATGAGCGCGGCCTCGCCGTTGACGTCGATCCGGCCGTCCGGGTAGACGAGGTCCTGCGCGCCGACGACGATCAGTTCCCGCCGGTCCTCGTGGTCGGCGACGATCCCGTTGACGCCGAGGGTCTCGATGAAGGTCTCGGCCGAGTCGACGTCGGCGTGCGGCGGCACGGCGGTGCGCAGCAGCCGGGTGCGGCGCCCGGCGGCGAGGGTGGAGACGGCCACCGGCACGACGTCGTCGCCCCAGAGCGCGGTCAGCCAGCGGACCGGCCTGCTGAAGGACAGTTTCGGGTCGTTCCACCGCATGTTCTTGGCGGCGCGCAGCCCGGTGACGACAGTCGCGAGCACGTCGGCGAGCACGGTGGGTGCCGCGCGCCCGGCTTCGTGTTTCTTGACCACCACGTGGGGTACGCCGCCGAGCTCCTCGACCTCGACATCGGCGACTGTCACCCCTTGTCCACGGGTGAAGCCTTCGAGGGCTTTCGTCGGGGCGCCGTCGGGGCCGTACGCCGCTTGGGCTTTGGGTCCGCGGACGGTGCGCACGTAGTCTTCTTCGCGGGCGGCGACCGCGGTGACGACGGCGATGAGCCGGCGTGGGGTGCCGAAGACGCGGATGTCGCCGTGGCCGAGGCGGGTGCCTGCGAGCCCGTCGGCGAGGAGTCGTTTCACCTGGTCGCGGGCGGAGCGGAGTTCGGCCGGCGGCAGTTCTTCGGTGCCGATCTCGAAGACCAGGGTGCGTTCACTGTCACTGGTCTGGACGGTGGCGGCGGGCCGGGCCGGTTCCCGTGGGGTGACGGTGCCGAGGGGCAGGCCCTGTTCGGTGCGGCGTTCCACCCAGAGCCGGGCGACCTCGCCGGCGAGGCGTCGCATCCGGGCGAACTCGGTGGCCCGGTCGGAGGTGGAGACGGCGCCGCGGGAGTCGAGCACGTTGAAGGCTTGCGAGCATTTGAGGACGTAGGTGTGGGCGGGTACCGGCAGTCCCGCGTCGATCATGCGCTGGGCTTCACCGGCGTAGAGTTCCAGCAGTTTCCGGTTGGTGTCGACGTCGGCGTCGTCGAGGTAGTAGCGCGACATCTCGTACTCGGACTGGCCGAAGACTTCGCCGTAACTGACGCCGGGGGCGTACTCGATCTCCTTGAAGTGGGTCTTCTCCTGCAGCGCCATGATGATGCGCTCGATGCCGTAGGTGATCTCCACGCTGACCGGGTCGAGGTTGAGCCCGCCGACCTGCTGGAAGTAGGTGAACTGGGTGATCTCCAGCCCGTCCAGCCAGACTTCCCAGCCCAGTCCCCAAGCGCCGACGGCGGGGGCGGCCCAGTTGTCCTCGACGAAACGCACGTCGTGGGCGGCGACGTCGATGCCGATGGCGGCGAGGCTGCCGAGGTAGAGCTCCTGCGAGTTGCCGGGGTCGGGTTTGAGGATGACCTGGAGCTGGGTGTGGGTCTGGAGGCGGTTCGGGTTCTCGCCGTAACGGGAGTCGTCGGGGCGTACCGAGGGTTCGGGGTAGACGACGTGCCACGGTTCCGGGCCGAGTACCCGCAGGAAGGTCGCCGGGTTGAGGGTGCCGGCGCCGACCTCGGTGTTCATCGGCTGGACGACCAGGCAGCCCTGATCTGTCCAATACGTGGTCAACCGGGCCAGTGCGTCCTGCATGGTGAGCATGGGACCGAAGTCTAGGTGTGCCCGTACGGGGGTAGGTACGCAATATGCTCGCCGGAGACCTTTACAGCTTCCAGGACCTCCTAACGGATGAGGAGACCGCCACCGTCATGCGGGTGCGGGAGTTCCTCTCCGCCGAGGTGACACCGATCGCCAACGAGTACTGGGCGCGGGCCGAGTTCCCGTTTCACCTGATCAAGCAGTTCGCCGGGCTGGGTCTGGCCGGGGTGAAACGGTCGTCCTTGCTGGACGGCTGGCTGGCTCTGGAGATGGGGCACGCCGACGCGTCGATGGCCACGTTCTACGGGGTGCACGCCGGGCTGGCGATGGGCAGCATCCAGGAGTGCGGGTCGCCGGAGCAGCAGGAGCGCTGGCTGCCGTCAATGGCGTCGTTCGAGCAGGTCGGGGCGTTCGCGCTGACCGAGCCGACCGGTGGTTCCGACGTGGCGGCCGGTCTGCGGACGGTGTCCCGGCGTGAGGGTGACACGTGGGTGCTGAACGGGCGTAAGCGCTGGATCGGTAACGCCACCTTCGCCGACCTGACCGTGGTGTGGGCCCGGGACGAGGCCGACGATCAGGTCAAGGGGTTCGTGGTGGGCAAGGGTACGCCCGGGTTCACCGCCACCAAGATCGAGAACAAGATCGCGTTGCGGATCGTGCAGAACGCCGACATCGAGCTGGCCGGGGTGCGGGTTCCGGAGGCCGATCGGCTGCAGGGGGCCCGTTCGTTCAAGGACACCGCGCGGGTGCTGCAGCAGACCCGGGCGGGGGTGGCCTGGCAGTCGGTCGGGGTGATGCTCGCGGCGTACGAGATCGCTCTGGCCTATGCCGGGGAGCGTAAGCAGTTCGGCCGGCCGATCGCCAAGTTCCAGCTGGTGCAGGATCTGCTGGTGCGGATGGTCGGCAACGTGACCGCGTCGATGGGTATGTGTGTGCGTCTCGCCCAGCTGCAGGACGCGGGCGTCTACAAGGATGAGCATTCGGCGCTGGCGAAGGCCTACTGCACGACCCGGATGCGCGAGGTGGTGGGCTGGGCCCGGGAGTTGCTGGCCGGTAACGGCATCGTGCTGGAATACGACATCGGGCGGTTCGTGGCCGATGCGGAGGCGCTGTACTCGTACGAGGGCACCCGTGAGATCAACTCGCTGATCGTGGGCCGGGCCATCACCGGCCACGGAGCCTTCGTCTGAGCCGGTCGCTGGCTGAGCCGGTCGCTGGCTGAGCCGGTCGCTGGCTGAGCCGGTCGTGGGCTGAGCCGGTCGTGGGCTGAGCCGGTCGCGGGCCGGTGCGGCCGGCCCGCGATCACGGGAGCGGTCAGAGGTATTCCTTGCGGAGGACCTTCTGGGAGGCGGTGAACGACAGGTTGCACGAGGTCAGTTCGCCCTGCGGGGCGGGAGCGCTGGTCCACTCGAAGTAGAAGCGGCCCTTGGTGAGGCCCGGGTTCAGGTCGAACGAGGCGGGGCCCCGGCCTTCCGGGAAGTCCCGCCAGCCGGGGGCGCCCGGTGTGAAGGCGCTCTTGGCGTCGCGGGCGAACCCGATCCGGCCACCGGATCTCGGCTGGAGGCAGTCCCGGGTCAGTTCGACGTGCACGGGTGCCGGGTCGACGAACTGTTCCGGGCCGACCGTCTTGCACGACGGCAGGCAGGACAGTTTGCTCGCGGTCCACGAGTAGAGCATCTGATCGTGGACGCGATGGGTGTAGACCGTCAGGTAGTCGGAGGCGCTGGCGACGATCTCCTGTTTCTGGTGGCGGTATTCGGCGCTGTAGTCACCGGAGGCGGTCGCCTTGGTGACCCACCGGAACTTGCCCGAACTGCTCGCGGTGGTCGACCCCAGCAGCACCGGGGTGCCCTTTTTCGCCTTGAGGAAGTAGAAGTCGACCCGGCCGGCGTTGCCGCTGTTCCGGTCGAGGATCCCGGCGACGCCGCTGAGCACCACGGTGGTGCCGGGGGTCGCCTCCCGCGGCGTGACCGTGAAGTCCATCTCGGGGTCCGGAACCGGCGCGACGCCGGGCACCATCCCGGTCGCGGGTGCCGCGATCGGGGTCGCCGCGGCCGGGGTGGCGCCGGTCAATGTCATGGCCAGAGTGACGCCGGCAATGAGCAAACGAGTACTGCCCACCTTGTCCTCCCATGGGGTAGTTTCATGATCTTTAAACCGAAAACTACCAGGGTGGAATGCGTGGTCAATCGCTTATGACCGGTTGACTCTCCGCCAGGCACACCCCGCCTCCACCGCGCTTGGCCTGGTACATGTAGGTGTCGGCGGCCCGGATCAGCTCGGTCACCTCGGTGCCGTGCTCCGGGAACAGGGCGACGCCGATGCTGGCGCCGATGCGTACCGGCTCGCCCTCGATGTCGAAGGGTTCCCGCAGCCGCTCGCAGATCCGGGTGCCGACCGAGGCCGCCGCCGCATGGTCCGGGTCGCCGGTCAGCAGCACCGCGAACTCGTCACCGCCGAGCCGGGCCACCAGGTCGGGCCGCCGCACCACACCCTGCAGGCGTTTGGCGACCAGTTGCAGCAGTACGTCACCGGCGTGGTGGCCGATGGTGTCGTTGACCTGCTTGAACCCGTTCAGGTCGAGCAGCAGCAGAGCCACCCGGGTGCCGGTGCCGGAGGCGATCTCCACCGCGGACTCGGCCCGGTCCAGCAGCATCTTGCGGTTCGGCAGACCGGTCAGCGAGTCGTGGTTCGCCTGCCGGGTCAGTTCGCTCATGTGTACCGCGGCGGCTTCCCGCATCCGGGCACTGTCCATGATCAGGGTGCCTTCGAAGGCGAGTTGCTGCGCGAAGATCCGGTCCTGGGCGGTCCAGTCCCGGGTGCCGCTGGAGTCGCCGCACATCACGATGCCGACCGGGCCCTGCCCGGACATCAGCGGCATCGCGATGAACGACTGGAAACCGATCGACTGGATCAGGCCACCGGCCCGGACCTTCGTGGCGCCGGCGTCTGCGACCAGCATCGGCTCGCCCTTCTCGGCGGCGTTGCGCCACACCGGGGAGTCGGCGGCGGCCTGGCCCAGCAGGTTCCCGGTCACCGACCGCAGGGTCTCCTCGGGGAATCCGACCCCGTGCACGTACCGGATCCGGCCTTCGGCGTCGATCAGGTGCAGTGCGGCGTGTTCGGTGCGGAACGCGGTCGCACACGAGCGGGCCAGCAGTTCCGCCGCCGATTCCACGTCGTCGGCGTTCATGCCCTGTTCGAACATCTCCCGGATGGTGGCGCTGCTGTGCGCGACGAACTGCCGCTGCTTCTCCGCCGCCAGCCCTTGCAGGGTGGTGGCGAAGTGCAGGGCCATCGTCGAGACGGTGTCGAGCTGTAGCTGGTCCAGGGCCGGGCCGGTGAGCAGCAGTACGCCGACGGTCTGCCCGCCGATGCGCAGCCGGACCGACATCTGTTCGCCGTTGACCACCGGTTTGCCGCCGGCCGGGGCCCGGAACACCTTGCCGGCGACTAGTTGGTCGCGCCGGCCGGGTTCACCGATCCGGGCGCTGACCGTCATCATGCCGGTCTCCGAGTCCAGCTCGAACACGGTGGCGGCGGTCAGCCCGGCGATCGCCCGCAGGTGCGGGGCGGTCAGGTCGAGGACGTGCTGCACCGAGGGGGTGTCCTTGGTCATGAATGCCACCAGTTCGGCCAGCAACAGTCCGTGCCGGTCCGGCATCATGATCTGGCCGCCGGCCCCTTCCACCTCGGGACCGGCAGTCTGCATCTCGCTGCCCACGCTCATGGCACTAGGGTCGGCATCGCCGGGCCTGGGTTGAGTCACCGGGCACGAGTTGAGGGTCGCAATATGGGTGCGGTTCATCGGGACACCCGCCTCGCATGTCGCGGGGGCATGAACTCTCAGTTGCCTCGTTGTTTCGGAGTGATTGCGCTGGGAGCGCTCCCATGCAAAGCTGTCCACATCGGCCAGCGATCCCCACCGATGTGTTGGCCGGCCGTTCCCCGGCGTGCTCCCACGCCGTCCCCGTCTCGAGGAGCCTTCTGATGAGACCCATCCCCACTCGCGCCAGGGCGTTCACCGCCGCTGCCGCCGTCGGAGTCGTCGCCGCTTCGGGTGCCGTCGCCGTCGCTACCAGTGCCAGCGCCGCGGCCGGCTGTCGCGTCGACTACTCGGTGAACCAGTGGAGCAACGGATTCACCGGCAACGTCACCGTCGCCAACCTCGGCGACGCGATCACCGGCGGCTGGCGCCTGACCTGGACCTGGCCGGGCAGCCAGACGATCACCCAGGCCTGGAGCGCCACGGTCACCCAGAGCGGGACGGCCGTCACCGCGGTCAACCCGACCTGGGCGGCCTCGCTGCCCACCAACGGCACCGCCACCTTCGGCTTCAACGCCAACTACTCGGGTACCAACACCGCTCCCGCGTCGTTCTCCCTCAACGGCACGGTCTGCACCGGTTCGACCGGTTCGCCGTCGAGTTCCCCGTCGACGTCGACCTCCCCCTCCACCAGCACCTCCCCGTCGACCAGCCCGTCCCCGTCGACCAGCCCGTCCCCGTCGACGTCGAACCCGCCCGCGGGTAACAAGGTCGACAACCCGTACGCCGGGGCCCGGGGCTATGTGAACCCGGAGTGGAAGGCCAAGGCCGAATCGGTGACCGGCGGCAGCCGGGTCTCCAACAACCCGACCGCGGTCTGGATCGACCGGATCGCCGCGATCGCGGGCACCAGCGACAGCAGCTCCAACGGCTCGATGGGTGTCCGGGCCCACCTGGACGCGGCTCTGGCGCAGGGCGCCGGCTACATCCAGTTCGTCATCTACAACCTGCCCGGACGCGACTGCGCGGCGCTCGCCTCCAACGGTGAACTCGGCCCGGCCGAACTGCCGAGGTACAAGACCGAGTACGTCGACCCGATCGCCGCGATCCAGGCCGACGCCAAGTACGCGAGTCTGCGGATCATCAACATCGTCGAGATCGACTCGCTGCCGAACCTGGTCACCAACGTGGGCAGCGCAGCGGGTGCCACGGCGGCCTGCGACACGATGAAGGCGAACGGCGGCTACGTCCAGGGCATCGGCTACGCGCTGCAGAAGCTGGGCGCGCTCGCCAACACCTACAACTACGTCGACGCCGCCCACCACGGCTGGATCGGCTGGGACTCGAACTTCGGCCCGACCGCCGACATCATGCTCCAGGCCGCCCAGGCCTCGGGCAACGTGAAGAACGTGCACGGGTTCATCACGAACACGGCCAACTACTCGGCGCTTCGCGAGACCTTCTTCACCATCGGTACGAACGTCAACGGCACCTCGGTACGCCAGTCCAAGTGGGTCGACTGGAACCAGTACGTGGACGAGCTCTCGTTCGCCCAGGGCTTCCGTACCAAGCTGGTCTCGATCGGTTTCGACGCCGGGATCGGCATGCTGATCGACACGTCCCGCAACGGCTGGGGCGGTTCGGCCCGGCCCACCGCGGCGAGCACCAGCACGAACGTCGACACCTTCGTCAACGAGTCCCGCATCGACCGCCGGATCCACGCCGGCAACTGGTGCAACCAGTCCGGTGCCGGTCTGGGCGAGCGTCCCACCGCGGCTCCGGCCGCCGGGATCGACGCCTACGTCTGGGTGAAGCCGCCGGGCGAGTCCGACGGCTCCAGCACCCTCATCCCGAACGACGAGGGCAAAGGCTTCGACCGGATGTGCGACCCGACCTACACCGGTAACGCCCGCAACGGCAACAGCATGTCGGGTGCGCTGGCCGGCGCTCCGATCTCCGGGGCCTGGTTCGCGGCGCAGTTCTCGCAGCTGATGGCGAACGCCTACCCGGCGCTCTGATCCACCAGTACGACCGGCCGGCCGGTACCCGTCACGGGTGCCGGCCGGTTCGCGGTGTGCGGCGGGCTCAGGGCTGGCGGGCTCAGGGCGTGGCGGTGAAGAACCGGTAGACCGCCCGGTACGGCACCGCAGTCGTCGACGTGCCGGTGCACGCCCCGGCCGCCACCCCGCCGACGGTGTCCAGCCGCTGGATGTAGGTGACCCGGCCGAACAGGCCGCCACCGCGCGCGAGCCTCGTGGTGATCCGCAGTTGCGGGATGCTGTCCGGGTGCTCGGAGGGCACTCGGATCGCCGAGGTCCCGTCGCCCTCCAGCAGTGAGCCGTCCTGGTCCGACTGCCAGCTCGGCCCCCGCACGTGCAGGGCGGTCACCTTCTTCACCGGGTGCATGGTGACACCGGTGAGCGAGGCGGCCGGTTCGAGCAGGGCCCAGGCGCCGGTGCGGCACTCGTACACCTGAACGCCCTTGGCTTTGAGGACCGCGTGGATCGTGTGCCCGGGTGGCGGCGCCAGCTCGGGCGGCACCCGCGGGTCCACGCCGAAGTTGTCGGCCTGGGTGGTGGGCGGCCGGGCGGCCACCGGGACCCGGTCGGTCCCGGCGAACGAGACGCCCGCCGGCACACCGATGGACACGAGCGCGAGACCGCCGACCACGGCGGCTACCTTGACGTTACGCCGGACAAGTGTCACGGAGTCCTCCCCTATGGACGGTGACGCTGCGTTCTCACGCTAACGGCCACCGGCCCGGGGGAGGACCGTTGTGATGGGAAATCACCCTACCGGTACGACCCCGGCGCCGAGTAGAAGCCGGTCGGCGGTGACTGTTCGGCGATCCGGGTCTGCCGGGACCGGGACCGCAGCCGCAACAGCAGCATCACCCCGAGGAACACGCAGATCCCGCCGATGATCAGGCCCGGCCCGAGCAGAGCCGACTCGTTGGCGATCAGAGCCGCGTCGGCGTTGTCGGTGTCGCTGGGAGCCAGTGGTGGCTCGCTCTCCTCCACGATCGGTGCGGCCTCCTCGCTCTCCTCGGGTTCGGCGGCCTCCTCGGACTCGGACTCCGACGGCTCCGGTTCCGGTTCGGCCTCCCGGCCGCCCTCGACCTCGGCGGACGCGCCGGCCGCGGTCAACAGGGTGTTCTGCTCGTCGAAGGCGCGCACCTCGAACTGCACGTCACCGCCGTCCGGGCCGTCGAACGCGACCTGCCACCGGCCGGTGAGCGTGCGGCCCCGGCAGGATTCGCCCGGGTCCAGTTCGTTGTCCACGAACGTGCTCGTGGTGCCCTCGGTCCGGTCGGTGGTCGCGAACGGCCCGGCCTCCTCGACCCGGGTGACCCGCGCCTGGCCCGCGTCGATCCGGGTGCGCATCAGCAACACGAAGCGCACCTTGCGGCAGCGCCGGTTCTCCGAGGTGACCACGGCGGTCAGGGTCTCCGCGTCCCGGCCGACCGTGAAGTCGCCGGGCGCGCTCACTCGCACGCTGAAACCCCGCTCGTCAGCCGAGGCCGGTGCCGCGTACGGCACCGCACTCAGTACGGCGCCGGCGATTACCGCGCCGGAGAGCGCGGTGATCCGGTGTCGCATGACGATCCCCCTTCCCAGGGCAGCTCAGTACATTCGCCTGCATTACTTAGTTCGCCCCGGACGCGCGAAAGGTTCAGAGGGTGGCCCGGGTCACTTCTGGCGTCATCCTTATTTTTTCCTTAAGCTGGCAACCTTCTGCGCATCTGCCCAGCTCAGCAGGCCTGCGCGGAAAGTAATCGGACGACTACGCAAAAAATTCGGACGGTGTTCATCCGAACCCGGGCCCGGCACGTAATCCGGGGCAGGACACGGTCCGCGGCATGCAGGGGAAAGCACCGCCGGGACCGGGTTCAGCGCAGAGCTTGAGCGCGGGGCGTTCCCCACGGACGCCGGCGTCCCACCGCCCACGGGACGTGACCGCACCAAGGAAAACGAGGAGTCCATGGCCCGCTCGAAGAACAACAAGGCAGCCCCCACCCGGGTGGCGGTCGACGTCGGATCCACCGGTGCGCGTTCCGTACCGAAGGGTGCGGTGGCCCTGCTCATCGTGTGCATCGTCGCCGCCGTCTGGGCGGTCGCGATGATGACCGGTCCGGGTCGCGTCGGGTACTACATCCTTTTCATCTACCTCAGCTACTACATGGGCGTCATCGCCCTGGTGTCGCTGTCCATCACCATCATGATCGGACTGGTCGCCACCGACCGCCTGGTCCTCAGCATCCGCCAGCGGGTGCTGCTGCAGTCCGCACATCGCACCACTGGCGTGATCGCGGTCAGCGGCCTCTTCGTGCACGTCTGGGCGAAGTTCTCCGAGGGCCTGATCGGTATCGTCGACATCTTCATCCCGTTCCTGGTGGACGGGCGTGAGGGCTGGGTCGGCATGGGCACCATCTCCGGATGGGTGATGGTGCTGGTGATGTGGTCCGGTCTCGCCCGCGCCAAGTTCATCGGCCGCGGCAAGCCCTGGATGTGGCGTGGCATCCACTCCATCTCCTACCTGATCTGGCCGATCGCGCTGCTGCACGGTCTCGGCGCCGGCCGCCCCGCGGCCACCTGGGTCATCGTCAGCTACGTCGTCTGTGTGCTCGGTGTGCTGGTCGGCCTGGCCGTCCGGCTCTCGGTCAGCCTCAACCGCCGTAAGGACTTCGCCTCACCGGCCGGTGTCGGCGCGGTCAAGTCGAACGAGACCGGCACCCTGGTCCCCACCGCCACGGCACCGATCCGTCGCCCGCAGGCCACCCGCCGGGCCGAACCCGCCGTCGACCTGCTGGCCCCGGCCGGTGGCGCCGCCGGGCAGGTCACCCAGTCCTGGAGCATGGACGCTCCGCCGCCGCCCCCGGCTGCTCCGATCGCCCCGATTCCGGAGCCCCTGCCGGTCGAGGAGGTGCCGGCGCCCCGCGCCGCCCGCCAGCCGGAGCTGGAGGCACCCGCACCCCGGCCGCGCCGGGCCGTCGAGGACGACGAGCGGTACGACACCCAGACCCGGATGTCGCGCCGGGACCTCGAGGACGACCGGTACCGGTACGACGACGAACCGGCCCCGCGGTCCCGTGGCGGTCGCCCCCAGGACCGTTTCGACGAACCGGCCCCCCGTGCCCGCCGTTATGAGGACGACGAGCCGGCCCCGCGGTCGCGCCGCCGGGACGAGGTCGAGTCGACCGGCACCCGGATGCGCCGCGACGACCTGGAGTCCACCAGCACGCGGATGCGCCGTTACGAGGACGACATGGAGACCACCGGATCCCGGGCCCGCCCGCGCTACGACGACGACATGGAGTCCACCGGTGCCCGCCAGCGTCCCCGTTTCGAGGACGACATGGAGTCCACCGGATCCCGGGTCCGTCCCCGCTTCGAGGACGAGGAACCGGCCCCGCGGTCACGTCGCCGTGACCCGGAACCGGAGTACGACGCGCGCCCTAGTGGCCGCCGCCGTGCCGACGACGGGTACGACGACACCCCCGCACCCCGTGGTGCCCGGTCGGCCCGCTACGAGGAGGCGCCCCGCCGCGAGGAGCCGCCCCGGCGGCCCAGCCGCAGCGAGTTCGTCGACTTCGGCGACGCTCCGGTCGACGACAGCCCGACACTCGTCGACACCGGTTCACGGCGCGCCCGCCGCGCTGAGCCGGACGGCGGTGGTGGCCGCGACGGCCGCCGCGGCCGGGACGACAGCGACGACGGCTATTTCTCGCAGCTGCGCGGTGACTCGAAGTGAGTGAGGCTCAGGTTCCGCCGGTCACGGCGGTCGGCACACCCCGCATCACCGCTGGTTTCGACGAGTACGGCCGCCTCGACCTGCTGGCCCACCAGGAGGTGCACGGCGGGTTCGCGGCACTCTCCTCGGGGGAGCTGATCGGTCTCGCCGACCGCATCGAACTGCGTGGTCGTGGCGGCGCCGGCTTCCCGTTCGCCCGTAAGGTGCGCGCGGTGGTCGACTCCTGCCGCCGGCAGGAGTTGCCGCCGGTGATCGTCGTCAACGCCACCGAGGGCGAGCCGCCCTCGTGGAAGGACAAGGCGGTCCTCACCCGCGGCCCGCACCTGATCCTGGACGGCGCGGCCCTGGCCGCCGCCGCCCTGGACGCCGAGGAGATCGTCATCGGGGTCGCCGACGACGGTGTCGGTCAGGAATCCCTGGCGGCGGCGCTGGCCGAACGGAAGATGCCCTGCCCGACCCGGATCGTCGTGGTGCCCCACCGGTTCATCTCCGGTGAGGGTGGCGCGCTGGTCCGCGGCATCAACGGCGAGGCGCACATCCCGCCCGGCCGCAAGGTCCGGTCCAGCGAGAACGGCGTGATGGGCCTGCCCACCCTGCTGTCGAACGCGGAGACGTACTCACAGCTGGCCATCGCGGCCCGGCTCGGGCCGTGGGAGTACAACGCGGTCGGCATGCCGGAGGAGCCCGGCACGGTGATGCTCACCGTCGGCGGCTCCGCGACGGCCCCCGCCGTGGTCGAGGCGCCCAGTGGCACCCCGCTCATGGAGGTGCTGGAGATGTGCGGCGCCGACATCGGCCCGGGACTGCTGGTCGGCGGCTACCACGGCAAGTGGGTCACCGCCGAGCAGGCGAAGACCATCAAGATCTCCCGCAAGGGGTTCGCGAAGGTCGGCGGAACCCTGGGCGCCGGGATGCTGATCCCGATCGGCTCGAAGACGTGCCCGATCGGCGAGGTCGCCCAGGTCGTGCAGTACCTCGCCGGCGAGTCGGCCGGTCAGTGCGGCCCGTGCCGCATCGGCCTGCCCGACCTGGCCCGCGCGGTGACCCTGGTGGCGCTCGGCGGCAACGCGGTCAAGGAGGTGCGGCAGGCGGCCGGTCTGGTCAAGGGCCGCGGCGCGTGCAGCCACCCGGACGGCACCGGCCGGTTCGCACTCTCCGCCCTGGAGGTGTTCAAGGCCGACGTCGAGGCGCACGCCAACGGCGAGGGCTGTGGCAAGTCCGTCAAGGGCATCCTGCCGCTGCCGTACACGGCCGAGAAGGGCGCGCGCAAGCTCGCCCTGGACTGGTCCCGCTGCGACGGTCACGGGCTGTGCTCGGCGGTGGCCCCGGAGATCATCCGGCTGGACCACAACGGGTTCCCCGCGTTCCCCCAGACGCCCCTGCCGCCGTGGCTCGAAGACGGCGCGCGCAAGGCGGTGAACGTCTGCCCGGCTCTGGCCCTGCGCCTGACCGAGCCGACCCCGACGAGATGACGAAGGTGACATGAGGAAACGCGAGCTGGTACGCGTACCCAAGCTGGTCTTGATCGCTCTGACCACCGCGATCGCGGCTGCCGCCTGTGGCACCGCACCCGTCGCGTCTCCCGTGTCCCTCTCGTCGGCCCAGGCGCCGGCGGCCGGCCCGTCCCCGGCCGCCGTGCCCTCGGCCACCCCCACCACTGTGGTGGTGCCGAAGAACCTCACCTTCTCCGGGACCACCCTGGAGGGGGCGAAGTTCGACGCCGCGAGCCTGGCCGGCAAACCCGCCATCCTCTGGTTCTGGGCGCCCTGGTGCGCCACCTGCGCCAGCGAGGCACAGTCGATCGGCGACCTCAAGACCGAGTACGGGGACCGGCTGCAGATCCTCGGAATCGCCGGGATGGGCAAGAACACCGAGATGAAGCGGTTCGTCGCCGACTTCGAACTGCAGGGTGTGCCGCACCTGAACGACGCGCCCGGCAAGCTGTGGAAACGGTTCGGGATCGTGCAGCAGAGCTGGTACGTCTTCCTCGACGCGAACGGTAAGGAGACCTACAAGGGTTACCTGGACGACCTCCAGCTGACCCAGCGGGTTCAAGCCATGACGGCGTGATCGGCCAGTTCGGCCAGGGTGGCGAAGCGTTCGGCCTCGGCCTGCGCCCCGTAACCCGAGGTGTCGTCCTGCGCGGCCGGCGCCCGCACGTGGCCGGCGTCCTGGACGAAGATCCCGCAGTTGGGGTGGACGACGTGGTAGAGCTTCGGGTCTGCCGGTCTCCGCTGCCCCTGGCCCTGCCATCGCAGCAGCCAGACCCCGCGTGCGGGCGGGAACGAATCCATCAGGTCGGCGACCCGGGCGACGTCCTTCGGGTCGAAGAGCGGTCCGAACTCGACCTCGGCCGGAATCTGCGGCCGTAGCGCACCGCGGAGCACCCGGGCCGGTCGCAGCGTGACGATCACGGTGCTCATGTCGCCGATCGTCCGGCCCACCCGGACCCCGGTCACGTCGGCCTCGATCACGGCGGTGGCCTCGGCGTACGCCTCTTTCAGCGTGGCGGGCTGCCGTTTGAGATCCATCGCCGGGCCGGGCCGGATCGGCTCGAAGAACCGGGCACCGATCAGTGGGCCGGCGAAGGACGGCGCCGAGGACGGCACGGCGGCCACCGGCGGGGCCACCGTGGCCTTCTCCGAGGTGCAGGCGGACAGCAGAACGGCGGCCACCGTGACGATGGCCGCCGTGACGGGAAGCTTCATGGCCGGTTGGACGCGGCCGGAACGTCCCGGGTTCCGCCGGGTCAGAAAGCGGTCTTCTCGTTGGGCATCAGGAACCAGAGGATCGGATAGACCAGGAACTGGCTGCCCGGGATCAGGAAGAGGATCAGCACGAACAGCAGTCGTGCGATCCACGGGTCGAGGCCGAACCGGCGGCCGAGGCCAGCGCAGACGCCGGCGATCATCCGGCCCTGCAGGGGACGGATCAGGCCCTGGCGAGCGAGAGAGTCGTGCACGGCGTTCATCTTGAGGATCCCTGCCTTCACTCGGTGTGAACTGATGACTCCATGGTGTCCCCCGTCCGTGGACTTGCGCATCGGGTCTCCCCCCGATCCTCGACTCGGGGATCCCCATGAGACCGCCTACCCGGGTAGCGACGCGGCCCTATACAGTGCGAGCGGCACGCTTCGGGGGGACGGGAATGGCGGACGGCGCACTGCCGGGTGAGCGGACTCAACCGCTGCGCCCGCGTGATCCACGTGCCCTCGGTGACTATGAGCTGGTCGGGCGCCTGGGCGAGGGCGGGATGGGCACGGTCTACCTGGCCCGTACCGCGGGCGGGGTGCTCGTCGCTCTGAAAGTGGTGCGCGCCGATCTGGCGCACGACGACGAGTTCCGCCGGCGTTTCCGCAGCGAGGTGAACCGGGCCCGGCAGGTGCCGCCGTTCTGCACCGCCGAGGTGCTCGACGCCGATCCCGACCACGAGCAGCCCTACCTCGTCGTGGAGTATGTGGACGGTCCCACCCTGGCCGAGGTGGTCGAGCAGCGCGGCCCGCTGACCAGCGCCAACCTGCACGGCGTGGCGATCGGGGTGGCCACCGCGCTGACCGCGATCCACGGCGCCGGGGTGATCCACCGCGACCTCAAACCGCGCAACGTGCTGCTCGCGCCGGGCAGCCCCAAGGTGATCGATTTCGGGATCGCCCGGGCGATGGAGGCGACCAGCGCCAACACCCGCACCGACCAGATGGTCGGCACGGTGGCGTACATGGCTCCCGAACGCTTCGGCTCCGAGGACGAGACCCCGATCACCCCGGCGGCGGACGTGTTCGCCTGGGGCACCGTGGTGGCGTACGCGGGCACTGGCCAGACCCCGTTCCACGCCGACTCGCCGCCGGCCATGGCGGCCCGCATCCTCACCCAGCCGCCCCGCCTGGACGGGCTCAGCGGCCCGCTGCGCGACCTGGTCGGGCACGCCCTGGAGAAGGACCCGGAGAACCGGCCCAGCTCCCGGGAACTGCTCGATCTCCTGATCTCCGGGTCCGGGCGGCCGTCCGCGACCGCCGCCGCCTTCGCCGACCAGCCCGACCTGCGGGCGGCCGCGGTCGAGGCGCAGGCGGTCACCGGGGTCACCCCGGCGCCCACCCTGGTGCCGGCCCTGCACATCCCGCCCGGCCTGATCGGCTACGACGAGAACTCGATCATCACGGTGCCGATCTCGGCGCCACCCGGCCGGACCCTGCCCGGCCCGCCGCTGCCGGAACCGGCCCGGCGCTGGGCGCTGCCCGCCGCCGTCGGCTTCCTGATCCTGGCGATCACCGCGGGCGCGGTCATGCTGGCCCTGTCGGTGCGCGACCGCGGTGGCCAGGGTGAGGTGGACGCGGCCCCCACCGTGATCGCCGCCCCGTCACTGCCCGCCGCCGCACCCTGGATCAACGATTCGCTGCGGCAGCAGGCGTACTGGAAGCCGAGCGAACAGTCCGGCGAGGGCGAGTGCCACCTGGACCCGGCACGCGGCCTGGTCGCGCGCCGGGAGACCGAGGGCACCTTCAAGTGCAAGGGCCCGTCCGACCAGCTCCCCGCCGACCTGCGCATCGACGTGACGGTCCGGTTGAACACGCCGGACAGCTGCGCGACCGTCTGGTTCCGTAACGAGGGCAGCATCGGCTACCAGCTGCGGGTCTGCGAGCAGAACCTGTACTTCGGCGTGCACCGGTCGCGGGACGTCACGATCAAGCGGACCTTCCCGCTGACGCAGGCACCGATCGCGCGGGACGTGGACACCCGGATCGGGCTGGTGATCCAGGGCGATGAGGTGCGCATCCTGCGCGACGGCACCCAGATCGGGGTGGCGCCGCTGGAGGAGGCCGACATCACGGTGGGCCGGGTGGTGCTCGGCATCTACAACGAGCGCGATCCCGCACCCGGCCCGTACGAGGTGACCTTCAGCGACCTGCGGGTCTGGAAGCTCTGAAGCCGGGGCACGCGGCCCCGGCTTCGGCCCACGTCAGTCCTTCGCGAGCCCGGCCCGGCGCAGCGCGTCGGCCATCGCGTCGTTGCCGATGCTGCCGGCACCGCCGCCACCGCGCTGACCACCGCCCTGCCGGGGCTGACCGCCACGCTGACCGCCCTGACCGCCGCGCTGGCCACCCTGGCCACCCCGCGGCTGTCCGCCGCCGCCCTGGCCCCGCTGAGCGCCGCCGCCACCGCCCTGACCGCGGTCCTCGCGCGGCTGCCGGGCCTTGGCGGGCTCGTCGTTCAGGCGCATCGTCAGCGAGATCCGCTTGCGCTGCTCGTCGACCTCCAGGACGCGGACCTTCACCACGTCACCGGACTTGACCACCTCGCGCGGGTCCTGCACGAACTTGTCGGAGAGCGCCGACACGTGCACCAGACCGTCCTGGTGCACGCCGATGTCGACGAACGCGCCGAACGCGGCCACGTTCGTCACCTGACCCTCCAGGATCATGCCCGGCTTCAGGTGGGCGAGCTTCTCCACACCTTCGGCGAAGGTGGCCGTGGTGAACGCCGGCCGCGGGTCCCGGCCCGGCTTCTCCAGCTCCTTCAGGATGTCGGTGATGGTCGGCAGGCCGACCGCGTCGGAGACGAACTTGTCCGGCCGGATGCCCTTGAGCAGCGGGCTGTTGCCGATCAGCGTCTTGACGTCCGAGCCGGCGTCCGCCGCGATCGTGCGGACCAGCGGGTACGACTCCGGGTGCACGCTGGAGAAGTCGAGCGGATCCTCGCCGTCGCGGATCCGCAGGAAGCCCGCGCACTGCTCGAACGCCTTCGGCCCCAGCCGGGCCACCTTCTTGATCTCGTGGCGGTTCTTGAACGGGCCGTTCTCGTCGCGGTGCAGCACGATGTTCTCGGCCAGCCCGGCGGTGATCCCGGAGACCCGGGTCAGCAGGGGCGCGGACGCGGTGTTCACGTCCACACCGACGCCGTTCACACAGTCCTCGACCACGGCGTCCAGCGAACGGGCCAGCTTCACCTCGGACAGGTCGTGCTGGTACTGGCCGACCCCGATCGACTTCGGGTCGATCTTCACCAGCTCGGCGAGCGGGTCCTGCAGGCGGCGGGCGATGGAGACCGCGCCGCGCAGCGACACGTCCATGCCGGGCAGTTCCTGCGAGGCGTACGCGGAAGCCGAGTAGACCGACGCGCCGGCCTCGGACACCACCGCCTTGGTCAGCTTCGCCTCCGGGTGCCGCTTGATCAGCTCGGCGGCCAGCTTGTCGGTCTCCCGGGACGCGGTGCCGTTGCCGATCGCGATCAGGTCGACGTGGTGCTTCGAGGCGAGCGCGGCCAGCCGGTGGATCGACTCGTCCCACTTGTTCTGCGGCACGTGCGGGTAGATCACGTCGGTGGCGACACACTTGCCGGTCGCGTCGACCACGGCCACCTTCACCCCGGTGCGGAAACCCGGGTCCAGGCCCATCGTGGCGCGGGTCCCGGCCGGCGCGGCCAGCAGCAGGTCGCGCAGGTTCGCGGCGAACACCCGCACCGCCTCGTCCTCGGCCGCCTCCCGCAGCCGCACCCGCAGGTCGGCGCCGAGGTGGATGAGGATCCGGGTGCGCCAGGCCCAGCGGACCGTGTCCACCAGCCACTTGTCGCCGGCCCGGCCGAGGTCGGTGATCCGGTTGCGCCCGGCGATCCGGCCCTCGAAGTAGCCCTCGTCCTGTTCCGGGTGCGGTTCCATGGTGAGGTCGAGGACGTCCTCCTTCTCACCGCGGAGCATCGCCAGGATGCGGTGCGAGGGCAGTTTGCCGTACGGCTCGGCGAAGTCGAAGTAGTCGGAGAACTTGGCGCCGTCGGTCTGTTTGCCGTCGCGGACCTTCGCCACCAGGCGGCCCCGCGTCCACATCTGCTCGCGCAGCTCACCGATCAGGTCGGCGTCCTCGGCGAACCGCTCGATCAGGATCGCCCGGGCCCCGTCCAGGGCGGCCTGCGGATCGGCCACCCCCTTGTCCGCGTCGACGAACGCGGCGGCGGCGGCCTTCGGGTCCACGGTCGGGTCGTTCAGCAGACCGTCGGCGAGCGGCTCCAGACCGGCCTCGCGGGCGATCATCGCCTTGGTCCGGCGCTTCGGCTTGAACGGCAGGTAGATGTCCTCCAGGCGGGCCTTCGTGTCGGCCTGAAGGATCTGCTGCTCCAGAGCGTCGTCGAGCTTGCCCTGGGAGCGGATCGACTCCAGCACCGCGGCCCGCCGGTCCTCCAGCTCCCGCAGATAACCGAGGCGTTCCTCGAGCGTGCGCAGCTGGGCGTCGTCGAGTGTGCCGGTCACCTCCTTGCGGTATCGGGCGATGAAGGGCACCGTCGCCCCGCCGTCGAGCAGCTCGACCGTGGCGGTGACCTGCTCTTCCCGTACCCCGAGCTCCGAAGCGATGCGCTGATGGATAGCTGTCGTCACGTCGACGATTGTCACCGACGCGGTGGTGGCTTGTCGCGCCGCCCCGGACTGTCACCCGCCCGCGATCATGAAAAGCCCGTTCGGGACCGGTCCGGCCGTCCCTCTTCCGGGGGATGCCCGAGTCGCCCCTGAACCGTCGCGAAGGCTCATCCGTACCCCGATGTCGCGAATGTCACTTCCGTCTTTGCGGCCGGGGGAAAGACCTTTTCCGGCGCCGTACGGCCGGGCGAAGCCCGGTGATCGACCCTCCAGAGCGTCCCGCCGGGCTGTGACCTGCGCGATCATCGTGCTAACCGGGGTGCGCCGCCTACCGTGGTACCAGCCGGAAGCCGCGACACTTGGTAGGAGGTACTAGAGACAACGGAATTGGCCTTTGGCACTCTTGCAGCATGACGCTTGCTGTCCGGGCGGTCGCCGCCACTGATCAGGGCCTGGTCCGGTCCAACAACGAGGACGCCGTCTTCGTCGGTAATCGACTCTTCGTGGTGGCGGACGGCATGGGCGGGCTCCCCGCCGGGGAGCTGGCGAGCGACATACTCGTGCAGACGCTCAGCTCCGTCGACACCGCGCCCGACAACGGCGAACCCCTGCAGGACCTGATCTCCGCCCTGGAGACCGCCAACCAGCGGATCGAGGCGTCCGTCGCCGAGGACGACGCCCGCGACGGCATGGGCACCACGGTCACCGCGCTGCTTCTCTCCGGCGACCGCCTGGCGGTGCTCAACGTCGGCGACTCCCGCTGCTACCTGCTGCGCGACGGCGAGTTCCAGCAGCTCACCCGGGACGACACCTACGTCCAGGCACTCGTCGACCAGGGCGTCCTCACCCGCGACGACGCCCGCCGCCACCCGCAGCGCGCCCTGGTCACCCAGGCCGTGCAGGGGGGCGCGTACCGGCCGGCCGGCCGGACCATCCCGGCCCGCGTCGGCGACCGCTACCTGCAGTGCAGCGACGGCCTCTCCGACTACGTCGAGGACACGGTGATCGCCCAGACCCTGCGCGACATCGCCGACCGCAAGGAGTGCGCCGCCGCCCTGGTGAACCGGACCCTCGCCAACGGAGCCCCCGACAACGTCACCGTCATCGTCTCCGACGTCGTCGACTCCTGACCCCACCATCGGTGGAGCGAGCCTCCGGGTCTCGCTTCACCGGATGTCATGGCAACTCAAGGAATTCACGGATCTGCTCCTCGACCGCGCCCATCGTCGAATGCGACACGAATCCGTGAAGTTCGCGAAGTGCGGTGCGGTCGGCGATCTGCGCCACTCCATGGATACGGATCCAGGCGCCGCTCAGCGGATCGCCTTGTCGTAGCCGGACCGCCAGATGGTTGGGGTGGGGCGACTCCCGCACGACACTCAGAGCCCACGGCGTCATCTCCTCCACCATGTTGAACTCGTCGTTACTGATGACCAGGACCCGATGCTGGGATCCTCCTCGCAACAGGGTCCAGATCTGACCGCGTTTCACCATTCGGTGCCGCGCAGTGCGATGTCGTTGTTGCTCTCGATGAACTGACGGTCTGCCTCGATCTCCTCTGGCGAGCGGTTGCGGAGGAATTCACCGTAGGCCTGGGCTGCCGCGCGCTGCCGTTCACGGCGGGCTTCGGGAAGGATCCGCCGGACAGCGTCGGTCACGGCGGCCGAAGTGTTGCCGCGGCTCTGCAGATAGGCGGCGATGTCGTCGGGAACGCTGATGCTTAGCTTCACGGTCATACTTCTATCGTACCGGCGAGGCGGTGGGGAGTTGTCGTCGTCCGAACGGGTGAGCACCTATCCTCAGCGCGTGCTGATGGCTACCGAGCGGCTGATCCTGCGGCGTTTCCGGGCGTCGGACGCTCCGGTGCTGGCTGCCTATCGGTCGGATCCGGACGTCGCGCTCTACCAGTCGTGGGACGCGCCGTTTCCGGTCGAGAAGGCGGCGGTCGCGGTGCGGAACTTCGCGGACAGCTCGCCGACGGCGGCCGGGTGGTTCCAGTACGCCGTGGAACTCGCTGAAGAACGGCGGCTCATCGGGGACGTGGCGGTGCGGCTGCACGAGAACCTCGTACAGGCCGAGATCGGCTTCACCCTTGATACGGCGTACCAGAAGAAGGGTTTCGCCTTCGAAGCCGTCAGCGCCGTGCTGGACCGGCTTTTCCGGGTGCAGGGAGTGCACAAGGTCACCGGGGAGTGCGACGCCCGGAACGTGCGGTCGGCGGGGCTGATGGAGCGGCTCGGGTTCCAGCGGGAGGGCTTGCTGCGGCAGCAGACCTTCATCAAGGGCGAGTGGACCGACGACCTGCTGTACGGCCTGCTGGCCACGGAATGGCCAGCAGGCCGGTGAAGCGTCAGGCGGTGTAGCGGAGCCAGACGGCGCCGAGCGGGGGGATCCGTAGGGAGGCTGAGGCGTCGAAGCCGTGCCAGGCGATGTGTTCGGCCTCGACCCGGCCCAGGTTGCCGACGCCGGAGCCGCCGTACAGTTCGCTGTCGGTGTTGACCACCTCGTCCCAGCGGCCGGCACGGGGCAGGCCGATGCGGTAGCCCTCGTGCGGGACGGCGGCGAAGTTGACCACGCAGGCCAGGGCGTCGCCGTTGGGGGCGAAACGGGCGAACGAGAACGTGTTGTGCTGTGAGTCCTCGCTGGTGATCCACCGGAACCCGGCCGGGGTGGTGTCCTGCGTCCACAGGGCGGGAGTCTCCCGGTACACCCGGTTCAGGTCGCTGACCAGGAACTTGATGCCGCCGAACTGCGGGTCCTGGAGCAGGCCCCAGTCGAGCCCGCGTTCCTCGCTCCATTCGCGCGGGTCGCCCATCTCGGCGCCCATGAACAGCAGCTGCTTGCCGGTGAACGCCCACATGAAACCGAGCAGCGCCCGGGTGTTGGCGAGTCTCTGCCACTGGTCGCCGGGCATCTTGCCGGTCAGCGAACCCTTGCCGTGCACGACCTCGTCGTGGCTGATCGGCAGGGTGTAGTTCTCGCTCCACGAGTAGACGGTGGCGAAGGTCATCTGGTGGTGGTGCCACTGCCGGTGGATCGGCTCCTTCTCCATGTAGGAGAGGGTGTCGTTCATCCAGCCCATGTTCCATTTGAAGCCGAAACCGAGGCCGCCGAGGTGGGTGGGGCGGGTGACGCCGGGCCACGCGGTGGACTCCTCGGCGATCGTCATCACGCCGGGATGATTCTTGTAGACGGTCGCGTTCATCTCCTGCAGGAAGCTGATCGCCTCCAGGTTCTCCCGGCCGCCGTACTGGTTCGGCACCCACTCGCCTTCCTTGCGCGAGTAGTCCAGGTACAGCATCGAGGCCACGGCGTCGACGCGCAGGCCGTCGGCGTGGAACTCCTCGCACCAGTAGAGAGCGTTGGCGACCAGGAAGTTGCGCACCTCCTTACGGCCGAAGTCGAAGACGTAGGTGCCCCAGTCGGGCTGCTCGCCGCGCCGCCAGTCACCGTGCTCGTACAGCGGGCTGCCGTCGAACCGGGCCAGACCCCACTCGTCCTTCGGGAAGTGGGCGGGCACCCAGTCCAGGATCACGCCGATCCCGGCCTGGTGCAGCTTGTCGACCAGGAAGCGGAATTCGTCAGGTGTCCCGAAGCGCGACGTGGGAGCGTAGTAACCGGTGACCTGGTAACCCCACGAACCGCCGAAGGGGTGTTCCATCACGGGCATCAGCTCGACATGGGTGAAGCCCGTCTCGACGACGTACTGCACCAGCTGCTCGGCCAGTTCGACATAGGTGAGGCCGGGCCGCCACGAGCCGAGATGCACCTCGTACGCGCTGATCGGCTCCTGATGCCACGACTTGCCGGCGCGCTCGCGCATCCACTGCTCGTCGTCCCACCGGTAGTCCGACTGGAACACCACCGACGCGGTGGCCGGCGGGACCTCGGTGTGCTGAGCCAGGGGGTCGGCGTGCTCGCGCCACACCCCGTCGCGCCCGAGGATCTTGTACTTGTAGCGGGTGCCGACGTGCGCGGCCGGGATGTGCAGCTCCCAGACCCCGCTGGAACCCAGCGACCGCATCGGCCACCCGTCGTGCGGGCCCCAGCCGGTGAAATCGCCGACCACCTGCACGCCACGGGCGCCGGGCGCCCACACCGCGAACGCGACACCGGTGCCGTACGGCTGGGCGCCGAGCACCTTCCACAGTTTCTCGTGCCGGCCCTCACCGATCAGGTGCAGGTCGAGTTCGCCGAGGGTGGGCGGATGCCGGTACGGGTCGTCGTGTTCGGTCCCGTCGACGTCGAGCCGGTAGTCGAGCACGGTGCCGGGCAGTTCGGCGGCGAAGATGCCGACGTCGTGCACCTTGGTGGTCTCGTAACGCTCCCCGTCGTGCAGGACGGTCACCTCGGAGGCGCCTTTACGCAGGGTCCGCACGACGGTGCGCCCGTCGTGCGGGTGGGCGCCGAGGACGGCGTGCGGATCGTGGGTCTCCCCGGCGATCACCGCGTCCATGGCGCGTTTGTCGGCGGCTAGCCGGGAGGTGGTCTGACCGATCATGATTTTGGGATGCCCTCCGGGGTTCATCCGACGAGCCTGGCGATAGACCGCAGGGGGATCCGCAGCCAGCCGGGCCGATGTCGGGCTTCGTACGCGGCCTCGTAGACCGCCTTGTCCAGCTCGTACGCCGCCAGCAGCGCACCGTGCTCACGCGGGTCGGTGCCGGCCGCGCTGGTGTATCCGTCGCAGAACGCCGACTGGTTGCGGTCCACCCACTCCCGGGCCCGGGCCGCCAGATGCTCCTCGTCGTCCTGGTCGACCAGCAGCTGGTAGGCCGCGTACTCGTAGGACCGCAGCACCCCGGCGACGTCGCGCAGCGGCGAGTCGGGCAACCGGCGTTCGTCCAGCGGCTGGCCGGGCTCGCCCTCGAAGTCGATCAGCAGCCAGCTCTCCGGAGTGCGCAGCACCTGACCCAGGTGCAGGTCGCCGTGGATCCGCTGGACCTCGACCTGCTCGCCGGTGAGGGCGGTGAACCGATCGGTGATCGCCGGGACGTACTGCTGCAGTTCGGGCACCGCGCCGGCGGCGGTGCGCAGCCGGGCCAGGACCGCGTCCAGCGGGAACGGCGCCGGGCCGCTGCCGAGCTGTTCGGCCAGGGTCAGGTGGACCGAGGCGACCGCCTCGCCGAGCCGGTACGACTCGCCCTGGAAGTCACCGCCGACCTCGTCCGCGCCGAAGGCGGCGTCGGCGAACAGGTCCCGGGCCGAGGCGGTGGCCATCGCCCAGCCCTCGGCGGAGTTCACCGCGTATTCGGTGACCATGCCGAGAGCGTGGTCACCGGACGCCTGGAACGACCCGAAGAGCCGGGCCACGTGCGGATTCCCGGCCCGGCCGAGGACCCGGTTCAGCTCGATGTCCGGGTTGACACCGGAGGTGACCCGCCGGAACAGCTTCAGGATCGCGTCCTGGTCGAAGATCACGCTGGTGTTGCTCTGCTCCGCGTCGAACACCCGCGGCCAGGCCTCCAGCGGTAGCGTGACACCCGGCTCCTTGTCGAAGCTGACGTCACCGGCCAGCACCGACCGGTCGAAGAGCCCGAGCAGGTAACGCGCCGCCGCCGGGTCGTAGAGGGCGTCGTAACCGGTCCGGCCGTCGTCGTCGGTGCCGATGGTGGCCACCGCGCTGTACTCGGCCATCGGCCCGGCACCCCAGCCCACCACGATCTGGTAGCGCTCGGAACTGCCGTCGGTGTACTCCACGTCGACGAGGACCAGCTCCAGGTCCTCGCCCAGCGGGGTCGCGGACGCCTGTTTGGCCGAGGACAGGACCCGGCTGCGCCCGGCGTACCAGCGCTGTTTCGGTAACCACTCGGCGAAAGGCAGCGTCATTGCTTCTCCTCGGACCCGCACAGTTGGAACCAGTAGAACCCGTGCCCCGGAAGGGTCAGAAGGTACGGCAGCTGGCCGATCCGGGGGAAGTTGACATGACCGGTCAGTTCCACCGGGGTGTACCCGTTCCAGTGCTGGAGATTCAACTCGATCGGCTGTGGGAAGCGCGACAGGTTGTTCACGCAGAGCACCACGTCGTCGCCGATCTCCCGCAGGTAGGCGAGCACCGACGGGTTGGAGCCGCCCAGTTCCCGGAACGTGCCGGTGGCGAACGCCTCGTGCCGGCGCCGGACCGCGAGCATGGTCCGGGTCCAGTTCAGCAGCGAGGTGGCGCTGTCCCGCTGGGCCTCCACGTTCACTGCCTGGTAGCCGTACACCGGGTCCTGGTTGACCGGCAGGTAGAGCCGCCCCGGGGTGGCCGTGGAGAACCCGGCGTTGCGGTCCGGGGTCCACTGCATCGGGGTGCGCACGCCGTCGCGGTCACCGAGCCAGATGTTGTCGCCCATCCCGATCTCGTCGCCGTAGTAGAGCACCGGTGAACCGGGCAGCGACAGCAGCAGTGCGGTGAACAGCTCGATCTGGTTGCGGTCGTTCTCCAGCAGCGGGGCGAGCCGGCGGCGGATGCCGACGTTCGCCTTCATCCGCGGGTCCTTGGCGTACTCGGTGAACATGTAGTCGCGCTCTTCGTCGGTCACCATCTCGAGCGTCAGCTCGTCGTGGTTACGCAGGAAGATGCCCCACTGGGTGTTCTCCGGGATCGGTGGTGTCTGGGCCAGGATCTCCGAGATCGGGAAACGCGACTCCCGTCGTACGGCCATGAAGATCCGTGGCATCAGCGGGAAGTGGAACGCCATGTGGCACTCGTCGCCGCCGGAGCGGACGTCACCGAAGTACTCCACCACGTCGGCCGGCCACTGGTTCGCCTCGGCCAGCAGCACCCGGCCGGGGAACTCGTCGTCGATCACCTTGCGGCAGTGCTTGAGGAACGCGTGCGTCTGCGGCAGGTTCTCGCAGTTGGTGCCCTCCTCCTCGAAGAGGTACGGCACCGCGTCCAGCCGGAACCCGTCGATACCCAGGTCCAGCCAGAACCGCAGGACGTCCAGCATCGCCTCCTGCACCTTCGGGTTCTCGTAGTTGAGATCCGGCTGGTGCGAGAAGAACCGGTGCCAGTAGAACTGCCGCCGCACCGGGTCGAACGTCCAGTTCGACTCCTCGGTGTCGACGAAGATGATCCGCGCGTCCTGGTACTTCTCGCTGGTGTCGCTCCAGACGTAGAAGTCGCCGTACGGACCCTCGGGGTCGGTGCGGGACGCCTGGAACCACGGGTGCGAGTCCGAGGTGTGGTTCATCACCAGGTCGGTGATCACCCGGATGCCGCGTTTGTGCGCTGCGTCCAGCAGGGCCACGAAGTCCTCGACCGTGCCGAACTCGGGCAGCACCTTGTAGAAGTCGCGGATGTCGTAACCGCCGTCGCGCAGCGGCGAGTCGTAGAACGGCGGCAGCCACAGGCAGTCGACACCGAGCCACTGCAGATAGTCGAGCCGTTCGATCAGGCCACGAAGGTCGCCGCCGCCGTCGGAACCCGAGTCGTAGAAGGCCCGGACCAGCACCTCGTAGAAGACGGCCCGCTGAAACCAGGTCCGGTCGGCGGGCAGAGTCCGGGCGTGCCCGAACTCGTCGGAGGTCGGATGTTCGACCACCCCGTCCTCGGTGTGGCTTCCCTCAGCCGGATCGTGTTCTGACGTCGACAGCTCCATCGTGTTTCTCCCCTTGTTACTACCGTGCCTGTACGACGAACACGTGTGCCGGCTCCACGAATGGATCGATCCGGACCGCGTTGTACTGCCCCCACTCGTACGACGCCCCGGTGATCTGGTCGACGACGGTGAACCGGTCGTGCCATTCCAGGCCCAGAGCCGGCATGTCCAGAGTGGTGTTACCCCACTGCACGTTGCTCGAGTCGAACGAGCAGATGACCAGAACCGTGTTTCCGGTCTCCGGATCCCGTTTGGAGAAACAGAGCAGCGCGCCGTTGTCGATCTCGTGGAATCGCAGGTTGCGCAGCCAGTGCAGGGCCGGGTTGTCGTTACGGACCCGGTTGAGCTTCGTCAGATAGGGCGCCAGGGATCGGCCGGCCCGCTCCGCCGCCGCCCAGTCCCGCGGCTTCAGCTCGAATTTCTCGTTGTCGATGTACTCTTCCGCGCCCGGCCTGGGCACGTGCTC
This sequence comes from Actinoplanes derwentensis, assembly GCF_900104725.1. Lineage (NCBI taxonomy): Bacteria > Bacillati > Actinomycetota > Actinomycetes > Micromonosporales > Micromonosporaceae > Actinoplanes > Actinoplanes derwentensis. The sequence goes on from NZ_LT629758.1 coordinate 141,874, forward strand.
GAACAGCTCGTAACCGGAGTAGAGACCCCAGGACGGAGTCAGCATCGAGGCCAGCACCGCCCGGATCTTGAACATCGGCGGGCCGCCGTTCTGCAGCGACTCGTGCAGGATGTCCGGTGTGTTCGGCCAGAAGTTCGGCCGCATCCAGTCGATCGAGGTGAGGAGCTGTTGCATGTACTCCTTCATCTCGGCGGCGGTGGTGCGCCAGGTGAAGTAGGTGTACGACTGCGTGAACCCGATCTTGCCGAGGCCGTTCATCATCGCCGGGCGGGTGAACGCCTCGGCCAGGAACAGCACGTCCGGGTTGGTCTCCTTGACCTTCGGGATCAGCCACTGCCAGAAGTTGACGGCCTTGGTGTGCGGGTTGTCCACCCGGAAGATCTTGACCCCGTTGTCCACCCAGTGCATGACCACCCGGTGGACCTCGTCACGCAGGGTGCGGTAGTCGTTGTCCCAGTTGATCGGGTAGATGTCCTGGTACTTCTTGGGCGGGTTCTCGGCGTACGCGATGGTGCCGTCGGCCTTCGTGGTGAAGAACTTCGGGAACTGCTTGACCCACGGGTGATCCGGCGCGACCTGCAGCGCCAGGTCGAGCGCGATCTCCATGCCCAGCTCTTCGGCCCTCTCGCGGAACGCGATGAAGTCCTCGAGAGTGCCCAGCTCCGGGTGGATCGCGTCGTGACCGCCCTCGTCGGAGCCGATCGCCCACGGCGAGCCGACGTCCTCCGGCCGCGCGATCAGGGTGTTGTTACGGCCCTTGCGGTTGATCCGGCCGATCGGGTGGATCGGCGGCAGGTAGACGACGTTGAAGCCCATCGCCGCCACCGCGGGCAGCCGGTCGATGGCGGTCCGGAAGTTACCGTGCTTGATCGGCGTGGCGTCCGGGCCGATCTCGGCACCCTCGGAACGGGGGAAGAACTCGTACCACGACGAGTAGAGCGCGCGCTGCCGGTCCACCCAGATCGCGAACGACCGGGTCGTGGTGACCAGTTGCCGCACCGGGTTGTGCCAGAGCAGCTCTTCCAGGTCCAGCGCCGGAGTGACCCGGGAGAACAGCGACTTCTCGGTGTCACGCAGCGCGGCGGCGGCGTCGCGGACCCGGTCCTCGTCCTCCGCCGGGACGATCTTGGTGGCCAGGTCGAGCACGTCGGCGCCCTCGGCCAGGTCGTTCGCCAGTTCCTCGGCGCTCTGCCCGGCGCCGATCTTCTTCACCACCGCGTCGCGCCACGTCCGATACGGATCGTCGAACGCCTCCACGGTGAACGTCCACCGGCCGACCTCGTCGGGCCGGATCGCGCCGTGCCACTTGTCGAGGCCCGGCTCGCCGGGGGTCATCCGGGTGAAAGCCTGAATCGCGCCGTCGGGGCCGCGCCATACCACGTTCACGCCGAGCGCGTGGTGACCTTCGCGATAGGACACCGCCGAGACGGGAACCAGTTCACCGACCACCGCTTTCGCGGGGTAGCGGCCACCGGAAACGGCTGGTGTCACGTCTTCGATGGGGAAGCGACCGGTCATGATCTCCACCGTAGTCAGAGGGGTGCGGGAGGACTCGGCGACCGGGAAAACCAGCGCGCGCGGTGTCCCTATGACTTCTCCGCAGCGGAGTTTTTGAAACGGCCGATCGCCGATGCGTCCCAACCTACCGGAGGGGGACCCGCACCACGCATCCAGACGCGGCCGCGCGCGGCCGGAGAACACGATGATTTCACCTGATCGCAACAGGCGTTCATCTTTCGCCGCCGGGATGCTCCATCCGGACCGCCGGGACGGGAGTGCGTCGGTTGCCCTCGGTTGCCATCGGGGAACCCCGCTCAAGACCGGTCCCACGGCACCGAAACATCCCTCGACGCTTACCGACACCGGTGAGCGCACGAAGGAGGAGATCAACGTGGCCGGACTGTCCACCGCCCTGTCCCCGGTGATCGCCGCCAGCACCCACTGGCTGGCGCGGGCCTACCCCGGCGGTGAGGCCAACACGGTCTCCCACACGCTCGCCGAGCTCCAGGCCCGGCAGGCGATCACGGTCGCCGCCTGGCTGCGCTACCCCACCGAGATCGACGCGGCGCTCGTCGCGATCGCCGGCCCCGGCGGTTCCGCGATCCTCGACTGGCGGGCCGGCAGTGAGCCCGAGGACGAGTTCGCCGACGGTGAGGGCTGGCGTACCTGGGTCGACGAGGTCGTCGTCTCCTGGGCCGCGTGCCTGCTCGCCGACCCGCTCCTGGCCCGCCGCGGCGTCGACGCGGTCATCGCCGCGATGCCGGTGCCGGACCAGCGGCCCCGCCCGCACGGTCGCCGCGGTGGCCTGCCCAACGAGTTCCGCCGCCTGCTGCAGCCGGACGCCCGCGACCGGGACGCCGCCGCCTTGCTGCGCCACCCCGACCTGCTGGACCCGATCGCCGGCATGCACCGTGACCAGCTGCTCTACCTCCTGGACGCCGAGCAGGACCGCACCCCCCTGGCGGCCTGAATTCGGCTACCCCTCGCCGAGGGCCGGTTCGCGCACGCGGGTGCGGACGGCCCGCCGGAACGGTGCGGGGTACTCCAGAGGCCGCAAGGCCGGCATCACCCGAAGTCCTCCCGGGTGCCGGTCTTGCGGCCTCTTTCGTCGTGCTCAGGCCAGGCGGGCCGGGAAACCGCCGGTGGCGATCGGGCCCCAGGACTCGATCGTCACCCGGATCAGGCACTTGCCCTGGTCGGTCATGGCCTGGCGGTACTCGTCCCAGTTCGAGTGCTCGCCGGAGATGACCCGGAAGTACTCCACCAGCGGCTCCACCGCGTCCGGCAGGTCGATCACCTCGGCGACGCCGTCGACCTGCACCCACGGGCCGTTCCACTCGTCCGACAGGACGGTCAGGGTGACCCGCGGGTCACGGCGGATGTTCGCCACCTTCGCCCGCTCCGGGTAGCTGGCGATGACGATCCGGCCCTCGGTATCGACGCCGCACGTGTTCGGCGACGACTGCGGGCGGCCGTCCTTCTTCGTCGTCAGCAGGATCGCGTGGTGTCGCGAGCGCAGGAACTCGACCAGTTCCGCCCGCTCGACAGTCGAGTTCGTCGCCACTGTGCGTGCCATGTCGGTACTCCCCAATCGTGTTCGTCAGGCCTTTGAGGCGGCGATCGCTGCTCCGATGATGCCCGCGTTGTTGAGCAGGGTGGCCGGGACGATCGGGGTCTTGATGTCGAGCAGGGGGAAGAACTTCTCCGACTTCTTGCTGACACCGCCGCCGACGATGAACAGCCGCGGCGACAGCAGCATCTCCACGTGGCGCAGGTAGCGCTCGACCCGGACCGCCCACCGCTCCCAGCTCAGGTCCTCGGACTCGCGGGCGCGGTCGGACGCGAGCAGCTCGGCGTCGGCGCCGTCGATCTCCAGGTGACCGAACTCGGTGTTCGGGATCAGCACGCCGTCCAGGAACAGGGCGCTGCCGATGCCGGTGCCGAAGGTCAGCATCATGATCAGGCCGGCCTGGTCGCGGCCGCCGCCGAACGCCACCTCGGCCACCCCGGCCGCGTCGGCGTCGTTGAGAACCGTGACCGGTCTGCCGAGGCGCTCGGTGAAGAGCCGCGCGGCGGGCGCGCCGAGCCAGGACTTGTCGACGTTGGCGGCGCTGCGGGTCACCCCGTCGACCACCACACCCGGGAAGGTCACGCCGACACTGTCGAAACCGTCGAACTGGGCCGCTACCTGGGCGACCGCCTCGACCACGCTGGTGACGTCGGCCGGCTGCGGGGTCGGCACCCGGAAGCGCTCGCCGAGCAGTTCGCCGCGGAGCTGGTCGACCGGAGCCCCCTTCACGCCGGAGCCGCCGATGTCGATGCCGAGGATGGTCATCCGTCTTCCGTTCTGCCGTCACCTGCGGTTGTTTCCGCGGTTGGTGTCTACCACGTGGGCACTACGGGGAAACCCGCGCTATCGGGTGCGACCTGGCCGCCACCATCGAGTGAATCCGCTGCGTGACTGACGGCTTCACGTCAAGTCACTCATACTTTCGGCTGGCTGTGGCTAGGCTACTTGGCTAACGTTGCACTTCAGAACGGTCGCCGCGTGCGGGCACGGCTCTCTGCCCGCTGATGGAGGACCACTCATGACCCTGCTACAGGCGCCACGCCATCCCGCGCACTCGGTGCCGGGGACCACCGCATCCGAACTTCTGACCGAGTTGTCGTCAGCTCCCGCCGGGGCGCGGCGCACCCGGCTGCGGGCCCGGGCGATCGAGGCCTGGCTGCCTCTCGCCCGGCACCTCGCGCACCGCTACTCCGGCCGCGGCGAGCCCACCGACGACCTGATCCAGACCGCCACGGTCGGCCTGATCAAGGCCGTTGACAAGTTCGACCCCGAGCGCGGAGTCGACTTCGCCGGTTACGCCATCCCGACCATCATCGGCGAGATCAAACGCCACTTCCGGGACCGCACCTGGTCGGTCCGGGTGCCGCGCCGCCTCCAGGAGCTGCGCCTGGCCATCACCGAGGCCAACAGTTCCCTCACCCAGGTCCTCGGCCGGTCGCCGACCGTCCCGGACGTCGCCTTCCACCTGGGCATCACCGAAGAGGACGTGCTGGAGGGCCTGGAGGGGGCCCGGGCGTACAACGCGACCTCACTCTCCACCCCGATCAGCGCCGACGGCACCACCGAGCTGGGTGACACCCTCGGCGGGGAGGACCACGAGTTCGAGGTCGCCGAGACCCGCGTCGCGCTCGGCCCGGCGATGGCCAGCCTCGACCAGCGCGAGCAGAAGATCCTCACGATGCGCTTCTACGGGAACCTGACCCAGTCGCAGATCGCCGACCAGATCGGGATCTCCCAGATGCACGTCTCCCGCCTGCTCACCCGGGCCCTCGGCAAGCTGCGGCGCCACCTCGACGCGGAGATCTGACCGGCTGTTCGACGGCCCGCGGTGTGACCCGCGGGCCATCGTTGCTCACTCGGCGCCGCTGACCTGCCAGTTCAGGCTGATCAGCAGGGTCCGGGCCTCGTCGGCGACCTCGGCGTCGGCGTGCACCTCGTACGAGGACGCCTGGATCGAGCTGCGGGAGGTGAAGTCGCGCCGGCCGCCGGTCGCGGCGTGCGCGATGGCCCCGAAGATCGCACCCCAGATCGCGCCGATGACCACCGTGGTCAGCAGGATCGAGATCCAGCTGGAGTCGCTGAAGATGCCGAAGAACAGGCCGATCAGCAGACCGAACCAGGCGCCGCTGGCCGCGCCCGCGCCGGACGCCCGGCCCACCGTCAGCCGGCCCAGCACGTTCTCCACCAGGCGCAGGTCGGTGCCGACGATGGTGGTCCGCTGCACCGGGAACTTGTTGTCCGACAGGTGGTCGACGGCCTGCTGCGCGAGGGCGTACTCGGGGTAGGTGCCGACCACGATCGTCGGGCCGGTCCCGGCGCTGGTGCCGGTGGTCTGCGCGGGCAGGGCCGGCACGGTTCCGGCGGGACCGGGCGGGACGGCCGGTCCGGGGCTCACCGAGACGGTCGCGGTGGGCTCGGGTTCGGCCCGGTGATCGGAGGGCGTCGTCATGAGGGGGCTCCTTATTTCGCGGAAGCGGAAGCAGATGCGGGGGCGGAGCTGGAAGCGGGGGCGGGGGCCGGCTCGGCCGCGGTGAGCCGGATCCAGACGATGAACGCGACGGCGGTCGCGGCGACGATGCCGGCGGTACCGGTGAGGAAAGCGAACCGGCCGGAGACCAGATCCGGCAGGGCACCCTCGGAGAGGGCGACCGAGGCCATCCCGAAAGTGGCGGTCGCGATCGACAGGACGGCCGCGCCGCCCAGCACCATCATCACCAGGCGGTTGGGCAGTTGCAGGGCCCGGCTCGGGCCGCGCCGCAGCAGCCGCACCCCGAACAGCGCCAGCGACCCGCAGGCCAGCACGATGAACAGGGCGGCGATCGCGTCACTGGGCCGGTGCCACTCGGCCCAGACGGTGGCGACCGAGACGATCGCGACGTAACCCGCGCCGGCCAGGCCGACCATCCCGCGCATCGCCCGGGGGAAGACCAGCACCAGTACGAACGCGGCCGAGGCGGCGGCCGTGGCGTGACCGCTGGGCCACGAGTTCGGCATCGGGAAGTCGTCCAGCAGCGGCCGGCTGAGCCCGGCCTTGAGCTGCTGGGTGACCACGTTCGCGGTCACCACCAGGAAACCGGCGGCCAGCGCGAGGTCCATCCGTCGGCGCAGCGCCCCGAACACGGCGGCGAGCAGGCACACCCCGGCGAGAATGATGAAGCGGGTGTTGTCGAGCGTCCGGGTCAGCACCTCACTCACCTGTGGATGCTGGAAGTCGCCGCCCCGCAGCGCCTCGGTGTCGATGATCTGCCCCAGCGAGGTGCCGATGAACAGCCGGTGCACCGCGTACGCGGCACCCGCGGCGAAGGCCGCCACCACCAGCGGACTGATGGTGTGCCACGTGCTGACCGGCGTCTTCCGTGGTGCTTTCACGGACGTCTTCACCGGCGTCTTCCGGGGTGTTCTCACGGGCGCCGGTTGGGACGCGACGGCTGACATGGGGCCTCCTGGTCGAGCGATGTGCAACGCGGCTTTCCCCGATGCCGTGCTTTTGATGCGTGACTTCGGCAACGCTTTCGCACCCCTTCGCGCTCTCGCCCCGCACCGGGGGCCGTGGACCTTCGTAACCGACGCCGGCGCACCTGCTCCGGCGCCGGACGAGGGGACCTTCTCACATGGGGCACACCACCCGACGACTGCTCACCGGCGTCCTGCTGGTGCTCGCCGCCGGGGCCGGTACGGTCACGTCACCCGGCGTCGCGCAGGCGGCCGGTTCCGCCGGCGTCATCGGCACGATCCGCACCACCGACGGCCCGGTCAACGTGCGCAGCGGGCCCTCGGCCAAGTCCGCGGCCGTCCGGAAGATCGCCAACGGCGGCACCGTGCGGCTGGCGTGCTCGGTCCAGGGCCCGAAGGTCAAGGGCACCGTGCGGACCACCACCCAGTGGGACCGGCTGCCCGACGGGCGGTTCGTCTCGCACGCCTACGTGCTCTCCGCGGTTCTCAAGCCGTGCCCGCCGGCCGTCCCGGCGCCCGCTCCCGCGCCGACCACCCCGGCCCCGGTTCTGACGCCGGAGCAGTTCATCAAGGCCGCGGTGCCCGGAGCCCAGCAGGGCTGGCGGCAGTACGGGGTGCCGGCCTCGGTGACCATCGCCCAGTCGATCCTGGAGTCCGGCTGGGGACGCAGCGGCCTCTCCTCGACCGACAAGAACTACTTCGGGATCAAGTGCCAGAAGGGCGCGTACGGCCCGCACGCGAACGGCTGTCACGTCTACACGACGAACGAATGCGACAAGGCCGGTAAGTGTTTCGTGACCGAGGACGCGTTCCGGACGTACGCCTCGATGTCGCGCTCGTTCCAGGACCACGGCCACTTCCTGCGCAACAACAAGCGGTACACGCCCGCGTTCGCCTTCACCAAGGACGCGGACAAGTTCATCTGGAACGTGTGGAAGGCCGGTTACGCCACCGACCCGGAGTACTTCACCAAGGTTACTAAAATCATGGTCAAACACGATTTGTACCGGTACGACACCTGGAAGTGATCCGCGGCCTACGCTGCCTATGGTGGGGCAACGGGAGAACGGAGTGTGGCGGGCCACCGGCCCGCTGCTCTCCGTCTCCGTGCTCGTGATCGGCCTGATCGCCACCGTCCTGTCCGCGGCCGCGCTGTACGACGCCCAGCAGGACACTGCCGGCCGGATCATGGACCAGCGGCACGATGCCGCCCTGGAGTCGATCCGCCTGGAGACCGAGCGCTACCGCGGCATGGTCGACACCCTCGCCGCCGGAATCGCCAACGACCCGGTCACCACGGGGGACGATTTCGACGCCGCGTCCCGCCCGCTCGTCGACGCCGCCCTGGTCGGCGCGGCCCCGGTGGCCTTCGTCGTCCCGATGCCCGCCGACCGGCTCGCCGCCACCGAGCGGCTGTGGCGCGAACGTGGCGCGTCGGGCCCGGCCTTCCGCCCCGACCCGGCCGTCGGTGAACACTACTTCGCGGTCTTCGTCCGCCCCCTCGACGAGCAGGAGGAGGGCCCGCGACTGGGGACCGACCTGGCCGCTGTCGAACCGATCGCCGGCACCCTGGCCACCGCCCGCGACACCCGCCAGACGACCGTCTCCGACGCGTACGTCCTGGTCCGCGACCGCCGGCTGCCCACTGCCGAGCAACAGCAGTCGTTCGTCTTCGCCGCGCCGGTCTGGACCACCGCGAACACCTCGCAGTTCCGCGGCTGGGTGGTCGCCGGCCTGCGCAGCGCCAACTTCCTGCGGGACGTCCTGGACAACGCCGGACAGGGCCAGATCGCCGGTGACCTCATCTCCATCGACAGCGGCGCCCACCGCGACGTGGTCGCCACCTGGGGCGGCGACAGCGCCGGTGACCTGCACCGGAGCGGCCCGATCCGGGTCGCCGACCGGGACTGGATCCTGGAGACCAGCGGCGACTCCCGGCGACTGTCCGGCGCGGCCTGGTACCTGCCGATCCTCGCCCTGACCGGCGGCCTCGTCCTCTCCGGGCTGGTCGCCTGGCTGGTGCACGTGCTCGCCACCGGCCGGGCCCGGGCCCGCGACCAGGTCGACGAGGCCACCGCGGACCTGCGCGGTGCCGAAGCCGAGAGCCGGCGGCAGGCCGAACTCCTCGGCGCGATCATGACGACCATCGGTGACGGGGTCAGCGTCGTCGACTCCACCGGCCGTGTCCTGCTGGAGAATCCGGCCGCCAAACGGCTCCTCGGCGTCACCGAGAACCCGGCCGGCCCGTCGCAGTGGCAGGAGGTCTACGGCGTGTACCGGCCGGACGGCCGGACCCCGCTGCCGATGGAGGAGATGCCGCTGATCCGGGCCCTCAACGGTGAGGCCGTGGACGGATTCGAAGTGCTCATCCGCAACCCCGGGCGGCCCGAGGGAGTCCTGATCAGCATCGACGCGCGGCCACTCGACCCGAGCGCCGGCGAACACGGGGCCGTCGCGGTCAGCCGCGACATCACCGAACTGCGCCGCTACGAGGCCGACCTGTCGATCTTCGCGGGGGTGGTGGCGCACGATCTCAAAGCGCCGCTGTCGGTCGCCCGCGGATACGCCGAACTCGCCCTCGACGAACTCCCGGACGACGCGGCCGCCCAGGACGCGCTGCATCGCATCGTCAAATCCGTCGACCGGATGGACATGCTGATCGAGACGCTGCTCGCCTACACCACCGCCCGGCACGCCCCGCTGCGCACGGTGGCCCTCGACCCCGCCCCGCTGACCAGGGAGATCGTCGAGGACCGGATCGCCGCCCTCGGCCCCGGAGCGGCGCAGCCCGACTGGACGATCGGCGATCTGCCACCGGTGGAGACCGACCCGGCGATGCTGCGGCACATCCTTGACAACCTGATCGGCAACGCCCTCAAATACGTCCGGCCCGGGTCCGTGCCGCGAGTCGACATCGCCGCCGTGCCCTCCGGGAGGTGGGTGCGCATCGAAGTCGCCGACGCCGGGATCGGCATCCCCGACGCGGACAAACCCTATGTCTTCGAGTCCTTTCACCGTGCCGAGACCGCCGTCGGTTACGCCGGGACCGGCCTCGGGCTCACGATCTGCCGCCGCATCGTGCAACGGCACGGTGGCGAGATCGGGGTGGAGGACAACGACGGACCCGGCGGGGGTACGCGATTCTGGTTCACCCTTCCGGCGGCGTCGCCCACCGAGCCCCTGTCCGCGGACGCCTCGGCCTCGGCCGACCCGGAGATCAGGGAGGCCCTGGCCCAGTCGATGCGGGACCGGGCCGCACTGATCGAGGCGACCCGGCTGCCCGGGCTCGCCTCACCCAACCCACTGCGCACCCCCATACCGGGACGGCCTAGCTCTCCGCAGTGACCCGCGGCGGCAGCAGCTTCGTGATCAGCGCCAGCAACTGTGCCGGAGCGAACGGTTTCAGCAGCGTCGCCGACGCCCCGGCGTCCTCGGCCAGTCCGTCACCGGGCATCAGCGACCCGCTCGCCACCACCACCGGGATGTGCCGCAGGTCGTCGTCGGCCCGGATCGCCCGGCACAGGTCCAGGCCCGTCATGTGCGGCATGTCGACATCGGTGACCACCAGGTCGGGCCGGTGCTCCTTGACCGCGGCCAGGGCAGCGGCCCCGTCCGACGCCGCGACGACCCGGTGCCCGGCCCGTTCCAGCGACCGTTTCAGTACATACCGGATGTCATCGTGATCTTCCGCAACTACGATCACCGCTCGGCCCCGTTCGCTAGCGCCACTCCCCGTCAATGGAGATATCGAGTCACTCCCGATTTTGTGACGGGCGAACGGCAGCCGTCGCGCCGCGATAGATCCAAAGTGGCCGAACAGGTGATGGCACACGCTTGATCCGCAGCCAATCGTAGGGCGGGTGGACACCAGCCTCGACATGTCCGGCGATACACCGCTGAAGACCGACGAAGGTGACCCGGTCACCCGGGGCATGCCGGGGTGGAAGAAGGCCCTCCTCGTCCTCTCCACGCTCGTGCTGGTGATCGTCGCCGGGATCACCGGGGGCGGCTACTACCTGTATCAGCGCTACGACAGCAAGGTCGCGCGGGCCACACTCCTGCCGCCGGTCGCGCCCCAGGAGGCGGCGCAGAGTGCCGAGAACTGGAAGTCCGGCGCGGTGAACCTGCTGCTGCTCGGCTCGGACTCACGGGCCGCCGAAGCCGGTGGGGACAGCCCGGCCGGGGAGCGCTCCGACACGATCATGCTGGTGCACATCGCCAAGGGCCGGGACAAGGCGGCGATCATCTCGATCCCGCGGGACAGCTACGTGAACGTGCCCGCCGGTGGGAGCTGGAAGGGCGGCAAGAACAAGATCAATGCCGCGTTCGCGTTCGGTGGGGCGGAGCTGACCGCCACGACGGTGCGGCAGCTCACCGGGGTCGTGCTGGACGGCGCGATGATCGCCGACTTCGCCAGCATCCGGAACCTGGTCGACTCGGTGGACGGGGTCGAGGTCTGTGTGCCGTACGACGTGGTGTCCACCTTCTCCGACAAGGTGTGGAAGCAGGGCTGTCACGAACTCGACGGGGACACCGCCGAGGAGTTCATGCGGCAGCGCTACCAGGTGCCGGGCGGGGACTTCGGGCGGATGTACAACCAGCAGCTCGTCGTCAAGGCCGTCGTCGCGAAGGTGTCCAGCAGCGGTGCGATGACCGATCCGCTGGCGCTCGACGGGCTGATCGGCATCGCCGCCGACTCGCTGACCGTGGATCAGAACCTGGATCTGCGGGACCTCGCGTTCGCGGTGCGGGGGATCAGGCCCGCCGCCATCTCGTACGCCACCGTGCCGTACACCTCGGCGTCTCTGAAGACCTCGGCCGGGACGGCCGTGCGGCTCGACCCGAAGAAGTCGGCGGCGATGTTCGCGGCGGTCAAGGACGACACCATCGATCAGTGGCTGGCCGCCAACCCGTCGAAGACGCCCGGCAGCTGAAGCGGCGATAATCACCAGGCGGTCCGCAGCGGTTCCGCCTATTCTTGCTGCGCCATGTCGATAACGCCTGCCGCCCTGCGCACCCAGATCTCCGAACTGCTGCCCCGCGATCAGCGGAGGCTTCAGCGCCGCCTCGACTCAAGCCGGAGGATCCGCGACGACGATGCGCGGGCCGCCGCGCTCGCCGAGATCAACGCCGAAACCGAGCGAGCCAGGTCCCGGCTGGAGAGCCGGCTGGCCTCGGTGCCCGCCGTGACGTACCCCGAGGGTCTGCCGGTCAGCGCCCGCAAGGACGACATCGCTACCGCGATCCGGGACCATCAGGTCGTGGTCGTCGCCGGGGAGACCGGGTCGGGCAAGACCACCCAGATCCCGAAGATCTGCATCGAACTGGGCCGGGGTGTCCGCGGTCAGATCGGGCACACCCAGCCGCGGCGGATCGCGGCCCGGACGGTGGCCGAGCGGATCGCCGAGGAGATGGACCGGCCGCTCGGGTCGACGGTCGGCTACAAGGTGCGGTTCACCGATCAGGTGAGCGACGACACCCTGATCAAGGTGATGACCGACGGCATCCTGCTCGCCGAGATCCAGAACGACCGGATGCTGTCCCGGTACGACACCCTGATCATCGACGAGGCGCACGAGCGCAGCCTCAACATCGACTTCATCCTCGGCTACCTGCGGGACCTGCTGCCGAGACGGCCCGACCTCAAGCTGATCATCACGTCGGCGACGATCGAGACGGCCCGGTTCGCCGAGCACTTCGCGGACGCGGGCGGCAAGCCGGCGCCGGTGATCGAGGTGTCCGGCCGGACCTATCCGGTGGAGGTCCGTTACCGGCCCCTGGTGACGGTGACCGAGGACGACACCGAGGAACCGCAGGACGTGATCGACGGCATCGCCGCCGCCGTCGACGAACTGCCCCGCGACGGCGACATCCTGGTGTTCTTCTCCGGCGAGCGGGAGATCCGGGACACCGCCGACGCGCTCAACCGCAAGGACCTGCGCGGCACCGAGGTCGTCCCGCTCTACGGCCGGTTGTCGGCGGCCGAACAGCACCGGGTCTTCGAACGGCACAGCGCGCGCCGGATCGTGCTGGCCACCAACGTCGCCGAGACGTCGCTGACGGTCCCTGGCATCAAGTACGTGATCGACCCCGGCACCGCCCGGATCAGCCGCTACAGCCATCGGCTCAAAGTGCAGCGCCTGCCGATCGAGCCGGTCTCACAAGCCAGTGCCAACCAGCGAAAAGGGCGTTGCGGCCGGACGTCGGACGGCATCTGCATCCGGCTCTACTCGGAGGAGGACTTCGAGCAGCGGCCCGAGTTCACCGAACCGGAGATCCTGCGCACCAACCTCGCCTCGGTGATCCTGCAGATGACCAACCTGGGGCTCGGTGACCTGCAGAAGTTCCCGTTCATCGACCCGCCGGACCAGCGCAACATCACCGACGGCATCAAGCTCCTGGAAGAACTCGGAGCCCTGGAGAGCCGAAAACTCACCCCGATGGGCCGGCAACTCGCCCAGCTCCCGGTCGACCCGCGGCTGGCCCGGATGGTGATCGAAGCCGACCGGCAGGAGTGCCTGGCCGAGGTGATGGTGATCGCCGGCGCGCTGTCCATTCAGGACCCGCGCGAGCGCCCCGCCGAGAAACAGCAGCTGGCCGACGAGAAACACGCCCGGTTCGTCGACAAGGAATCGGACTTCTTCAGCTATCTCAACCTGTGGCGCTATCTGCGGGAGAAACAGCAGGAACTGTCCGGCAACCAGTTCCGCCGGATGTGCCGCAGCGAATACCTGAACTATCTGCGAATCCGTGAGTGGCAGGACATCTACTCGCAGCTCAAGCAGGTCGCTCGTACCCTCGATCTGCATCTGAAGGAGGACTGGGAGGCCGGCGTCGCGTCGCAACCCCTGCACTCCGCCCTCCTCGCCGGCCTGCTCAGCCACATCGGCATGAAGGACCAGGAGAAACGCGAGTTCATCGGCGCACGGGGCGCCAAGTTCGCGATCTTCCCGGGTTCGGCGTTGTTCAAGAAGCAGCCCCGCTGGGTGATGTCGGCCGAACTGGTCGAGACGAGCCGCCTGTGGGGCCGGGTGAACGCCCGGATCGAACCGGAATGGGCGGAGAAACTCGCGCCGCATCTGGTGAAGAGCAGTTACAGCGAACCGCACTGGGACTCGAAGATGGGCGCCGTCATGGCGTTCGAGAAGGTCACCCTCTACGGCCTGCCGATCGTGCCGCGCCGCCGGATCGGATACGGCCGGGTCGATCCGGTGGTCTCCCGGGAACTGTTCATCCAGCACGCACTCGTCGAAGGCGACTGGGAGACGCACCACAAGTTCTTCACCGAGAACAAACGGCTCCTGGAACGGATCAGCGAGACCGAGAACCGGGCCCGGCGACGCGACATCGCGGTCGACGACGAGACCGTCTTCGCCCTGTACGACGCGAAGATCCCGGCCGACGTGGTGTCGGCGCGACATTTCGACAGCTGGTGGAAGAAGGCCCGGCACGATGCCCCCGACCTGCTGACCTTCACCCGCGAGGACCTGGTCAACGCGGGGCGGGACACCGTCGACCCGCAGGCGTTCCCGGACGCGTGGATCAGTAACGGCGTGCGGATGCCGCTCTCCTACACGTTCGAGCCGAACACGCCGCACGACGGGGTGACCGCGACCGTTCCGCTGGAACTCATCAACAAGATCGACGCGGAGGACTTCGGCTGGTCGGTGCCCGGGTTCCGCCGCGACGTGGTGATCGCCCTGATCCGGGCGCTGCCCAAACAGCTGCGTACCGCCTTCGTGCCGGTGCCGGACTGGGCCGAGGCCGCCCTCGACCGGGTTCCGGTGCGGCGTGGCCCGCTGCCCGACGCGATCGGCGGCGAACTGCGCCGGCTCACCGGGACCGTGGTACCCCGCGACGCGTGGCGGCCCGACCAGGTGCCGGACCACCTGCGGGTGAACTTCCGGATCGTCAACGAGGCCGGCGAGACCGTGGCCCAGGGCCGTGACCTCGAGGTGCTGCGCCGACAACTGGCGCCCAAGGTGCAGGCCACCATCTCGAAAGCGGCCGGCAACCTGGAACGGCGGGGCATCACCGCCAACGACTTCGGGGTGCTGCCACGCCGGATCGCCCAGGTGCGCGGCGGGTACGAGGTGAACGTCTGGCCCGCGCTCGTCGACGAGACCGACAGTGTGGCGATCCGGGTCTTCGAGGACGAGGCGTCCCAGCGGGTGGCGATGGCCGCCGGAACCCGCCGGTTGTTACTGCTCACGCTCCCGCCGGCGGCGCGGTTCCTGCAGGGGCGCCTGGACAACCGGGCCAAGCTGGAGCTGTCCCGGGCCAACCCGTACAAGTCGATCGCCGATCTGCTCGACGACTGCGCGGGTGCCGCCGTGGACCGGCTCGTCGCCGAAGCCGGGGGACCGGTGTGGTCGTCGATCGAGTTCGCGTCGTTGCGGGACACCGTGCGCCAGGACCTGGTCGACGCGGTCGCCAACCTGGTCACTCAGGTGCAGGCGGTGCTGGCCACCGCGTACGACGTCGATCAGCGTCTTCGTTCCCTCAAGGATCCGCAGCTTCTCCCGGCTCTGGCCGACATCCGGCAGCAGCTCAAGGGCCTGGTGCACGTCGGGTTCGTGACCGAGGCCGGGTGGCGGCAGATCCATCAGATGCCCCGTTACCTGCGCGGCATCGTGCACCGGCTGGACCGGGTCGGCGGCAGCCTCGGCCGGGACCGGCAGTTGACCACGCAGATTCACGAGATCGAGTCGGAGTACCGCGAACTGCGCACCCAGGCCGGCCGTAACGGGCCCGCCGAAGAGGGTCTGCGGGAGATCCGCTGGATGATCGAGGAGCTGCGGATCAACTACTTCGCGCAGGCGCTCGGGACCGCGTACCCGGTCTCCGACAAGCGCATATATAAGGCTATGGATTCGCTGCCGATCTGAAAAGGTGCAGGTCGGTGCGCCTCTGGTGCCGTTCGGTCACTCCTGTAGTCGTGGCCGGACGGCACAGTTTAGGTTTCTCGGCATGACGAACTTCGCCTTCGCCGCCTCTGTCGCCGCCGTCCGCCCCGCCGGGGCCTACCTCGACGAGATGATGGCCCGGGTCGGCGTCGACGGCCTGACCGCCGCGTTCGCCGAGCCGGGCCTGCTCGCCCTGATCGACCAGCACGCCGCGGCGGTGCGGGAGGCGCTCCGGACCGCCGGTCGCCGCCCCGACGCTGCCGGGCTCGCGGCGTACGCCCGCAGCCTCGCCGCCGCCGCGGTCCGCAGCGGACGGCCGCTGCCGGAGCCCGGTGCCGCTCCGGCGTCGGTCGCCGGGTGGGCGTCGGCCGGCTTCCCGCTGCTGCGCGTGGTGGCGGTCTGCCTGATCGCGGTGTCCTCTAACGAGCTAAATTGAACCGGACTTAATGCATTAAAAAGCCCAATAGGGGATGTTTGACTGCATGAAGATCCTCCGGCTCGCGGCCCTGTCCGCGCTCCTCACGCTTCCCCTCCTCGGCGCCCCCGCGTCCGCGGCCGCCGAGCCGACCGGACCGGGGCTCGTCGCCCGCTACAACTTCGACGGCGGCACCAGCGAGGGCAAGATCAACGACCTGTCCGGCCGCGGAGCCGCGCTCACCCTGCGCGGCTCCAACAACGGCCAGGTCAGCATCCTCACCGAAGGCGCCGGCCGGTTCGCCGCGTTCCCCGCCATCTGCGCCGCCGCCGTATCCAACTGCGCCAAGGCACTCTTGGAGACACCCGACCGCCCCGACCTCGACCCCGGCACCCGCAACTTCAAATGGGCCGCCAGCGTGCGACTCACCGCCGGCCAGCTCAGCGGCAACGCCAACGTGATGCAGAAAGGCGTCGCCAACGCTGAAAGTCAGTGGAAGATGCAGGTCACCAGCAAGACCGGCCGCGCCCAGTGTGTGCTGGTCGCCCGCGGCAGCGCCCAGACGTTCACCGCCACGTCGGCCCGCCCCGTCGCCGACGGTTCCTGGCACCGCGTCGCCTGCGAACGCGCCAACGGTTCCCTCGCCGTCGCCGTCGACGGCGTGACCACCGGCAGGGTGACGGTCCCCGCCACGGTCGGCGTCGACAACGCCATGCCGATGCGCGTCGGCGGCCCCAACCTGGCCGGCTCCGGCGACATGTACCACGGCCAGATCGACGACATCTACATCCAGCTCGGCTGATCCGGTTCGACTGAACCCACGGAAATCCGGTTCGGCTGACTCCGCGAGCAGTCCGGCTCGGCTGCACCCACGAAACCGCCCGGCACCGGGATGTCCCCGGTGCCGGGCGGCTTTTTCATGCCCGGACTCGCCAGCCGGAAGTGTCCCCGGGCTGATGAACGTTCCTAGCTGCGGCGGAACGCGTAGCCGCGCCCGCCCGAGGAGCGATTCGCGCGGGCGCGGCCGGAACGCTCCCGGGCCGCCTGACGTTCGTCCCCGGCGCCGTGATGCGCGGCAGCCGAACCGGTTGAGTGATCCTTATCGGGCCCCGGAGGCATCGTGGGGTGCAGGGCGGCGGCGATGTCGCGTGCGGCGATCTCGTCCAGGTTCAGGTGCACGGAAAAGGGTTCAGCAGGCATGCAGCGACCTCCTTGAAGGCTCCACGCGGAGCCGGAAGCGAAACGGCGGCCATCGTCGCGGAGCCGGATGTGGGCCGGCGGTCAAGGTGGGACCGTGGCCATCGTCGTGGAGACGACATCGGACGGCGGCCATCGCCGTTGGAGTTGGACGTGGGCGTCGGTCATCGCCGCAGGAGCCCGTGCGGGACTGGCCTGCGGGGGACCGCGAGCAAGGGAACGCCACCGGACCGCGGCCGGACAGGTCAGCCGGGTGCGCGACGACGGCCCGGCAGGTGTGTGGCCTGACCGGACGTGCCGAACTCGGGACGGAGAAGCGCGTGAACCAACCCACTCCGGCCGGGCGCGGCATGCGGAGGACGGCGCGGCCCATACCGATGCGCGAGGCTCGGCGGGCGGCGGTCAGGAAGCAATCACAGCATGTCGCTCACGCTATTGCGGCCGGTGAGGGGCCGCAACCGATTATTCGGTACGCCGGTCAGGTCCCGCGGAAGTCGTCGGCCTCGGGACTACAGCGCTACGCAGTCCCTGTTCATGGCCGTTGCGCGACCGCCGGGCCGAATGCGGTGGTCGCCGGGGGGAGCGCTTCGGTGGGTATGTACAGGGCGTAGGCCATCTCGGCGGCCTCGGCGGCCTCGGCGGCCTCGGCGCCTGCCTCTGCGGCCTCGGCGCCTGCCTCTGCGGCGCCTCGCGTCGGAAGCGTGACCTCCTGGTGAATCGGAGGAGCCGAGTGCTGCCGCGGAAGCGGGGTCGACACCGATTTCCCAACCGGACGTACCCGCTGCTGGTGCCCCTGGGTCTGCCTGTCCCCCGGGACAAGGTGATCCCCGGCAGATACCTTGCCGACGACGCCGCCGCGCCCGGTCTGCACCGGATCCGCGAGGTGGTGGACCCGGAATACCAGGCGAACCGGGACCATGTGCGAGGTGCCTGCTCCTACATCAACATCGTCTACTGAACCATCACGGCGAGTGTCGCGCGGTGCCACTTCGCGAGGGCGCCGGGCGGCATTCGCCGTTCAGACGGCAGGTGAGGCGGGACTGGGTAACCGGTCCCTCTCGGTGGGAACCGCGCTCGGCGGTGCGGTCAGCGGCACCTTCCTCGCGGACGAGATCGGCCGCCTCGCGCGCCGCGTCCGCGGTGTGGCGGGTTCGGGTGGCGGGACCACCGCATTCGGCCCGGCGGTCGCCGGGCGGTCTGGGGGAGGGACCGCCTTGCGGGGTGGGGCGGTGCTTTGGTGTGGCGTACCGGAAAAGGGTTTCAGGGTTGTGGGATCTTGGTCAGGGCGGTGTCCAGCAGGTTCACCGAGGACGGGAAGTCGATCAACTGGTCCCGGATCAGGCGCAGGCCGGCTCGCAGGGCGTTCGGGGGGACGTCGCGAGCCCGGAGGACTTCGGTGGTCCACTGGGTGAAGTCGAGGAAGATGGTGGGCTCGCCCACGTAGAGGGCGGCGGCCAGGAAGTCGACCAGGTGGCCCAGGTCCTCGGCGGTGGATTCGGCCTGGGATTGGTCGTAGTGGTGGGCCGCCGGGTAGGACGCTGCCAGGCGCTGCATCGATGTGGTGATCAGTTCCGGTCGGCGGCGGGTCAGGTGGGTGTATTCCTCGTCGGCCGACAGGGGCTCGGCCGGGGAGTACAGCGGGCCGGCGACGTAGGGCGGTGGCCAGTCGGTGGCCAGGCGGGTCACCGCGTCCTCGCCGGTGGCGGCCCACGCCTGGGCGCCCAGAGGTTGCGCCCAGCGGCCGCCGGGGCCGAAACCGCGGCCGCCGGCGATCACCGGGACTCCGGCGGCTCGGCAGGCGGTGATGGCGGCGTGCGCGCGGGGGAGCCGGGTCGGGATCATGCAGCTCAGGGCCACCGCGTCGGGGCCGGTCTGGTGCAGGTGGGTGATCAGGTGGCGGCCGGGGACGCTGGCGCCCAGGTAGTCGACGCGCCAGCCGTCGAGGCGCAGCAACTCGGCGAGCATCCGGGCAGGTAGGCCGTGCCATTCGCCGTCCACACAGGCCAGGGTGATCCGGCCGCGCGCGGGTGGGGCGGCGACGGTGGCCGGGGCGCGGGTCCGGCCGGGGAAAGCGGGGGACGCGGGGGCGGGGGTTCGGGCGGCGATGGTGGCCAAGGCCCGTTCGGCGGCGGCGGTGGCGGCGTGTTCGCGGGCCACCGACCATTCGTTGGCGGCCCACAGCTCGCCGACGCGGATCTGGGTGGCGCCGATCAGGTCGACGATGAGCCGCTGTGCGGGAACGCCGTCGTCGAGCAGGCCGTCGACGAATGCGGCGGCGCCCTGCTCGTCGCCGTCGGCGACCAGGGCCAGGTAGTGGCCGGCCACCGCGTCGTCGATGCGGGTGACGACCTGGTGCGCGGTCACGAGCGGGGTCTCGGCCGCCGGTCGCTGATCGCGTACGGCGACGGGACGGCCGCTCCGCCGTCGCGCAGGCTCAGCGGGGTGCGGGTGGGGGCGCGGACCGCGAGCATGGCGATGTCGTCGGAGTGGCCGCCGTGCGACCAGTCGGAGACCAACTGCCGGATGCGTTCGACGGCGGCGGTGCCGGGGATGCCCCGGCAGGAGGAGAGGGCCTGCTGGAGGCGGGCCTCGCCGTACTGTTCGCCGCCGGTGGGGCCGCCGCGCGCCTCGGTGAGGCCGTCGCTGTAGAGCAGGCACAGTTCGCCGGGGGCGAGTTCGACGGTGGCCGGACGCACCACGGTGCGGGGCAGCACGCCGATCAGGGTGCCGGTGACCGGCACCTCTTCGACGGTACCGTCGGCGCGCAGGATCAGCGGTGGCGGGTGGCCGCCGGTGGCCAGGGTGAGCCGGACCCGGCCGTGGTCGATCCGGGTGACCGAGCCGACCACCAGGGTCACGAACCGGGACTGCCGCCCGGACTGGAGCAGCGCCTGGTTGAGCACATGCAGCATCTGCTCCGGACCGGTCCCGACCAGCCGCAGCGCGCGGAGCGTCTGCCGGATCTTGCCGGTGAGCACCGCCGCTTCCGGCCCGGTGCCGCACACGTCGCCGAGGGCGATCACGGTGTCGGTGCTGTCGCCGTCGGGGGCGAAGACGTCATAGAAGTCGCCGCCGATCCGCAGCGTCTCGCGGGCGGCCTGGTAGGAGCCGGTCAGCTCGAAACCGTCGATCTGCGGCAGTTCCGGCGGCAGCAGGTCGGCCTGCAGGACCGCGGTGATCTCGACCTGCTCCTGGTAGAGGGCGGCGGCCGAGATCGCCGAGCCGGCGCGGGCGGCGAAGACCCGGGCGAGCAACTCGTCCTCGGAGGTGAAGACGTCACCGCGGGCCAGGATCAGCGCGCCGGCCGGTTCGGCGTTGCCGGGCAGCGGGACGACCAGCAGCGCACCGACCGAGCCGAGCGAGGCCGGCATCAGCCAGCCGGGCACCTGTGCCGGGTCGAGCCAGCGGCTCGGGATCGGCGGGAAACCACCGAGGGCCTCGGCCAGGCCCGGCACCTCGGCGAGCAGCGGCTCACGCAGGGTGCCCTCCTCGACGGCGTGGCCGGGGGCGAGACGGGCCCAGGAACTCTGCCGGCGGTGCACCGGGCGGACGACCACGGCGACATCGGCGAGGTGGGCGACGGCGATCTCCAGCGTGGTACGGATGACCCGGCGCACGTTCAGGGAGGCGGACAGCCGCTGACCCGCCTCGACCAGGAACGAGGCCTGGAGCAGGGTGGTGGATGTCGTCATGTCGCCTCCTGTTCCATCCCCGTCGAATTCCTCAGCCTACGTGGTCGGACGGCAGACCACTCAGATCGACCACCACCGGGGCGTGATCGGACGGTCCCTTTCCCTTGCGGGCGTCCCGGTCGACATACGCGTCGGTGACTGCCGCGGCCACACCGGCGCTCGCGTAGACGAGGTCGATCCGCATCCCCTTGTTCTGGTGGAACATGCCCGCACGGTAGTCCCAGTAGGTGTACGGATGGTCACCTTTGAGGGCCCGGGCCGGTACGTCGGCGAGCCCGATCCCACGGACGGCGGCGAGCGCGTCCCGTTCCGGCACGGTGACGTGGGTGGATCCGGCGAACACCGAGACGTCCCAGACGTCGGCGTCGTCCGGGGCCACGTTCCAGTCACCGGCCACCACCAGCGGGCCGGCGGCCAGGTCGGGGATCAGGGCGTCGCGCAGGGCGGACAGCCAGGCCAGCTTGTACGAATAATGCGGGTCCTCCGGGCTGCGGCCGTTCGGCACGTACACCGACATGAACCGGATACCGCCGCACACGGCACTGATCGCACGCGCCTCCGGATCGGGGAAACCGGGCTGGCCGGTGAATCCGTGCCGCACGTCGTCGAGGCCGACCTTGGAGAGCAGGGCGACCCCGTTCCAGCGGCCCTGGCCGTACGCCGCGGTGGTGTACCCGAGGGCGGCGACCTCCTGCTCCGGGAACGCGTCCCCGGCGACCTTGGTCTCCTGTAGGCACACGACGTCGGGGGCGGTGCCGGTGAGCCAGTCGAGCAGCCGGGGCAGCCGGGCCTTGACCGAGTTGACGTTCCAGGTGGCGAAGCGCATACCGGATTTCTACCCGGTCGGGCGCCGGGTGGCGGCGATCAGGGCCGTGGCGAGCCCGGCCGTCAGGATCACCAGCGCGACGACGAGCCAGGTCATGATCCCCCCACACCGCAGGATTCAGCCTGCGAATAATGCCGGAGTTGCCCGCATGGCACCAGGGTCCCTGGAAGGTTTGTCTCCGAGAGGAGGCGGATCATGCGCGTGGAGGTCATGCCGGAGTTGCCGGCCGATCTGCTGGACGAGTCCTGGGAGTTCTACCTGCACTGCTTCAACGACCTGCGGGTGCTCGCGGCCAACCGGCACCTGCTGTACCGCGAGGAGTTCGACGATCTGATGTCGGACGAGCGGGTGCCCAAGTACGTGGCGCTCGACGCCGACGGCGGGGTGATCGGCCTCGCGGCGATGACCACCGACCTGGACGCGATCTCGCTGATCTCCCCGGAGTACTTCGAATATCACTGGCCGGAGCTGTTCCGGGAGAACCGGATCTTCTACGTCAGTTTTGTCGGCGCCGACCGGGGCACCCGCGGGTCGGGGGTGTTCATCGCCCTGCTGCGGCGGATGTACCAGCCGATCGGCGAGGTGGACGGCAAGGTCGTGGTGGACATCTGTTCCTACAACGAGGACCGGCACTCGCTGCCCCGGATGATCTCGATCATTCTGGGCCGGGCGGCCGGCCGGGCGCAGCCGACCCGGGTGGACGCCCAGTCGTTCTGGCTGTACGAATTCCCCAAGGCCGGTCTGCCGGTCCGCCGGGAGGAACGGCGCGGGCTGCAGCGGGACCGGCGGGTCAGCGGTTCTACCGAACGCCGTCGCGTCTGAGTTCCACCGCGGCCGGAGCCGGGGCCCGCCGGATCATCTCGCGCCAGCGTTCGGAGAACTCGGGGGCGAACACCGCGGCCCCCCACAGCCAGCCCTGTCCGTTGATCACACCGACGGCGTGGAGTGCCTCCCGTTGCAGGGCGGTCTCCACGCCCTCGGCGATCACCGACAGGCCGAGGGCGTGACTCATCGCCACCACCGCCCGGACGATCTCGTCGTCCTCCAGGTTGACACCGAGGCCGGTCACGAACGAGCGGTCGATCTTGACGCCGGTGACCGGGAAGCGGCGCAGGTAGCCCAGTGCCGAGAACCCGGTGCCGAAGTCGTCGACAAGCAGTTTCACGCCCAGTTCGCGGAGCTCGAAGAGCACCCTGGCGGTGACGCTGGAACCGTCCACCATCACCGACTCGGTCATCTCCAGGGCCACACAATGCGCGGGTACGCCGTACCGGACCATCTCGCCGGACACGATCAGCGGCAGCTCCGGGTCGTTGAGCTGCCGGGGCGACACGTTGATCGACAGGTAGAAGTCGTCGCCGACAGTGCCCTCCGAGCGCCACACGCCGAGCTGGCGCAGCGCCTCCTTGCGGACCCAGGCGCCGATCACGGTGATCAGCCCGGCGTCCTCGGCGATCGGGATGAACGTCATCGGCGGGATCGCCCCGCGGTCCGGGTGGTCCCACCGGACCAGTGCCTCGGCGCCGACCGGGATCCCGGTCTCCAGGCGGACGATCGGCTGGTACGCCACGTACAGCTGATCCTTCTCCAGGGCCTGCCGCAGCGCCACCTCCAGTTCGATGCGTTCCCGTACCTGGGTGTGCATGCTGGTGTCGAAGATGGTGGACCGGCCCGGCCCTTCACTCTTGGCCCGGTACATCGCGGTGTCGGCGTCGCGCATCAGCGCCTCGGCGGTGACCGTGGCGTTGGCCGGGTCGGCCTCGGCGTGCGAGATGCCGATCGACGCGCTGATCACCACGTCGTGGTCGCGGACCGGGAACGGCCTGGCGAAACAGCCGCGGATGTCGTCGACCAGGCGCAGCGCGTCACCCTTCTCGCCGACGTACGCGAGCAGGAACTCGTCGCCGCCGACCCGGGCGAGCGGGATCCCGCCCCGGACCGCGGTCCGCAGCCGCCGCCCCACGTCGATCACCAGCTGGTCACCGGTGTCGTGGCCCCACGAGTCGTTGACCCATTTGAAGCCGTCCAGGTCGAGCATGTAGACCCAGATCCGGGTGTGGCCCTCCGGGTCCGGCACGGTGACCAGGCGTTCGATCTCGGCCGACATGGACTGCCGGTTGGGCAGCCCGGTCAGCGGGTCGTGGGTGGCCTGGTGCTCGGAGCGCAACTGGGCGGCGACCTGGGCGCGGACCGCGGCGATCGCCCGCAGCAGCAGCAACCCGACGATCACCAGGCCGGCCACCGCGATCAGCATCCGGACCCCGGCGGACCGGGCGCCGGCGGTGGGCAGCAGCAGGAACGGCACGGCCAGGGCGGGTACCAGCAGCGCCAGCCGGGGCCAGGACCAGGCCTGGGCGGGTAGCTTGTCGGGCCGGCTCAGGTCCGCGACGGACGGGTGCAGGGTAGCTACCCCGAGTGCCGTGTACGCCAGCAGGAACGGCACGTTGAGCAGCGGCGACGCATAGATCTGACCGTCCACGCCGGCGATCGCGTAGGCCAGGTCGCCGACGGCCATCAGCGTCATCATGGTGATGTAGGCGACCATGCTGACCGGCCAGTGTCTGGCGGTGAAGGTGAGGTTCAGCAGCAGGAGCAGCAGCATCACGTCGAACAGCGGGTACGTGCCCTGGATGATCGAGAGCAGCGGGTCGCGGCCGGGGATGGTGGCCGCCGGAACGGCCAGCAGCAGGGTGCTGATCAGACCGGCGGCGATGAAGACGATCGCGCAGTCCAGCACCGCGTGCCGGTCCAGACTGCCGCGCCGCCGCATCAGGGCCACCAGGAACGTGGCGAGCAGCAGATAACCGCTGAAACTGGCCACGTCGGCGACCAGCGGCCACGGCATCGGCAGTTCGGTGACCGTCGGCCGGATGATCACGCCGATCAGGAAGAGCAGCGCCGACGCGGCCATCGTCAGCCAGGCGGACCGGGGCTCGGCGCCCCACCGCCGTGGCCCGGTGAAGCAGCCCACGACGGTGGCGACGCCGAGCAGGACGAACCCGGCGGTGGCGACCGCCGACTCCGGGGCCGCGGCGTAGATCGCGGTGACGACGATGCCGGCAGCGGCGATGACCTGCCACAACCGGAGCATGACGGCGGTGGGGAGCACGGAGCGCACCGGGCATTCCTCCCGTACGGCCCGAAGATCAATAGATGGGCCAACGGTAGCAATTCGGGCAGGGTGTTATCGGGCTTCCAGGAAGCTGCCGGTCGGTGCCCGGACCAGCACGGCCGGGCATGCGCTGTGCCGCAACACCCGGGCGGCGACCGTGCCGAGCCGCCCGCCCGGCGCGGTGTCCCGGGGCCCCAGTACCAGTAGGCCCGCCTGGTGCGAGGCGCCGATC
The DNA here is from genome assembly GCF_900104725.1 of Actinoplanes derwentensis. Classification (NCBI taxonomy): domain Bacteria; kingdom Bacillati; phylum Actinomycetota; class Actinomycetes; order Micromonosporales; family Micromonosporaceae; genus Actinoplanes; species Actinoplanes derwentensis. The sequence goes on from NZ_LT629758.1 coordinate 166,777, forward strand.
AGGGTGGCCGCCGGGCTTCCGGTGAGCACCCGGCGGAGCGCACCGGTCACCTCCGGAACCCGCGCCAGCACCTCGGCGAGCACCCGCCCGCCCTCGGCCGCCCGGCCCGGTTCGGACACGTGCAGCACGTGCAGCGCCCCGTTCCGGCGCCCGGCCGCCTCGGCCGCGAACCGCAGCACCGGCACCGACCCGGGCGAGCCGTCCACCGCGGCCACCACCGGCCCCGACGGGGGACGATGCGTGCGGGCCACCGCCACCGGGCACCACGCCCCGGTCACCACCTCGGCCTGCGGCTCTCCCACCACCAGCAGCACCGCTGTCCGGCTCAGCCGCAGGAGCACCCGTCCCGGCGGGCCATCCACCAGTTGACCGCGCGCCCGGACGCCGGGTGTGTAACGCTGGGCGGTGGCGACCGCCTGATCCACCAGGCGCGCGGCGACCCGGCGAGCGGGTCCGTAACCGGCGTCGGCGGGCCCGTCGAAGGCGTGCACCACCAGCAGCACGCGCCCGCGGGAGACCGCCTCCCGCGCGGCGAGCCGGATCGCGGCCGAGTCGGAGGGGATTCGGCCGACTCCCACGACGATGTGCATAGGGCCTCCCGTAACAGAGTCGCAATATACCGACCATTGTCTATGGCGCAACGACCCATACGTACTGGTGACCAATGCCTCAACGGGTGGCCACCTGATGACCCATTCAGGTTGAGGGTTTACGGTGAACGGCAAAATCTTTGGGACATCTGCCGGTGAAGTGAGGGAAATACATGACGGATGTCAAGCTCGACCACCCCGGTGGTCAGTTGTCGATGGCGGTCAAGAAGGCCGTCGACGGTCCGGGCGGCATCGACGTCAGTGCTCTGCTGAAGGAGACCGGTTACGTAACCCTCGATCAGGGTTTCGTGAACACCGCGTCGACCACCTCAGCGATCACTTACATCGACGGTGACCAGGGCATTCTGCGCTACCGTGGCTACCCGATCGACCAGCTCGCGGAGAAGAGCACCTTCCTCGAGGTGTCCTATCTGCTGATGAACGGTGAGCTGCCCACCCCGGCGCAGCTGCGGGACTACGCCGACAAGATCCGTGTGCACACCCTCCTGCAGGAGGAGATGCGCACGTTCTTCTCCAGTTTCCCGCGTAACGCGCACCCGATGTCGGTGCTGTCCTCGGCCGTCACCGCGCTGTCGACGTTCTACCAGGACGCGCTCGACCCGCTCGACGAGGAGCAGGTCGACATCTCCGCCATCCGCCTGATGGCGAAACTTCCGACGATCGCGGCCTACACCTACAAGAAGTCCATCGGCCACCCTCTGCCGTACCCGGACAACTCCCTGGACTACGTGCAGAACTTCCTGCGCCTGACGTTCGGGCTGCCGACCGTCCAGTACGACGTCGACCCCAAGGTCGCCAAGATCCTGGACATGCTGTTCATCCTGCACGCCGACCACGAGCAGAACTGCTCCACGTCGTCGGTGCGGCTGGTCGGCTCCTCGCAGGCCAACCTGTTCGCCTCCATCTCGGCCGGTATCGGGGCACTCTCCGGCCCGCTGCACGGTGGCGCCAACGCGGCCGTTCTCGAGATGCTCGAGCAGATCCGCAAGGACGGCGGAGACGTCAACTCGTTCGTCACGCGAGTGAAGAACAAGGAAAAAGGCGTCAAGCTGATGGGCTTCGGCCATCGGGTCTACAAGAACTACGACCCGCGCGCCGCCATCGTGAAGAAGGCCGCCCAGGAGATGCTCTCCACCCTGGACAAGCCGGACCCGCTGCTGGAGATCGCGTTCAAGCTGGAGGAGATCGCCCTCTCCGACGAGTACTTCATCTCCCGCAAGCTGTACCCGAACGTCGACTTCTACACCGGCCTGATCTACAAGGCCATGGGTTTCCCGACCGACATGTTCACGGTCCTGTTCGCGATCGGCCGGCTCCCCGGCTGGATCGCCCAGTACCGCGAGATGATCGCCGACCCCGCCAACAAGATCGGCCGTCCGCGGCAGATCTACACCGGGTCCCCGGTGCGCGACTTCGTGCCGGCCGACCAGCGCTGATCAGTTTGGCCAGACGCCCCGCCGGATATCGTCCGGTGGGGCGTCTGGCGTCTGACGGGCGGAATCGGTAGGGAGAGCACATGGACGTGGTGATCGGGATCGACACCGGGACGACCTCGACCAAGGGGATCGCGGCCGGACCGGCCGGTGAGATCCGGGCCCTGACCAGCGTTCACTACCCGCTTGCGGTTCCCGGGCCGGGCCGCGCCGAACTCGACCCGGTGCGGATCACCGACGCGGCCCGCAAGGTCCTCGCCGACGTGACCGCCACCTGCCGGGAGAACGGCGACCGGGTGATCGCGGTCAGCCTCAGCTCGTTCCTGCACGCCCTGCTCCCGATGGACGCCGCCGGGCAGCCCCTCGGCCCGGTCGTCACCTGGGCCGACAACCGCTCCGCGGGCGAGTGCGAGCGCATCGTCGCGGACGGGGACGCCCGGCAGCTCCAGGCCCGCACCGGCACCCCGGTCCACCCGATGTCGCCGCTGACCAAACTCGCCTGGTGGGCGCAGGAGGACCCGGCGGCGCTGCGGGACACGCCCCGCTGGGGCGGGGTCAAGGAGCTGGTCGTCGCGGCGCTGACCGGCGGTCCCTTCCTCGTCGACCTGTCGGTCGCCTCGGGCACCGGCCTCTACGACATCCACTCACGGCGGTGGGACCAAGACGCCTTGACCATTGCGGGCGTACGACCGGAGCAGCTCGCCGAGGTCGTACCCACCACCCAAGCCCTGACGCTCAGCCCTCAGGTGGCCGCCGCGGCGGGTCTGCCCCCGGAGACTCCACTGATCATCGGCGCCGCCGACGGGCCGCTCGCCAACCTCGGCGTCGGCGCGGTCTCGCCCGGCGTCGGTGCGGTCTCCCTCGGCACCAGTGGTGCCCTGCGCACCGTCGTCGGCGCTCCCACCAGCGACAACGCCGGGCGGCTGTTCTGCTACGCCCTCACCGAGGACCGCTGGGTCATCGGCGGGGCCGTCAACAACGCCGGTTCGGTGGTCCGCTGGGCCGGTCAGGCCCTGGACCCCGGCACTGCCGGTTCGTCTCGTGGTTCCGGTGGTGAGGACGACGACGACCGCGACGCCCGGCTGCTCGACGAGGCGGCCGGGATCGTGGCCGGCAGCGAGGGCCTGCTCTGCCTGCCCTACCTGCTCGGCGAACGGGCGCCCTGGTGGCGGCCCGGCATGCGGGGCGCCTACCTCGGGCTGCGCCGCGAACACGGCCGGCCGCACCTGGTCCGCGCCGCCGTCGAAGGCGTCTGCCAGCAACTCGCCCTGGTCCGGGACTCCTTCGACGCCGAAGGTAACCCGCTCACCGAGATCCGGGCCACCGGCGGAGCCGCCGCCTCCCGGCTGTGGATCACCGTGCTCGCGTCGGCTCTGGACCTGCCGGTGACCGTCGCCGACGTGCCCGAGGGCACCGCGCTCGGCGCCTGCCTGCTGGCCCGGCACGCCCTCGGCGAACTCCCCGACCTCGACCAGGCCGCCGCCCTCGTCCCCACCGGCACACCCACCCGGCCTGACCCGGCCGACGCCGCCCTCTACCGGCGGCTGCGCCCACTGGTGGAGAAGTCCGCGCTCGCAGTCCTCGACGTGGTCACCGAACTCGACCGGATCGCCCCCGAACCCCTGCCCGCCACCGAGAAGGCCGTCCCCGCCGGATCGTGACCACGCCGGGTCCGGACCGAACCCGAAGTCACCACGCTCACCCGCCCGCTTCCCGGCGTGGTGACCTGGGGTGCGAATCGCACCCCAGGTCACCACACTGAAGGGGCTGCCGTGATGTCGCCGGCCGTGACCTACCCCGCGTTGACGGGTTACTCGCCGGTCCGGAAGAGTGACCGGCGAGCGGTAGCGGAGGAACCCGGTGCGAATCCGGGACGGTCCCGCCACTGTGACCGGGGAAATCGCCCCGGGAGCCAGGAACTCCGGCCGCTCGCGACAACCGACAGCGGGCGTGGACACCCGCCGGAAGGGACCCTGGTGACGAATCCGTACCCGTTCTCGGCCGTGGTGGGCCTCGACGACCTCCGACTGGCCCTGCTGCTCACCTCGGTCTCCCCGGCCGTCGGCGGTGTCCTGGTCCGAGGTGAGAAAGGTACCGCCAAGAGCACCGTGGTCCGGGCTCTCGCCGGTCTCCTCCCGCACGTCGAGGTGGTGCACGGCTGCCGGTTCGCCTGCGACCCGGACGCGCCCGACCCCGGCTGCCCGGACGGCCCGCACACCCTCGGCGGCCCGGCACTGTCCCGTCCGGCCAGCCTCGTCGAACTCCCCGTCGGCGCCACCGAGGACCGGGTCGTCGGCACTCTCGACCTGCAGCGGGCCCTCAGCGACGGGGTCAAGGCGTACGAGCCCGGCCTACTCGCCGCCGCCCACCGCGGCGTCCTCTACGTCGACGAGGTGAACCTACTCCCGGACCACCTGGTCGACCTGCTCCTGGACGCCGCCGCGATGGGCCGCGCCCACGTCGAGCGCGACGGCGTCTCGGTCAAACACGCCGCCCGGTTCCTGCTGGTCGGCACCATGAACCCGGAAGAGGGCGAACCCCGCCCCCAACTCGTCGACCGGTTCGGCCTGGTCGTCACGGTCGCCGCGCCCCGCGACGCCCGCCAGCGCGCCGAAGTGGTCCGGCGGCGCCTGGCCTACGAGGCGGATCCGGCCGGTTTCGCGGCCCGCTACGTCGCCGACGAGCAGGTCTACGAGGCTCGCATCGCCGCCGCCCGCGCCCAGCTCCCGTCGGTGGTGCTGCCTGACGCCGAACTGGACCGGATCGCCCGCGTCTGCCTCGCCTACGGCGTGGACGGCATGCGCGCCGACATCGTGGTGGCCCGCTGCGCAGTGGCCCTGGCCGCCTGGCACGGCCGCGACCGGGTGACCGCCGACGACGTCCGCGACGCCGCCCGGCTGGCCCTGCCGCACCGCCGCCGCACCGACCCGCTCGACCCGCCCGGCACCGACGAGGAGAAACTCGACGAGGCCCTGGCCGAAGCCGAACGCCAGGCCGAAGAAGACCGCCAGGCCGAAGCCGAACGCCAGGCCGAGCAGGATCGCCGCGCCGACGACCCCGACGGCCCGGATCCGGACGCCGACCCCGACGGTTCCGGCGACGGCCCCGGTGACGACGACCCGGACGGTCCCGGCGGTGGTGGCGGTCCGCGTGACACCGGTGGCCCGTCCGGCACGGACAACCCCGGCACAGACCACCCCCTTGCTGGTACGGACCCCAGCCCCGCACCGCCGAGTTCCCCTTCCCCGTCCGACAGCGACGATCAGTCCACCACGCCCTCGCCGACCATCCCGGCCGCTGGTGTCGCGGTCGCTGCGGGCACCGCCTACCGCACCCGCACGTTCCGCATCGCGGCCCGCGGCGAGGGCGGCCACGCCGGCCGCCGCTCCCCGGCTTTCGCCCGCCGCGGCCGGGTCGTCGGCAGCCGCCTCCCGCAGGGCAAACTCTCCGGCGCCCCACACCTGTTCGCCACCCTCCGCGCCGCGCTGGACCGGACGGCCTTGGACCGGACGGCCTCGGACCGGACCACGGACCGGGCCGTGTTGGACCGGACCGCCCTCGACCGGGCCGCGCCCGACGGCTGGTCGTCGGGTTCAGGCGGCCTCCTCGCCAGTGGTCGTTCCGCTCCGGGTGGTCTTGCTCCGGGCATCATCTCGTCGTCGGATCCCGTGCACCCGTCGGTCGTCCGGCCCGCCGGTGGCCTCTCGGCTCGTCCGGTCGGTGGGGGCGCTGGGCGGGGGATCCGGGTGCTGCCTCGGGACCTTCGGGAGTCGGTTCATGTGGGGCGGGAGGCGAACCTCGTGCTCTTCGTGGTGGACGCCTCCGGGTCGATGGCCGCGCGGAAACGCATGACACTTGTCAAGACCGCGGTGCTGTCGCTGTTGCGGGACGCCTATCAGCGGCGGGACCGGATCGGGATGATCACGTTCCGGGGGAGTGACGCCGACGTCGTGCTGCCGCCCACCTCCAGCCATGAGGTCGGGGTGCAGCGGCTGGCCGCTCTGCGTACCGGTGGCCGGACCCCGCTCGCCGCCGGTCTGAAAGCCGCCGCCGCGACGATCGCCACCGAACGCCGCCGCGACCCGCGCCGCCGCCCGCTGCTGGTGCTGGTCACCGACGGCCGTGCCACCAGCGGACCCGACCCGATGCGCCTGGTCCCGGCCCTGTCCGGAGTGTCGAGCGTGGTCGTCGACTGCGAGTCCGGCCCGATTCGCCTGGGCCTGGCCCGCAAGCTGGCCGCCGCCTTGAACGCCGAGATCATGCCCCTCGACCGGCTCCAGGCGGCGACTGTCCTGAGCCGCCGGTCCGGACCGTCCGGTGCCGAGGCTCCGGTTCCGGTCGACCGCGCCTACCGCCGGGCCGCCTGACCCGGTTCGCCACCCGCAAACCGATGCCGAACCTGAAGTGGCCGGGTTCGACGAAGCGACCGGACTCGACGAAGTGGCCGGGTTCGACGAAGCGACCGGTGACCGTCGGCCACGGGCGACGACGTGGAGCCGGTCTTCGGGCGCCGGTGCGCTGTCGGCCGGTATCTCGATCGGGCCGGGGCTGACCTGTGCCGACGAGGCCCGACCGGGGCCGCCCGGGGTGGGGCTGGGTGTGGGCGGGACCGGCATGCCGGTGAGTGGCGCCGGGGAGTGCGTGGCGGGAGCCGCGCCGAGCCCGGTTGCCGGACCCGGCGGGGCATGCCGGCTTCGGCGGGACCGGAACGGCGTACCGGAAACGGGTTGGAAAGCAGTGACCGTGAGCGGGAAGCCCGCGGTGAGAATGGGGAGGAAACGTGCCGCAAGGGAAAGTCACCAGTGTGCCGGATGACGGGCTGACGACGCGGCAGCGGCGGCGGCAGGCGGTGTTCGCGGTGCATACCGGGCCGGGCAAGGGGAAGTCGACGGCCGCGTTCGGAATGGCGTTGCGGGCCTGGAGTGCTGGTTGGCCGGTGGGGGTGTTCCAGTTCGTCAAGTCGGAGAAGTGGAAGGTGGGGGAGGAGACCGCGCTCAAGGCACTCGGTGAGCACGGGCCCACTCCGGTGACCTGGCACAAGATGGGGGAGGGCTGGTCCTGGATTCAGCGGGCCGGTTCGGAGCGGGATCACGCCGCGGAAGCCGCTGAGGGGTGGGCGCAGATCAAGCGGGATCTGGCCGCTGAGACGCACAAGTTCTACGTGCTGGACGAGTTCACCTATCCGATGAAATGGGGCTGGGTGGACGTCGCCGACGTGGTGGAGACGCTGCGGGACCGGCCGGGCATCCAGCATGTGGTGATCACCGGGCGGGACGCGCACGCGGATCTGATCGCGGCGGCGGATCTGGTCACCGAGATGACGAAGGTGAAGCATCCGATGGACGCGGGCCGTAAAGGGCAGCAGGGAATCGAATGGTGAATCGGATCGTCATCACGGCCCCGGCCAGCGGGCACGGCAAGACCACGGTGGCGACGGGGCTGCTGGCGGCGTTCGCCCGGCGCGGGCTGCGGGTGGCGCCGTTCAAAGTGGGGCCGGACTACATCGATCCGGGATATCACGCGCTGGCCGCGGGCCGGCCGGGGCGCAACCTGGATCCGGTGATGGTCGGTGAGTCGCTGGTCGGGCCGTTGTTCGCGCACGGTTCGCAAGGTGCCGATCTGGCGATCGTCGAAGGGGTGATGGGGCTCTACGACGGGCGGACCGGCGCCGGTGATCAAGGGTCGACGGCGCAGGTCGCGGAGTTGCTCGGCGCGCCGGTGATCATGGTGGTGGACGCGGCTGCGCAAGGGCGGTCGATCGCCGCCCTGGTGCACGGGTTCCGGAGTTTCGGGTCGGTGCGGCTGGCGGGTGTGATCCTGAACCGGGTCGGTTCGGACCGGCACGAGCAGATCCTGCGGGACGCCTGTGAAGAAGTCGGCACGCCGGTGCTGGGTGCGCTGCGGCGGGCGGACGCGGTCGCCGCCCCGTCCCGGCATCTGGGGCTGGTTCCGGCGGCCGAGCGACGGGCCGAGGCGCTGGCGTCGGTGGAGGCGATGGCTGATCTGATCGCCGCGTCGGTGGATCTGGACGCGGTGGCGGCGGTGGCCCGGTCGGCGGCTCCGTTGCCGTTGCCGGCGTGGGACCCGGTCACTGCGGAGCCGATCAAGAACGGTCCGGTTGTCGCGGTCGCCGGTGGTCCGGCTTTCACCTTCTCGTACGCCGAGACCACCGAACTGCTGGCCGGGGCCGGTGCGACGGTGGTGCCGTTCGACCCGTTGCACGACGAGAAGCTGCCGGACGGCACCCGCGCGATCGTGGTCGGCGGCGGTTTCCCGGAGGTGTACGCGAGTGCCCTCTCCGCCAACGAGCCGCTGCGGACGGCGGTCAAGGAGTTCGGCGGCGTGATCGCGGCCGAATGCGCGGGCCTGCTGTGGCTGTGCGAGTCCCTGGACGGCGCGCCGATGTGCGGGGTCCTGGAGGCGGAGGCGGTGATGTCGCCGACGCTGACGCTCGGTTACCGGGACGCGGTGGCGCTGTCGGACAGTCCACTGGGCCCGGCGGGCACCCGGGTGACCGGTCACGAGTTCCACCGGACGGTGGTGCATCCGCGGTCGGGTCTGCTGCTGTCGCCGGCGGGCGGGGCGGCCTGGGCGTGGCGGGGTGCCGATCCGGAGGGGTTCGCGTCGGCCCGGCTGCACGCGTCGTACCTGCATCTGCACTGGGCGGGCGCACCTCAGCTGGCCCGGTCGCTGGTCGCCGCTGCCGCGCGGTGATCGTTCTGGGTCTCGGGGCCCGCAGCGGTGCCGATCTGGCCGGCCCGGTGCGGCTGGCGCTGGCCGCGGCGGGCCTGCTCCCGGATGACGTGGGTGTGCTGGCCACGCTGGACCGGCGGGCCGCCGAGGACCGGGTGCTGGCGCTGGCACGCGAGCACGACTGGCGGATCGCCGCGTTCACCGCGCACGAGCTGGCCGCCTGCCCGGTGCCGAACCCGGGACGGGCGGCGGCCGTGGCGGTCGGCACGCCGAGCGTGGCGGAGGCGGCGGCCCTGCTGGCCGCCGGTCCGGGCGCCGAGCTGATCATGCCGAAGCGCAGCCGGGCGGGGGTGACCGTGGCGCTGGCTGTTATACAGCGTCCCGGTTTCGTTCAGTACATTTGCTGAAAGTTCAGCCGATCGTGCGGTCTGTCTTCTGACAATACGTCCGTGCGATCTGGCCGGAGAATCTCGATCCTCGTAGTCGCGGTGCTGGTGCTCACTCTGTGTGCCCGGCCGGAGTCCGCGATGGCCGGGGTGCTGAGATCCACCGCGCAGGGGGTGCGCGCCGAGGTCAACCTGCTCAGTGGCGTCCTGCCGCTGACCCTGGCGGTACCCAACCCGGAACGCAGCTGGACCGAGGGCGGCAGCGCCTCGTCGTCGACGGTCGCCAACCCGGGCCTGAAGCTGCTCGGCACCTCGATCCTCAGCAGCGGCGTGATCACGTCGACCGCCGGGCCGGGCACCGGCGCCAGTGGCCGGGCCGAGACGAGCGTGGCCGGCGCCTCGGTCCTGGGCGCGGCCGGCATCGGGGTCGGCGCGGTCCGGACGGTCTGTGTGATGGCGGCCTCCGGCATCACCACGACCACCGAGATCGCCGACCTGAAGGTGGCCGGGCAGACCATCGCCAACCCGGACGTCAACCTGAAACTGCCGGTCGGCAACCTCGCCAGCGTCTGGATCGACCACCGCACCGCCGACTGGGACAGCAACGGCGTCTACCAGTACACCGTCCGCGCCCTCGACGTCAGCCTGCTCGGCGGCTCCGGCATCCTCAGCGCCGTCGCCAACGGCTCCGTGGTCGTCGGCGAGTCGGTCTGCTCCGGCACCATAGTGCTGGACCAGCCGACCGTCACGCCGGTCTCGCTCGCCCCCGGCCAGTCCGGCACCCCGGTCGTGACCGTCACCGACAGCGGTGACGTGGGCGCGCAGAACACCACGATCAAGATCCCCAAACCGGGTGCGGCGTACGTGCTGGACCCGCCGACCGTGACCGGCGGCGGAACCTGCTCGACCGCCGATCCGGACTACGTGATCTGCTCCGGCGTGACCGTCCCCGGCCGGGGCAGTGTCAAGGTGTCGCTGCCGGTGAAGCTGAAGGCGTCGGCCGCCGCCGGGACACCGGCCTGGGCCACGTCCACCGGAAAACTGATCAGCGCCGCGAGCACCCCGGTCGCCCAGGCCGGCCAGACCAAGACCCAGACCGCCAACGGCACCCTGGTCAACCCGCAGGGGCCGGTCAGCAGCGGCGGCACGGTCACGGTCGACCAGGTCACCCTCGCGGCCGGCAAGACCGCCGCCGGAACCGTCAAGGTCACCAACCCGGGACCGTCCGACGCGAGCGCCACCGTCACCGTCCCGATCGGCAACCGCCCCACCGGGATCACCGTCGCCACCGCCGACGTGGACGGCACCCCGTGCGTGGTCACCACCGCCACCGTCACCTGCACGGGTGTGCCGATCACGGCGGGCGCCGAGGCGACCGTGAAGATCAACACGGCGGCCGCGGTCACCACACCGGTCGGCACCACCTGGGACCTGGCCGGCGTGACCGCCCTGATGAACGGCTCCACCGTCACCGGCGCCGGCCGGCTGATCACCGTCGGTACCCCGGACGTGAACCTGTCCGGCGGCATCACCGTCGTCCCGGCGACCGCGATCCCGGGCGGCTCGGCCGGCATCGCCACCGTGAAGGTCACCAACGCCGGCTCGCTCGCCGCCACCCCGACGACCATCACCATCCCGGCGGTACCGGCCGGCTACACCGTCTCCGCCCCGGTCACCACCACCGGCGGCGGCACCTGCGCGGCCGGGACCAGCGGAATCAGCTGCACCGGCGTGACCGTGCCGGCCGGCGGGACGGTGAACGTGGCAGTACCGGTCACCCTCACCCCATCGGTCACCACCGGGTGGGCGGCCACCTCGGTCGCGCCGATCACCGCCACCGCCGGCGCCTCCACCGGCACCACCAGCGGCACGATCGTCACCGCCTCCCCACGGTTCACCCTGGCCGCCACCGCCGACGGACCACTCGCCGGCACGATCAGCCCCGGCCAGACCACCAGCATCGTCACGAAGATCGAGAACCAGGGGCCGTCGGACGCCAGACCGGCCACCTTCACCGTGGTCGCCCCGATCGGCACCACCCTGGGTACGCCGACCGGCGCCACCTGCACCGCCGACGCCCCGAAGACCGAACTGGCCTGCTCCGCCGACCTGGCCGCGGGCGCGCCCGCACTGAGCGTCAGCCTGCCGGTGACGATCAACCCGCTGGCCGACACGTCCCGCGCGCTCACCGGCGGCTGCGTCAGCCTGGACAACGACAGCCTCTGCCAGACCGGCGAACCGGTGCTGCCGCCGATCACCCTGCGCAGCCCTTTCGGAGTCCGGGTCCTCGGCACCTTCGCCCCCGCGGTGATCACTCCCGGTCAGGACGGGACCGGCAAGCTGACGCTGCGATCACTGCAGGCGGAGAGCGACCTGACCGTCACCATCCCGGCCGGCACCGCCCTGCCCAGCGGCTTCAGCGTGGTGTCCGCCACCGCCGGCGGCACCCCCTGCACCCTCGGCACCACCGCCGTCACCTGCACCGGCGTCGACCTGACCGCGCTCACCGGCAAGGACGTCGCTGTCAAGGTCGCCGTCGACCAGAGTGTCGTGCCACCGGCCGCGTGGACCCCGGCCGGGATCACGGTGACCGGCGGCACCGAGACGACCACCCTCACCGGTCCGCTCGCCGCCACCGGAACGGTCAACTACACCCTCGCCGCCGCCGCCACCGTCCCGGCCGACGGCACCGTCCTGCCCGGCACCGCCACCAGCCTCGGCGTGACCGTCACCAACAACGGCCCGTCGACCGCGGCACCCGCGAGCTTCCGGGTCTTCGCCCCGGCCGGCACCAGTTTCCCCGCCACCGGTCTGCCGCCGATCTGCCGGCGCACCCTGGACACCCTGCTCGTCTGCTCCACCCCCACGCTGGCCCGGAACGCCTCGACCGGAGCGCTCACCGTGCCGCTGACGGTGGCCGCCGACACCGACCCGTTCACCCCGGTCAGCGGCGGCTGCACGGACGTCGACGGCATCCCCGGCTGCGGCGGGGCCGGTGACCGGCCGTTCCCCGACTTCACGCTCAAGGTGCCGTTCACCTCCCGGGCGGCGGTCAGCACCGACCGGGCCGACGTGGTCCCCGGCCGGACCGCGACCGCGACCGTGCACACCAAGGCCCTGCACGGCGACCTCACCGGACTGTCGGTGAGCATCCCCGAGGCCGGGCTCCCGGCCGGGCTGACGGTCACCGGCGTGTCCAGCCCCTCCGGCGGCACCTGCACCCGTACCAGCGCCGTCTGGACCTGCACCGGCCTGAACGCCACCGACGGCGCCACCCTCGACGTCGACCTCGCCCTGAAAGCGCTCGCCAACGCCGTACCCGGCGGCACCTGGACCCCGAACCCGGTCACCGTGTCACTCGGCGGCGACCAGATCACCCTGGTCCCGCAGCTGGCCCGGATCGCCGCGGCCCAGACCGGCCTGGACGCCACCGTCAACCTCGCCGGGCTGAGCCCGCTGCCCGGCGGCGGCGGAGCCCTCAGCGTCGGCCTCAGCAACATCAGCGGCCCGTCCGACGCGGTCGCCGTCCCGGTCAGCGTGATCGCCCCGCCGGGCACCGTCCTCAGCGTGGTGACCGGCACCGCCGCCCCGGACTGCGCCCTCGCCCAGAGTGACACCCGGATCGACTGCCGGGTCAGCCTGCCCGCCGGCGGCACCCCGCTGACCCTCGGCGCGCAGGTCGGCATCGGTGGCGACGTGCTGTCCGGCCGGGCCCTCACCGGCGGCTGCGTCGACCTGGACGGCAACAGCGTCTGCAACTCCGCCGACCGGATCATCCCCGCCATCAACGTCGGCACCCCGATGCAGCAGCGGATCGACGTCGTCACCACCCCGGTCCGGATCGCCCCCGGCGAGGACGCGACCGCCCAGCTGAAAGTCACCTCCACCGGCACCGAGAACGGCCTCACCGTCACCATCCCGACGGCTGGTCTGCTGCCCGCCGGGGCCAGCCTGATCACCGCGAACCCGGTCGGCGGCGGCAGCTGCAACCCGAACGCCGAACCGGTCGCATGCTCCGGCCTCAACGTCACCGCCGGCACCCCGGCCGTGGTGAACCTGCAGGTGGCGTCCAGTCCCGGCGGCACCCCCGGAACCTGGACCGCCGCGCCGATCCTGGTGTCCGGCGGTGGCGAGATCGCCGTCGACGCCGGTGACCTGGCCGTGGTGACCCTGCCGCGCAGCGACCTGAGCGCCGTCGTCACGGTCCCGGCCGCCGGCACCGTGACGGCCGGCGGTAGCGCCCCGCTCGCCGTCACCGTCACCAACGACGGCCCGTCCGACGCCCGCCCCGCCGTCTTCACCGTCAGCGCCCCGCTCGGTACCAAGCTGGACCTCACCGGGACCCCACCGGCCGGCTGTGCGGTGTCGGTCGCCGGGGTGTTCGCCACCTGCGCGATCCCGCTCGCCGACGGCGCCGACACCGGCCCGCTGACCTTCCCTGTCACGGTCCCGGCGCTCGCCGACCCGTTCGCCGCCCTCACCGGCGGCTGCGTCGACCTGGACGGCGTACCCGGCTGCGGCACCCGTGACCGAATCGTCCCGGACATCGACCTGGCGGTGCCGTTCGCCCGGACCCTGTCGGTGAACACCGTCCCGGCCACCGTGGTCCCGGGCACCAGCGGCGTCGCCATCCTCGCCCTGAACGCCGACCGCGGCCTCCTCGACGACGTGTCGGTCAGCGTTCCGGCTCTCGGCCTGCCGGCCGGCCTCACCATCGACCACCTGGAGGTCGACGGCGACCCCTGCACCTCGCCGTGCACCGGGATCACCGTGGCACCGGGCACCCCGGTCCAGGTCGGTGTGCACCTCGACGCCAGCCCCGCGGCCGTCCCCGGCACCGTCTGGACCGCGCCGGGGATCTCGGTCGGCAACACCGGCGGGCTGCTCACCCTGGACCGGAAGCTGGCCGTGGTCGGCCCGGCCGACATCGACATCGACCCGGCGATCACCATGCCGGCCGTCGCCCTCGACCCCGGCGCGACCGGCCCGGTCAGCGTCACCGTCGGCAACGACGGCACCTCCGACGCGCTCGGTGTCCGCCTCACGGTGATCCCACCGGCCGGGGCCGCCTTCAGCACCGTGCCACCCGGCTGCGGCCGGGTCGCCGGCACCGGCAAGCTGTCCTGCACGCTGAACGTGCCCGCGGCCGGCCCCGACCCGACACTCCCGCTCACCCTGGAAGTCGGCGACAGCGCCATCCCCGGCTCCACCCTCACCGGCGGCTGCGTCGACGTCGACAACGACAGCCTCTGCCTGAACCCGCCGGACACCCTGCTCGGCCCGGTCACCGTGGCCACCCCGTTCGACCGGCTGGCCCGGGTCCGGCTGGACAGCGCCGTCATCCCGGCGAACAGCACCGGCGACGCGAACATCCTGATCGACGCCCCCGGCGCGCCCGGACAGCCGGTGACCGTCACCGTCCCGCTGCTCACCAAGCCACTGGCCATGACGGTCTCCGACCCGGACATCACCCCGAACGGCAGTTGCGTCACCACCCTCGCCGCGATCACCTGCACCACCACGTACGCCGGCACCGGCACCGCCACCCTGGAACTGCCGATCACGGTGGCCCCCGGCGCCGACGCGGTCTGGGCCACCACCGGCATCACCGTGACCCGCGGCGCCGGTGAGAGCGTCACCGGCGGTGGCATCCTGGCCCGCACCAGCGCACCGCTCTACGACCTCGGCGCCACGGTGACGATGCCCGCCGACGACACGGTCCTGCCCGGCACCGTCACGGCGATCAAAGCCACGATCGACAACACCGGCTCCGGTACGGCCGTCACGGTCCCGATCGTGCTGACCGCCCCCACCGGAACCACCTTCACCACACCCCTGCCGGACGGGTGCCTGCGGCTGACCGGCCTGGCCACCGGCTGTGCCGTCACCCTGGATCCCGGGCAGTCCACCGTCCTGGACCTGCCGATCGCCGTCCCGCCGCAGCTCACCGGAACCGTCACCGGCGGCTGCGTGATCCTCGGCGGCAACACGTGTGACGTGGACTTCGATCCGTTCTCGCTGCGTACCCCCCTCGCTTCGATCATCACGGCGGCCGGCGGCGTGCCGGCTACCGTGACCCCCGGCCGCAGTGACACCGCCACCATCCGGCTGGACGCCGTGGCCGCCCGCACCGATTTGACCGTCACCGTCGGCACCGACAACCGCCCGGTGGGTGTCGCCGTCAGCGCGGCCACCATCGGCGGCAACCCGTGCGACGTCACCACCGACACGGTCACCTGCACCGGCGTCGGCATCCCCGGCGGCGGCAGCACCACTCTGAACCTGACCGTCGACGCCACCCCGGAGGCGCGGCCGGGCGACACCTGGCGGCCGGTGGTCCGGGTCAGCACCGGCACCGGCACTCTCCCGGACGTCGCACTGCTCCAGCGGCTCGCCGCGACCGTCGGCCCGGCCGACACCGGCGGCGGCCTGAACGTCAGCGTGCTGACCCCGGCCGACGGCACCGTGCTGCCCGGCGCGGAGACCGTCCTGCGCCTGGTGATGACCAACCCCGGCCCGTCCGCGCTGTCCGGCGCCACCGCCTGGGTCAAGGCCCCGGCGGGCACCACCTTCGGCGACCTGATCGATCCGGCCGCCACCTACTGCGACAAGGCGTCGTCGACCCTGGTCACCTGCACCGCCGACCTGAGCGCCGAGACCCGCCGGTTCCGGCTGCCGCTGCACGTGCCGGCGCCCACCACCCCCGGCGCCGTGATCAGCGGCGGTTGCCTCGACACCGACCGCAACGGCGCCTGCGGCACCGGCGACACCGCGATCACGTCGTTCACCCTGGGCAAGCCGTTCAGCGCGCAGGCCCGCCTCGGCGTGGCCCCGGGCGCTGCCGTCACCCCCGGTGACATCGGCAGCGCCGTCATCCGGACCACCACCGACCGGGCCCTGAGCGGGCTGCTGGTGGAGATCCCGCTCACCGCCCTGCCACCCGAGGTCGAGGTCGTCGACGCCAAGGGCCCGGACGGCTCGGTCTGCACCCTGACCGGCGCCATCGTCTGCACCGGCGTCACCCTGCCGCAGGCCACCACCGACCTGGTCACCGTCAAGGTGAAGCCGCTGCCGTCGGCGGCCGAGGGCATCACCTGGGCCCTCACCCCGGCGGCCCCGGCGACCCTGACCAACTCCGCCGGGGACGTCTCGGCGTTCACCGGCACCCTGCTGCGTACCGGCTCGGCCGTGCCCGGTCTCCAGTTCACCCCGTCCCTGCCGGCCGGCACCGTCACCCCCGGCACCACCGCGGCCTTCCGGGCCCTGGTCACCAACACCGGCCCGTCCGACGCCACCGCCCGCCTGGTCCGGGTGAACGCGCCGGCCGGCACCACCTTCGGCACCCCCGTCCCGGCCGTCTGCGCCGCGGCCGGCACCAGCGCGCTCGACTGCCGGGCCACTCTGGCCGCCGGTGCCCCCGCGCTCACCTGGGATCTGCCGGTCCGCATCCCGGCCAACGCCGACCCGAACATCCCGGTCACCGGCGGCTGCCTCGTCGACGGCCGCAGCGGCACCTGCGGCGCCGGGACCGCCCCGCTGCCGCCGGTCACGCTCACCCCGGCGCTGTCCCAGGCCCTGACCATCTCGGCGGTCAGCCCACCGGCGATCAAGCCGGGCCGCACCGGATCGGTGACCGTCCGGATCACCGCGACCCGGGCCCGCGCCGGGCTCACCGTGACCATCCCGCTGACCTCGCTGCCGACCGGCATGTCCGTCGTCCGGGCGCAGGCCGGCAGCCGGATCTGTCTCGTCGGCGTCACCGCGGTCGGCTGCACCGGCGTCGACGTCCGCGCCGGCGGCGAGCTGGAGATCACCCTCAGCGTCGAACTGCGCGACACCGCCGAACCCGGGGCCACCTGGACCCCGACGGTGTCGGTCGCCGAAGGCGCGCAGACCGCCGCCCGGACCCTGCACGCCGCCACCGTCGGCGACGCCGACACCACGTTCGGCGTCGCGGTGGAGGTACCGGCCGCGCAGATCCTGCTGCCCGGCGACACCGCGAACCTGACCGTCACCGTCGCCAACACCGGCAGTTCGGCCGCCCGCGGACTCCAGTACACGTTCTTCGCCCCGTCCGGCACGACCTTCCGGACCCCGGCCGCCGCCCCCGGCGCGACCTGCGCGATGTCCCAGTCCGGGGAGCGGGTGGACTGCTCGGTCGACGTCGGCGGCAACGCCCGCACCCGGTTCCCGCTGGCGATCGCGATCAGCGGCACCGCCGACGTGCGGAACCTGCTGACCGGCGGCTGCGCCGACACCGACCGCAGCGGCACCTGCACCGCCGCCGACGTGGCGATCCCGCCGATCCAGCTCCGGCAGGCGCTCGCCGACCGGCTCCAGATCACCGGCGTGCCGGCCGCCGTCGTCCCGGGTGGTTCCGGGACCGGTGCGGTCCGGGTCACCAGCGTCGTCCCGGTCACCGGCGCCACCGTCACCGTGCCGCTGAACGGGCTGCCTGCCGGATTCACCGTCACCGGGGCGAGCGGCCCGGCCGGTTCGGCCTGTGACCGGACCGCCGCCCGGATCCAGTGCACCGGCGTCGACCTGACCGCCGGTGCCACCACCGCGATGTCGATCACCACTGCGGTGGCCGCGTCCGTCGCGCCCGGCCTGGCCTGGGCCCCGGCCAACGTGACCGTCGGGGTCGGCACCGAGAGCCTCACCGGCGTCGCCGGCCTGATCGAGGCCGGGGCCCGGTCCACCGACGTCACCTGGTCGATCACCGGTGCGGGTGGCACCACGGCACCCGGCGCCACCCGCACGATCACCGTCACCGGCACCAACCGGGGCCTGTCCACCGCCACCGGCGACAGCGTCGCGGTGGTGGCGCCGTCCGGCACCGGCTTCGGCACCCTCGCCGGAACGGCCGCCCGCGACTGCCGGGGGACCGGCACCGACCTGATCACCTGCACCCTCACCCTGGAACCGGGGAACAGCGTCAGCTGGGAGGTGCCGCTGACCGTGGACGACGACGTCACCGACGGGCAGAATCTCGGCGGCGGCTGCGTCTCCGCCGACGGCGACACCACCTGCGGCGGCACCGGGGACACCGCGATCGACGCGATCACCGTCGCCCGCGAGGGCCAGCCCCAGCTCCGCGACAGCGGCACGGTCAGCGTCACCGGGGCGGTCGTCCAGTCCGGCGGCTCCGGCACCGCGGCCGTGAGACTCACCGCTACCGGCGACTTCACCGGGCTGACCCTGACCGTGCCGCTCGCCGGCCGCCCGGACGGGGTCACCGTGGACAGCGCCACCCTCGACGGCGCCACCTGCGAGGTCGGCGCCGACGCGATCACCTGCACCGGCATCGACCTGACCGCCGGCCAGGAGCGTGTCCTCGAACTCGGGCTGACTGCGTCCACCGCCGCGGTCTGGCAGGCCACCGGCATCACCCTGGCCGCCCCGGAGTCCACCGATGACGTCCTCACCGTGACCGGTCAGCTCCTCAGCGGCACGGCGGGCAGCCCGAACGTGACCGTCTCGGCCGGCGACTGGACCCCGGCCACCCCGGCTCGCGGGCAGACCACCACGCTGCCGATCACCCTGACCAACGAGGGCACGGCGGCGGCCGACCCGTACCGGATGACCGCGGTCCTGCCCTCCGGGCTCACCCACGGCACCCTGCCGTCCGGCTGCACCGCGGGCGGCACCGCCCGGATCGTGACCTGTGAGACCAGGATCGGGGCCGGGGAGGCGGTCACCGTCAGCCTGCCCGCGGTCGTCGGGGCCGGAGTCACCGAGGGCGGTGTGCTCACCGGCGGCTGCCTCGACCAGGTGCTCGACCCCGACCAGTCCTGTGGCGGCGGGAACGACCTGGTGCTGCCCGACTTGACCGTGGGCCGGTACGACGTGGACCTGGAGATCAGCTACGCGGGTGGCACGGTCACGGCGCTGTCCGGCGAGACCGTGGTGGTGACCATGCCGTACGGCAACCGGGGCAGCAAGACCGCCGCCCAGGTCGCACTGAGCATCGTCCCGCCGGTCGGTGTCACGGTCGCCGGGGTGTCGCTGGCCACCGGTGTCAGCGGTCAGCGGATCCGGGCCGCCGCGGCCTCCGGCACGGTGCGGGCGACCTGCCGGGCCGACCCCGACCTGGCGGACAACGCGGTGGTCTGCGGTGCGCCGGACTCGGCGGCCGACTCGATCAGCGACGTCACGATCACGATGAAGGTCGGCGCCGGAGCCCAGAACGGTCTTCAGCAGATGGCGGTCACGGTCAGCACCACCGACGTCGACGGTTTCATCCAGGACAACTCGGTCCGGGTGCCGATGATGATCTCCGGCACCTCCAACGACGACGGTGATGACGGCAGTGATGACGTCGATGACGGAGACGACGGAGACGACGAACTCCCCACCACCGGCGCACAGGTCACCGGGATGGTGCTGCTCTCCGCCATGCTGACGGCCGGCGGCCTGGGCATCGTCGCGGTGGTCCGCGACAACGCCCCGGTACCGGCCCCGGCGGCCCGGCACCGCGCGGGGCGGCACCGGGCCTGACGATCAGGCCTGACGGTCAGCTCTTGGCCGCCGCCGGCCACTCGTGCACGGGAATGTTGTCGTGCATCAGCGGCAGATAGCGGCGCAACATCTCGTGCAGCGCCCGTTCCCGGTCCTGACCCTGCGCCTCCAGCGCGTGCAGCGTCTCCACCTGCCACGACGCTCCGTTGCGGTGCCGCAGACAGCGCTGCTCGATGATGCCGAGCAGCCGGTCCCGCTGCGCCGGATTGACCCCCCACAGGTCCAGCCCCGCCGCGGCCTGCGGCAGCAGACTGCGCAGCACCAGCTCGGTCACCGGCAGGGTGCCGTGCCCCGGCCAGAACACCGTGGCGTCGATGCCGTGCCGGGCACAGTTGTGGAAGTTCTCCTCGGCGGCCCGGAAACTCATCTGCGTCCAGAGCGGGCGGTCGGATTCGGCGAGCGTACGGACCAGGCCGTAGTAGAACGCCGCGTTCGCGATGGTGTCGGCGACCGTCGGGCCGGCCGGCATCACCCGGTTCTCCACCCGCAGGTGCGGGCGGCCGTTGACGACCGCGTAGATCGGCCGGTTCCACCGGTAGACCGTCCCGTTGTGCAGCCGCAGCTCACTGAGTTCGGGGATCTCCCCGCGCTCCAGGATCTCCGCCGGATCGTGGATGTCGCAGATCGGCAGCAGCGCCGGGAAGTACCGGACGTTCTCCTCGAACAGGTCGAAGACGCTGGTGATCCACCGTTCCCCGAACCACACCCGCGGTCGTACGCCCTGCGCCCGGATCTCCTCCGACCTGGTGTCGGTGGCCTGCTCGAACAACGGGATCCGGGTCTCGCGCCACAACTCCCGGCCGAACAGCAGCGGCGAGTTGGCGCCCAGAGCCACCTGGATGCCGGCGGTGATCTGGGAGGCGTTCCAGTACGCCGCGAACTGCGCCGGGCTCACCTGCAGATGGAACTGGGTGCTGGTGCAGGCCGCCTCCGGCGCGATCGTGTCGGTGGTGATCGCCAGCCGGTCCACGCCGTCGATGCGGATGTCCAGGTCCTCGCCGCGAGCCGCGAAGATCTGCTCGTTGAGGAGCTGGTACCGCGGGTTCGCGGTGATCGCCTCGCCGGTGAGGTGCTCCCGCCGCAGTGTCGGCAGGATGCCGATCGTCACCATGTGCGCCCCGGCTGCCCGGGCACGCCGCTCCGCCTGGTTCAAGCTGGACCGCAGGCCACGTTCCAGCTCGGCGAAATCATCCCCGGCCAGCCTCCTCGGTGGCAGGTTGATCTCGATGTTGAACTGGCCCAGCTCCGTCTGGAAGTCGGGATCGGCGATCGCGCCCAGCACTTCGGCGTTACGCATCGCCGGGTCCACCTGATCATCGATCAGGTTGAGCTCGATCTCCATACCGGTCAGAGGCCGTTCGAACTCGAAGCGTGCCTCGCGCAGCATCGTCGCGAACACGTCGAGACTTCGGCGGATCTTCTGCCGGTAGCGGGTCCGGTCCTCACGGGTGAAATTGGTCTGGTCGACTTTCTCGCCCACCGCGCACCACCTTTCGAGCCGTCAGAGACGGAGGGGATCGCGCGGCGCCGTAGCCGTCATCCCCCCGGCCATATGATGACCGCTGTCAATGGCGGCGCGCCTCAGGCCGGACGTCCATTCGCACCAGGACGGCAATGGATCTTTCATGGCGGGCTTTTCTACCCACCCGGCGGGAAAATCATCCCAGCCAGACCGCGATCACCGCGCCGGCCACGAAAACCCCCACTGCCGCCTGGAGCAACATCACCGGGCCCATGTGTGACCACTGGGTCGGGATCCGTGGCGTCAGCGGCTGCATCGTCGTCAGGTTCACCACCTGCATCAGCCGGACCGGTAGTTGCGGATCGGCCTGCGGCTGGGTGCGGACCTGCACCAGATCGCCCCGGTGCAGCGCCGACTGCGGCAACTGCCCGTGCATCTCGATCTCGTAGGTCTGCCCCAGGTCGTCGCGCAGCCGGACCGGCGTCACCAGGAACTCCGGTCCCTTGCGCAACTCCTTCAGCGACCGCCGGGCCGGTTTCATCCGGAACAGCGAGGCCAGCAGTTGGGCGATACCAGCCGTCAGGAAGACGGCGATCGCCACCGGGCGGCCGATGCGCACTTCGCGGGTGTACGACGTCTGAAAGCCGACGAATCGGCCGGTGATGATCGGACTGACGTGCCGGAGGATCCGCTCGCGGTGCAGCTCGGTGTCGTCCATAGGGGTCACCTCCTTGGATGTTCTTCAATGCTACGGAGAGAACGCGCTTCAACACCGTGAGTGAATTTCCACTCACTGCATACCGCCTGCCCCGCCCCGCTGCCGGAAGATCGCCGCGATTACCCGCGCACGCTCCGGCGATCTACACGGATCTGCGGAAATCCCCCCTAAGGGGACCCCCGAAGGGGTGAACTGAAGCGGAGCCGGGAGACAACCCGGCCGGTTCTGTCATGCCGTCCCGGCACGTGGACAGGCCGGGAATGGGGGTGCGAAACCGGTGGCATCAACGTACGTAAAACCGGAGAGTGTGCTGGCGCGAACCGCGACCAAGATGGTGGAGGCGCACGGCGGCGGACTCGGCCCACACGACGGAACCACCGAATGCCCGGTCTGCGGCGAAACACTCCCGTGCCGAACCGGCCAGGCCGCCGCCCAGGTCCTGGCCGCCGCCGGCCTGGCCGAAGAATCCGGCCTGGTAGCCGCCACCCGCCCCGCCTGGTCCCCACCACCTCCGGGCCCGGCCGCAGCGACCCCGTTGATGCCGTCCGCGCTGCCCGAGCCCCCCACCCCACAGCCCATCTCGCCGACCGACCCGCTGTCGGTCCCGGCGTCGGCGTCCCTTCCGGAATCCGTTTCCCCGGCCCTTGCGGCGTCCGCTTCACCGCCTCTTCCGGCACCTGCGTCGCCGGCCTCTACGGAGTACGCTTCGCCGGCCCTCGCGACGTCCGTTCTGTCGGCCAGTGGGCCGTCCTTCGGTGCCGAAACGCCTGACCTCGTCTCACCGGACGTCCTCCCTCCGGACCCGACCCCACTGCCGACTTTCGGCTCGCTCCACGCCACCCCGGCCGAACCGTCCACCGCCCCACCCGCACCCGTCGGTCACGGTGACCCGGGAACACCGCGACATGGCGCAAGCGCGACCCCCATCGTCCAAGGCCCCGCCATCGCGCCGGCCCCCCAACCACCCGCGAGCGCCCCGTTCTTCCGGCCAGGCGCCCCCAAAAACCCCGACGATCACCCCCTTGCCGGTACGGGTGACCAACTCCCCGCCCTCACCACCGCCCCTTTCCGGACATCTCGTGCCAGCGCACCCGACCCAGGACTCGCGGCTCTCTCCACCCCATCCAGTCCTCACCCGTCCCCGAGTCCTCACCCGTCCAGCAGCCCTCAGCCGGCTACGAGTGCCCACCCGTCCATCGACGGCGGCCCCGATGACACCGGTATGGCTCCCGGAGGGCGAGAAGCCTCACCACCGAGCCGAACCCCCGGAACCTGGCCGGTAAACCCCGACGTCCAACCGGCCCCCAGCGCTCCTGTGCTGGGCTCGTCCGCTCTGGGTTCCTCCATCCCGGGTTCGTCCACCGCGGGTTCGTTCAACTCGGGCCTGTCCCTCCCGCCGTCCTCAACCCAGGCGCCATCCGCGCTGCCGTCAGCTGCTTCTGGCCCGTTCCCCGAGGATTCGCCATCCCACGGCTCGGCTCCCGGAGGAGACCGGCTACGCCCCTGGCCCCCTACCGACCCCGCAGCCCAACAGCCATCACTCCCCGAACCGGCCACCCCGACCTGGACCATCGATCCGTCCACCCCGAGCTGGTCTTCAGAACCGTCCGCGCAGAGCTGGTCTTCGGAACCGTCCACCCCGAACCGGGCCACCGAACAGTCCGGCTCCTGGTCCGCGTCAGTCATCCGCGGTCCGAGCCCCGCCGAGGGCTACCGCCCGCCTTGGCTGACCAACGACAACGACTCCGCGAACAAGGCCCCTGATCCTTACGCCCCCACCGCATCCGGAACGTCCCCAGCCTCGGCAGCCCCTTTCGCGAGCCCTTCGCAGCCCGGTTCGGCAGCCCTCGGCAGCTACTCGACACCAGGAAGCCCCGCAACCTTCGAAAGCCGCCCCACCCACGAGGCGCCCGAAACCCGAACCCCCCACGCCACCTGGGAAGATCACGTCACCGCGGAAGGTCACGCCGGCTCGGGAGGTCACGCCGCCCCAGAAGGTCACGCTTCATCCGGCAGCCACACCGCCCCCGGAGGTCACGCCGCTTCGGGAAGCCATGCTGCCTCCGGAAGCCACGGCACCCATCAGTCACCCGGAAGCCACGGCGTGTTCGGCGGCCACACCAGCCACGGTGTGGCGTCCCACGGCCTTGCGTCCCACAGCCTCTCCGCCCCATCCGGCCGTAGCGGCCCGCACCCACCGAGCTTCGGAGCAGCGGGCCTGTCCACCCTGAATCTAGGAACCAGCGGCACCCCCGGCACAGCCCTGACGGCCGGAAGCACCACTCCCGGAACCAGCCCGGATCCCGACTCCGCTCCGGCCGGAAGACCCTTGCTGAACCCTTTCCCGAACGAGTCCACGCCGGCCGACCCCACCCACAGCGCCGCCAGCCGCCCGTCCCACTCAACAGCCGAAAACGATCATCGATCCCAGTCCGGTCCAGCCCAGTCCGGTCCAGCCCAGCCCGGGTTCGGCCAATCAGGGCTCGGCCAGCCAGGCCTAGGACTTTCCGGCCTAGGACTTTCCGGCCTAGGTCAGTCAGGCCTCGGGCAGCCCGGTCCAGGGCAATCGGGCCTAGGCCGAACAGGCCTGGAACTGTCAGGGCTCGGATCGGCCGGCCAAGGACAACCCGGCCAGGGTGATCTCGCCGTCAGCGGAACCAGCCACGGCGGCGGAGTGTTCGGTAATCGCGCCTTCCCGAACGCAACCGCTGGTGTATCCCGTCCGGGCGAAGTCTCGTCGGCCGGCGCCCATGACGACGCTCCCCAGAGCGGACTGAGGCCCGGACTCTCAGCGCCCTTCAGCGGCATGTCGGCACCAGGCGGCTACCAGCCGGCCGATCCCACCACACCCGGCCTTGGAACGTTCGGCGCGGGAACAGCAGCTCCCAGCACTCACTTCCAGGATCAGTCCGGCCTCCAGGATCAGTCCGGTTCACCCGGCTTCGGCACTGAGAACACCGCTCCCAGCGGCCCCAACCGCGGCTTCGGAACAGCGAGCCCCGGCGCGTTGACCCTGGGTGGTGCGGCAACCGGCAATGCCGGCCCCGGCATCTCCGGCCGACCGGGAAACGCCGGTCCGGGCTTTTTCAGCCCGGAGGCCGGCACGAACGAACCCGCCACCGGTTCGTTCGGCGCTGAGGACTCCGGTACCTGGAACACCGGCTCATGGACCACATCTCAGGGCGACCCCGGCCAGAGGAACGACGGCCAGGGACAGCCGGGCCAGGGCCAGTCGAGCCAGGGAGAAGCCGGTCAGGGGCCCGCTGGTCAGGGAAACGTCGGATCCGGATGGGCAGCTTCGCCGCTTGGTGCGAGTTCCTTCGGGCCGGGAAACGCCGGTCCAGGATGGGCGGCTTCAGGCACGACAGGCCCGGGCCCCATCGGCCCGGGGAACACCGGGCCGGGTCCAGCCGGAGCACCCGGTTTTGAGGGGCAGTCATCTACCGCGCCGGGTATCGCTGGATCGGGCCCAACCGGGCATGGCCCGGCCGGTCAGGCCACCGGTTGGGCGGGAACCACAGGCCAGGAGCCCGTCGGCCCGGGAATCGCCGGTCCGGGATCGATCAGGCGCGGTGACTCCGGTCCGGGCACGGTCGGGCACGGCGACTCCGGGCTGGGAACTGCTACGCCGGGAGTCGCTGGAGCCTGGGGCGGCGGGCATGGGGATCCTGGCCATGGTTCCTCGGGTGCGGAGACCAACGGTCCCGGGTCGGCCGGTTTCGGCGTGGGTCATCCGAGCGCGAATGCTGTGGTCAACGGTGAGACGGACCAGTTGATGCGGCGGCCGCCGGCCTACAGCCAGCAGAACAGCCCTTTGGACGCACCCCGCTTCACGCGCTCATCCCGTCCGGCACAGGCGGAGACGTCTCCCTCAGCTTTCGGCGGCTTTCCCGCCGGGCCGCCGTCCCCGGCCTCGGGTGGGTTTCCCGCGAACCCGCCAGTCGCGGCTGGTGGCGGGTTCGCCACTGGTTCACCCGCGGCACCGGCCGGCGGGTATCCGAGCGGGATGCAGTCCGCGTCCACTGGTGGGTATCCCGGCGGGCACCCGGCACTGCAAGCGCCGGAACTCGGCCGGCACGGGCAAGTGGCGGGCAATGAGATGACCGAGATGCAGCAGCCTTCGGGCTACCAGCCGCCTGGTTCGCCGTCCGGTTTCAGCGGGGCTGGGTTGCCGGCCGGTCACCATGGGTCCGGATCGCCGTCCGACTACCTTGGACCTGGATCGCCGTCCGGCCATGACGCTCCGAGTTCGGTGACGGGATACAACGGGCCGGGCCAAATGACCGGTTTCGGTCAGGCCGGTGGGCGACCGTCGTTGCAGGCTCCCGACATGGGTCAGCACAATGCCCCGCGTACTCCGTTGCAAGCACCGGATCTCGGCCAGAACACGTCCATGCAGGCTCCACCGGCTGGATACGACCCGTCAGCCCAGGGTGCAGCCGGCTACCACATGCCGGGTGCGGCGGGCGGACATGGAACGCCGGGTGCGGCGGGCGGGTATGGCGCACCCGGTGCGGCGGGTGGTCACAGCGCGCCGGATTCGGCTGGGGGATACGGCGGACCGGGTGAGGCGGCAGGGTATGGGGCCGCCGGCTGGCAGGGTGCCAACAACGCGGCGGAGCAGTCGGTTGGGCACCACGCACAGGCGCCGGGTGCCGGTGGTTATCCGCAGGTACCCGGTGGCGGGAGTTACCCGCAGGCACCTGGTGGCGGGAGTTACCCGCAGGCACCTGGTGGCGGTGGTGGCTCGCCGGAGGGTGCTCCGACGGCTGACGAGAACGTTCCGTCGGGTCTGCCGTCCCGGGCGGGTGCCGCTTCGCACCGGCCGGTGCCGGTGGCGGCCGCTGCCCCGGAGTCGCCGCAGGATCCGTCCCAGACTCCGAGCGGACTGCCGACCCGCCGCCCCTAGTGGTTTTCGAAGTCGCGAGCCGGGACGGCCTTCCGTCCCGGCTCGCGACTGGTTTCGCGAAGACCTCGCCGATGCGACCACCGCGGATACGCCGCCTGCCGCCAGGTGAGCGCGCTCGGCGGGCACCGGCTCAAGGAGACCGACCAGGCGTTCGGCGAACCGGTCGGCGCACCGCTGGTCGGCGCACCGGTCGACGAACGGGTTGGAGCACCGGGCGGCGTGCCCGGCGGCATCCCCGCAGGTCCGGGGCCAGGGCCTGGACCTCCCTCTCGCCGTACGACGCCTGGCGCGCCTCGTCGAGCTGCTCCTCGTCCACATCGGTGGCGTAGATCTCGACCCGTTCCTTGAACCGGTCGATTCCCAGCATCTCGGCCGGCACCATGGCCAGGGTGCAGGTCTCCTCACCGGACGCGCACCCGGCCTACCACGCCCGGATCGCCGAGCCGGCCGATTTGGCGGCCACCATCTGCTCCAGCACCTCGGCGCGCAGGAAGTCCCAGGCGCCGGTGTCCCGGAAGAACGCCGTCACGTTGATCGGACCAGACCGGATCGCTGGTAACCGGTGAAGTCGAAGCCCCGGGACTCCTTCAGATGAGTCAGCAGCGCTTCGAACTGCGGGTCGGTCGCCAGCACGATCCGCAACGCTACCGCACGGACGTCCCGGCGGCGGTCAGGCCGTCGCGGTGCTGAGCTGGGACCACACCACCTTGCCGTCGGTCACCGGCAGGACCCCCCACGCGTCGGCGAGGTCGTCGACGAGCCGCAGGCCGCGGCCCCCGGCGTCGGTGACGTCCGGATCGAGGGTACGGGGCATCCGGCGGCTGTGATCACGAACGGCCAGGATCACCCGGCCGTCGCGCAGCCGGAGGGTGAAGTCCATCGTGGTGCGGGCGTGCCGGACCACGTTGGCGACGAGTTCGGTGGCGATCAGGGCCGCGGTCGCGGTGCTGTCCGAGCGCTGCCAGGCGGCACAGGTCTGGGCGACCAGGCCGCGGACCTGACGGCATGCCTCGGGGACCGGGCGCAGCCTCACCCGTACGACATCGCCGGTCCTCTGCTTCTCGGCCTCGGCCAGGGATTCCCGGTAGCCGGCGGACAACCGGACCTCGGCGCACCGGGGATCCGCCGCCAGGGCCGCCCGGGTCTCCGCGTCCGCTCCGAAGACCACTATCGGGACCGCCGGGAACTCCGCGCCCAGCACGGCGGTGGCCGCCGGATCGCCGAGCCGTAGCCGGGTGAAGTCGAGCAGCACCCGGTCCGGCTGCCCGGCGAGGCTGCGGCGCACCGCGGCACCCAGCGCGCCTTCGGTCATCCGGTCCAGAGTGCCGCTCACCGTCAGTACCGTCACCGGGAGGTCCTGCTCCGGCCGGCAGACGAGCTGGCTGGGCATTCGGTCTCCTCCCCATGGTCCGGACGTACGACAGGCTCACAGATGCCCACCATCCGGCCGGGGCAAACGCGACCCGGCGGGTCACCTCGGATCACCTTGATGAGGAGCGCACGGGAGTCCGGCGCCTGAGCGCGGGCAAAATGAAGTACCGTTGCGCGCCATGGGTGTGTCGCAGCGGCTGAAGAGCCGGTTTCGCAAGTTTCTCCAGCGTCCGGGCACGACGGTGGATCTGGGGCCGCTGTCGAAGCGGCTCCCTGCCATCGAGGCGCGCGAGGACGCGCTGAAGGAGCTGGACGACGCCGCGCTGACCGAGGCGGCGCTGGAGGCGCGGGAGCACGCCGAGATCTGTGCGCTCGGCCGGGAGGCCTCCCGGCGGGCGATCGGCCAGCGGCCGTACGACGTTCAGCTGCTCGGCGCGATGGCCCTGCTGGACAAACGGGTCGCCGAGATGGCCACCGGTGAGGGCAAGACCCTGACGGCGACGATCGCGGCGTACGGGCACACGCGCCTCGGCAACGGCCCGGTGCACATCCTCACGGTCAACGACTACCTGGCCAAGCGGGACGCCACCTGGATGGAGCCGATCTACACGCTGCTCGGCCTCACCGTCGGCTGGGTGACCGAGTCGATGACCCAGGAGGAACGCCGCGAGGCGTACGCCTGCGACGTCACGTACGTGTCGGTCAGCGAGGCCGGTTTCGACTACCTGCGCGACCAGCTCGTCACCGACGTGGCCGACCGGGTGCAGCGCGACCTGGCCACCTGCATCGTCGACGAGGCCGACTCGATCCTGATCGACGAGGCCCGGGTGCCGATGGTGCTGGCCGGCAGCACGACCGCCGAGAGCAACCCGGTGAACGAGGCCGCCGCCCTGATCAAGGACCTGCGCAAGGGCTTCCACTACGAGGCCGCCGAGGACGGGCGCAGTGTCGCCTTCACCGAGGACGGTCTGAAGGAGCTGGAGGAGAAGCTCGGCGGCATCGACCTCTACGCCGACGACCAGGTCGAGCACCTGTCCGCGGTGAACGTGGCGCTGCACGCGCACGCCCTGCTGCGCCGCGACGTCGACTACATCGTCCGCAACGGCAGCGTCGAGTTGATCGACGAGATGCGCGGCCGGGTGGCCCAGCGCCGCCGCTGGCCGGACGGTCTGCAGGCGGCGGTCGAGGCCAAGGAGGGCCTGACCGCCACCCAGGAGGGCGAGGTCCTCGACACCATCACGGTCCAGGCGTACATCGCGCTCTACCAGACCGCCTGTGGCATGACCGCGACCGCCGTGCACGTCGGTGAGCAGCTGCGCGAGTATTTCAAGCTCGAAGTGGCGGTCATCCCGCCGAACACCCCGAACATCCGTGAGGACGACGTCGACCGGATCTACTCGGCGCACGACATGCGCGACGAGGCCCTGGTCGAGGAGATCAAGATCGCCCACGAGTCGGGGCGGCCGGTGCTGATCGGCACCCTGGACGTGAAGGCGTCCGAGCGCCTGGCGAGTCAGCTCGAAGCGGCCGGTGTGCCGTGCAGCGTGCTGAACGCGAAGAACGACGCCGAAGAGGCCACCATCATCGCGGAGGCGGGCGCGCTCGGCGCGGTCACCGTCTCCACCCAGATGGCCGGCCGTGGTGTCGACATCCGCCTCGGCGGCAGCGACGAGAAGGACCGCGACGCGGTGGTCGAGCTGGGCGGGCTCTACGTGATCGGCTCCGGCCGGCACGACAGCCGCCGGGTCGACGACCAGCTCCGCGGCCGGGCCGGCCGGCAGGGCGACCCGGGCCGCTCGGTCTTCTTCGTCAGCCTCGAGGACGAGCTGGTCTTCCGGCACGCCGGTGACATCCTGCCGGCCTCGCCGCGGATGGACATCGACGGCGTCGTGCACGACTCCCAGGTGGAATACGCCGTGGAGCACGCCCAGCGGGTCGCCGAGGGGGTCAACCACGAGATCCACAAGAACACCTGGCGCTACAGCGTGGTGACCGAGCAGCAGCGCCTGCTGCTCGCCGAGCGCCGTGAGCGGCTGCTCACCTCCGAGGTCGCCGCGATCATGCTGCTGGAGAAGTCCAAGGAGAAGGCTGAGGAGATCGACGAGGACGTGCTGTCCGAGTCGGCCCGCGCGATCGCCCTCTTCCACCTGGACCGCCTCTGGGTCGACCACCTGGCGTTCCTGTCCGAGGTCCGGGAGGGTGTGCACCTGCGCGCGCTCGGCAAGCTGGACCCGCTCGACGAGTTCCACCGGGCGGCGGTGCCGGCCTTCCAGGAGCTGCTGACGCAGGTCGAGTCGCGGACCATCGCGACGTTCGACGAGGTCGACCTGGAGGACGGCTGGGTGCCGGAGCGGGCGGAGATCGTCCGGCCGAGCGCCACCTGGACCTACCTGGTGCACGACAACCCGTTCGGTTCCGAGCTGGACCGGCTCATCGCGGCGGTCGGCCGGCGGCTCACCTCGGGCGGCTGATCGCACCCACCACTCGCCTGCCGCGGGGGTGTCGCCTTGACGGCGGCACCCCCGCTTCTCATTTCCTTAATGCGACTGACGGAAATCGTTCCCAGAATGCATTTGTGTGATGAACGACAATATGGAACTGTGTTCCCACACTGTGGATCGTTGACTTGACCCGCTAGCCTGAGGGCGGGAATTATCGGCCCCGCATTACGCACAGTGATCAGTCGTATTCGCTTGCCGCAGCAAATTCTGGGGGATGAATCAATGCCGGTCCGCGCATTGTCGTCACGTGCAGATCGTCGTTCCGCAGGCCCGGGCCGGGGGGCCGCCCGACGTGCCGCCGAGCCCGCGCTGACCGTGACGCTCGCCATCCCGCTCACCGGGGACGCCGTCTCCCCGCAGGCGCACCGCCTGCTCGCCGCGGTCCGTGAGCTGGTCGAACTGAGCAAGGGCACGGTCACCGTCGAGCAGGCCCCGCCCGTTGCGGATCAGGTCCCGGCCGACGCCGACGCTGACGCGGCCGCTGAGGTCGTTCCGGACGGCCCGGAGGTCCGGTTGCACACCTCGTCGCGCCAGGCCGTCCTGGACGGTGTGGCGCTGCCGCTGACCCGTCTGGAGTTCGACCTCCTGCAGTTCCTCGCCGAGCGGCCACGCCGGGTCTTCACCCGTGGGCAGCTGCTCGCGGCCGTCTGGGGTTACGAGCGGGCCGGTGAGCGCACCGTGGACGTGCACGTGCGGCGGCTGCGGCTGAAGCTCGGCGGCAGTGTCCCGTTGGTCACGACGGTCTACGGCGTGGGTTACCGGCTGGCCGACGACGCCAACATCCTGATCCTGCCGCACGACTGACGATCCCCCGGCCGGGGGATCATGGACACATGCGCGTTCGTCCCGTCTCCCTGGAAAAACTCGTCGAGGAAATCGCCGACCGGCTCGCGAGTCGGGAATCCGACAATCGTCTGCGGGTGGCTCTGGACGGCGCTCCGGCGGCCGATCCGGGCCGTCTCGCGGATGCTCTGGTGGACCCGTTGCGGGTGCGCGGCCGCCCGGCGATCCGTGTCGACACCAGCGATTTCCTGCGCCCGGCCTCGGTGCGCCTGGAGTTCGGGCGGACCGAGCCGAACTCGTTCTACACCGGCTGGTTCGACGAGGCCGGGCTGATCCGCGAGGTGCTGGCCCCGGCGGGACCGGACGGTTCCGGCCGGATCCTTCGCCGACTGTGGGACGCCGGCGTCGACCGGGCCGCCCGGGAGCCCTACCAGGACCTGCCGGCGGGCGCGATTCTGCTGGTCAGCGGCCCGCTGCTGCTCGGTTCCGGACTGCCGTTCGACTTCTCCGTCCACCTTGAGGTGTCCGCCGCCGCGCTGGCTCGCCGGACCTTGCCGGAGCTCGCGTGGACCCTGCCGGCCTACCGCCGCTACCGCGACGAGGTGGCCCCGGAAACCTTCGCTGACGTGGTGGTTCGCCTCGACGACCCACGCCGTCCAGCGGTTGTCGAGGGGGGCCGGTGACACCGGGCACGAGACCCGAATGCCGAGTCCGTGGCGGATTCGACCACTGACAGTTATGCTCCGGTTACTTTTTTGCGGGGGTCCCGTTTGGGATCTTCGGCGGTGGGTATCGTCCGGCTCCACAAAGTGGGGCCGAGTCGGGACGAGGGTGACCCGGGGGATCCCACCGGCTGGGGCTGAGTGAAGGGCAGGGGGACTGCATGCTCGTCAACGGAGCGGTTGTCGCAGGCAAGGGCGCGAGCGCGGTCAAGGGGCTGCGTTCGACCGATGAGATCGACCAGATCCGAGTGATCCTGCAAGGCCGATTCGAGGAACTCAACAGTGAGTACGAAGAGGCCGTCGCCCAGAACACCCGTCTTCGGCTGGTGGAGATCGGCGACGCGGCCGGCGACGACCAGGCCGACAGTGGTTCCAAGACGGCCGAGCGCGACGCGGCGACCTCGCTGCTGAAGACGCTGCTGGACCGCCGGACGCAGGCTGAGCACGCCATCGCGCGGCTCAACGACGGGACGTACGGCAACTGCGAGGGTTGCTCGAAGCCGATTCCGGTCGAGCGGCTCGAGGTGTTCCCGTCGGCGACGGCGTGTGTGAACTGCAAGTCGGTGCGCGAGCGCCGGGCCAGCTGACGACACGCTTTTCCGGCGGCGAGGATATCCACACGGCGAAATCGCCGCCGGGAGAGCGACATATCCATTACTGAACAACTGTTTATTCGATGTCGGTGAAATCCGCGGAACCGGCCGCCTCTCGGGTCGGGATACCGGTAGAACGGCAGGTATGACCGACACCGTGGACGAACCCGAAGACAACACCGGCGGCGACTACGAGTACGACGAGGCCCACGGCGGCAACGACGACGGGCCCGACGTCCCGGCGGCCCTCCTGCAGGAGGCCGCCCGCCACCGGGAGATGAGCCCGCCGGCCTGACGCCAGGCCGATCGGGGAGATGGCCCCGCCGGCCTGAAGCTAGGCCGACTGGGCGACCTGCACGGCGGTGAAGAGCAGACCCGCGGTCACCAGCCCGGTGACCAGCACGGTCACCGTCGACGCCGTGTCGAGCCCGGTCCCGCGCCGGTCACCGATCAGTTTCGCGGTGATCGCCGCCAGGATCGGGAAGAAGAGCAGCACCAGCAGGGCGACCACCGGCGCGGCCTGATGCCAGTCGCCGCCCGCGGCCTCCCCGGTCCGCCGGACCAGCAGGTTGCCGACCACCCCCAGCACCCCACCGATCAGCCCCAGGACACCGAAGAGGACTTTGGTGCCGAAGGTGATCGGCCGGGCCGGCGGGGTGTACTTGACCCGGTTCTCGACCTCGTCCAGGTAATCGCGGGCGGCGCGTTCCTCGGTCCGCTGACGGGGGATGCTGGCCGCCGGCAGGGTGCGCCCGTACCGTTCGGCGGCCGGGCCCACCCGGTGCACGAAGTCCGACCACAGCCCGGCCGCCCGCGCGTCCACCTGCTCCAGGTCACGTTGCGCGTCCCGGACCGCCCGGTCGGCCTCGGCCAGTTCCGCGGTGGCGTCCGCGACGGCCGTGTCGGCGGCGGCCACCCGTTCGGTGTACCAGCTCTCAGCCTCGGCCCGCAGACCGGCCGCCTTGTCGTCGAGAGTGGTCAGCCGGTGCAGCACCACCCGGTAGTCGGCGCGATCCAGGTCGGCCGGTTCCAGTTCACTCATGCGTTTCCATACGGGATGATCACTTCGGCGCCCCGATGCACCGAACGGTCGAAATGCAGGGCCCGCCACGGGCGCGGGTACCAGTTCGGCGCTCCCTGGCCCGGGTAGTACGGCGACAGCTCGCTGCCGTGCACGTCCAGGGCCACCCAGGCGCCGATCGAGTCGGTCCGGGACGCGGGCCCGCCCAGCGACTCCCGCAGCAGCGCGGCACCGCGCCACCAGCCCAGCACGTGCAGCCGCCGTTCCGGCCCCTGCTGCAGGATGGTCCGGAGCTGGTCGCCGGCCGCCTTGCCACCGGGCAGTGCGTCGGCCGCGTAGATCAGGATGAAGTGCGGCCGGTCCGCCGGCCAGGACGCGGTCGCCTCGGTGGCGGCGTCCTCCAGGAGCCAGTTCAGGCCCTCGGCGTCGTACCAGCCGCTGCCGGGGATCCGGGCGTGCAGCGCCTCGGCAGCGGCCCGCGCGTCCGGGTCCAGGCAGACCACCGAGAACCGGGCGCCGTCCGGGCCGAACTGGGCGGCCAGCGACCGGCCCGCGGTGGCCAGGATCGCGCAGGCCTCGTCCATCCGGGTGCCGATCACCGCCAGGTTGCGGCCGGGAGCGCGGCGCAGCACGGTCCGGGCCGACCGGGACTCCACGTCGATGGTCTCGCCGAGCAGGGCGATCGGCGCGGCCGGCGACTCGGTGGCCTGCATCTCCCGGAAGTCGGGGCTGTCGGCGAGTTTCGGGATCACGTCGCCGTCGAAGAGCCGCGGCGGCCCCTGCCCGTCCGGGCGGCGCCGCCACAGCCGGTGCTGCAGCGAACTCCACTGCTCCCGGTCCCCGGCGGCCGGCACCCGGACCACCCGGTTGGCCTCGACGGCACCGGAGTCGGCGTTGACCACCGCGTGGTAGCGCGGCAGCGAGTCGGCGGCCGCGTTCGTCTCGGCCAGCACCCGCCGGGCCCGGGGCAGCGCGATCCGCAGGCTGAACTGGGCGACCAGCGCGGGCCGCCCCCACAGCGCCTCGATGCCGGACACGTCCTGGCTGGCCAGGATCAGATGGATACCCTGCGAACGGCCCCGCCGGGCGAGGTCCTCGAGCAGGTCGACGGCCTCACCGGACACCGCGTCGCGCCCGGACAGCAGCACCTGGAACTCGTCGACGACCGCCACGATCCGCGGCCACGACCCGTCCGGGTCCTCGGCGCGCAACTCGGCCAGGTTCGTCACCTCGTGCTGTTTGGCCGCGTCGGCCCGGCGCCGCAACTCGCCGCCGAGGAACCGCAGCAGCGCCAGCCCGAACTCACGGTCGGTGTTGACGTTCACCCCGACCAGACGGACGTGCGGCAGCCAGCTCGGGTCCCGCCGCCCCGGCGCGAACCGGGCGAACGACACGCCCTCCTTGAAGTCGAGCAGGTAGAAGGCCAGTTCATCGGGGGAGTACCGGGCCGCTAGCGCGCCCATCCAGGCGTAGATGAAGTTGGTCTTGCCGGTTCCGGACGGCCCGGCGATCAGTGCGTGCGGCGGATAGTCGCTCAGCGTCACCATCACCCGTGGGCCCTGCGGGCTGTCGCCGAGCGGAGCGGTCACTCCGGTCGCCGAACTCTCCCGCCACTCCGATCCCGCCTCGGGCAGCAGGCTGTCCAGTGCCACCGGGGCCGGGCCCGCCGCGACGGCCTCCGCGATCCGGCGGCACGTCGCCGTCACCACGGACGGACCGGGAGCGGGATCCAGTTGTACGGGTAACGCGCCCGCGCTCTGGATCCGGGCGTCCGCACCGGGCGCCGCCAGCACGAACTCGATCCCCGGCCCGGTCGGCACCGGCAGCCCGCGGATCACCAGGTGCACCCCGCAGGCCGCGCCGGTCCGCAGCAGACGGTCCAGTTGGGACCGCTCGTGCCGGGACAGTTCCGGGCCGCCGAGCAGCACCGCCACCCGCCACGGTTCGGGCCGCCGCCGGGTGGCCAGGTGCAGCTCACGCAGCGAGCTGTACTCCCCGGCGAGGACCGTCTCGTTGATCCGCCGGACGTGCCCGACCAGGTCATCGAGCAGCTTGTCCAGTCCGCCCGGCCCGACGAAGGCGAGCACCCCGGCCGGGGCGAGCGGCGCGAACCCGGCCAGGCCGCCACCGAGGTTCTCCGGGTCGTACCCGACGATCTGGACCGCGCCCGGCACGCTGGTGCCCAGGGCCCGCAGCAGCAGCCCGGCCACCACCGCGTCGGCGGACCGGTGGTCGTCACCCTCGACCACGATGTGCCCGTGGTCCAGCAGTGCGACCAGGGCCGGCACCTCCGGAGGGGTGTCGTCGAGCCGTGGTTCCGGTGCGGCCTCGCCGGGGCGCGACGCCCAGGCCCCGGCCGCCCGGTCACCGCTGTCGTCGTCACCGGCCCGGGCCGGCACCGGGGCCTCCGGCAGGATCAGCC
Organism: Actinoplanes derwentensis; assembly: GCF_900104725.1. Lineage (NCBI taxonomy): Bacteria > Bacillati > Actinomycetota > Actinomycetes > Micromonosporales > Micromonosporaceae > Actinoplanes > Actinoplanes derwentensis. Next base: position 202,923 of record NZ_LT629758.1, read on the forward strand.
GGCCCACCCGTAGTTCCGCCGGGCGGTCCAGCGGGGTCGCCTCCCAGCGGTGCCAGGGTTCCCCGGCGGCACCCGGCGCGGCCCGGTCGGCGGCGGCCGCCGCGACTCCCACCAGGGCGGCCAGTTCGCCGTCGTGCCAGGCGGTGATCTCCACGGTGCGCCCGTCGCGGGCATCGGCCAGTTTCCGCTTACGGGCTTTCGCGGCAGCGGTCACCCGCCTGTACCGGGCCTCGGCCGCCTCCGCCGCGTCCTGCGCCCGGTGCAGGGCGATCTGTGCGGCGCCGAGCGCGTGGGACAGCCCGGCGCGGATCTCCATCACCCGGTTCTTGGTGGATTCAGGCATGACCCGCCGGCATCGTCGCAGTTGTCATTTCTTGTCCTCGGCCTGCTCCGGGCGGGGGCGGACCGGCTCCGGGGTGCTCGGATCCAGGGTGCCGGCGTCCCGGCCGAGCCGGGCCAGCAGCACCCCGGTCAGCACACTCGCGGTGACCGCGGTGTCGGCCGGGTGGCCGGCCGGCTGATCGCCGCGTTTCTGCTGCTGTTGCTGGACCGGCACCCGGCAGATCCGGTCCAGCAGGGTCTCCAGCACGTGCGGTTCGGTGCCCGGCAGCAGCGCTTTCACCCGGCCCTCGGCGGCGGTGCGCAGCCGGGGCACGTCCTCCGGCCGCGGGTCGTGGCCGAGCAGGTCACCGGCGAGCCGGTGCAGCACGGCCGGGGTGACCGCGGACAGACCCAGGCCGGTGGACGCGTTCACCCCGTGCAGCTCGCGGCCCAGCCGGGCCCGGTCACCGGCCCGCACCCCGGCGGCGACCCGGCGCAGCAGCTCGGAGGTGTCGCCCGGCTCCCCGGTCTTGCCGGCCTGCTCGCTGGACGGGGCCTCACCGGTCAGCTTGGCGACCCGCTGCTGCCACCACGGGCCGAGGGCCTCCGGTTTCTGCGGGGCGTCCGTCGGCTGCTCCGGGCGCGGCTGGTCGGTCTCGCGCCGCAGGGCGGTGCGCCACTCCTGGCCGGGCGCGGCACCCGGGGTGGCGCCGATGCCCAGCACCGCCAGGTAGCGCTCGATCGCGTCCTCACAGGCGCGCAGCGCGGCCGCGGCGTTCTCGGTGTGCTCGGTGGCGTGGCCGATGCGGACGACTCCGATGTCCTGGCTGGACTCCTCCTGGACCCAGCGGAGCAACTCGGCGGCGCTCCGGAGCTTGTTCATCGCGGCGGCCACCTCACCGGTGGGTAGACCGTCGGCGGCGGCGCGGAGCTGGGCGCCGAGATCCTGCAGCAGCGACATCGTGTCAGAGGTTCGCCGTGTAGTTGTGAGCCTGCTCGACCGCCGCCAGGGTCGCGGTGAACGAATCCTCCAGCTGCTGCTCGGCCTGCGACAGCGAGGCGTGTGCGGCTCCGACGGCGTCGCTGGCGCTGCCGTCGAGGGCGGCGGCGAGGCTCTGCTGGGCCTCGCCGATCTTCTCGCGCGCCGCCTGGATCGCCTGCTGCCCCTCCGTGACCTGCTGAAGCGCGGCCTCCACGGCAGCTCTGAGTTCGGCGACACTGGCCACCCGGGCAGCCTCCTGTGCGGGTTTACGACTTGCGGTCCCAGACTACCGCCCGGTTGTCGCCGGGGCGTCCTCCGGTGCCCTGTTTCGACGCACCGTGCCGACTGTGACACGACGCCCGTTTTCTCGGGGGACCCGACGATCCCCCTGGTGGAATCGTATCCGAAAATGATCCACTATGGACTCGCTAGTCCCCTCGGGGTCACCTGGTGCGGTAATGAACAGCGGCGCGGCGGAGTGACGGGCTCAGCGCGGAACCGCGGACGGGCCGCGCACCTCGGCGCCCAGGGCGGTCACCCGGTCCCGCAGGCCACGGTCGGCGGTGATCACGACCGTGCGCCGGGTGGGGGCCGTCACCCGTACCAAATCGACGATCTTGTCATCGCCGGAGCCGGTGGCGCGCTCGATCCGCACCCCACCGGGGCCCGGCGGGACGTCCCGGGCCCGGCCCTCGACCACCAGGACCACCTCGACCGGCGCCGCCAGGCCGGGCAGGCCCGCGGCGGGGACCACCGCCAGGTTGTCGCGGAGCCGTGCCGCCGCACCCGCCCGGTCGCGCCACCAGCCGTCCGGGACCGAACCGACGACGTTCGCCCCGTCGACGATCACGACCGGTGGGCCCGGGGTGGCCGGTTCCGGCTCCTGGAAGTCCGGCGTGAGGGAGGGTGGTTCCTGGGACACCGCCATGAAGTTGAGTGTAGTCGTGTCAACTTTTTTCGCGATCCGGGAATCGCCGGCGAGGTTCACACGCTGTTGACAACCAGGCGGCGCGAGTTTGCCGCCCAGGTTTCAGGAGAAGAGGAATCAATGAGCATCGGACCGTTCGGGCCGGCTGGGCCCGGTCAGTGGGACGACCTGTTCGCCCGCTTCTTCGGTGCGGCCGAGCCGCGCCGGTCGGCGCAGCGTTTCGACATCGCCCGTTACATGAGTAACGACGCCCGTCAGGTGCTCGGCGACGCCGCGCGCCGGGCCGCCGAAGTGGCCGGCGGGGGCCGCTCGCTCGCCGACCTCGACACCGACCACCTGCTCTGGGCGGTCCTGCAGCAGGAGCCGATGAAACAGACGGTCCGGCGTGCCGGTGCCGACCCGGACCGCCTGCTCGCCGAGATGGGCCGGCCCGAAGCCGCCGCCGGTGAACTGCCGGAGAGCATCGCGCTGACCCCGGCCGCCAAACGCGCGCTGCTGGACAGTCTGCAGATCTCCCGCGCGGTCGGCGCCTCCTACATCGGCCCCGAGCACATCCTGATGGCGCTCGGACTGAACACCGACTCCGCGGCCGGCCGTCTGCTGGCCGGCCGGATCGTCGACCCGCGGACCATGCCGCACCACAGTGAGCTGCCCAAACCCAACAGTGGCGGGCCGCACGCGCAGCTGGCGCCGACGCCCACGCTGGAGCAGTTCGGCGTGGACCTGACCGAGTCCGCCCGGCGCGGTGAGATCGACCCGGTGATCGGCCGGGCCGACGAGATCGAGCAGGCCGTCGAGATCCTGTCCCGGCGTACCAAGAACAATCCGGTCCTGATCGGTGAGGCCGGGGTCGGCAAGACCGCCGTGGTGGAGGGGCTGGCCCAGCGGATCGTCGACGGCGAGGTGCCGCTCACCCTGCAGGACAAGCGGGTCATTCAGCTCGACCTGGCCGGGCTGGTCGCGGGCACCAAGTACCGCGGCGACTTCGAGGAGCGCCTGAAGAAGGTGATCGAGGAGATCAAGGCGTCCGGCGACCAGCTGATCGTCTTCCTCGATGAGATCCACACCCTGGTCGGCGCGGGTGGCGGCGGTGAGGGCGGCGGCATGGACGCCGGCAACATGCTCAAACCGGCCCTGGCCCGCGGGCAGCTGCGGGTGATCGGCGCGACCACCCTGGACGAGTACCGCAAGCACATCGAGAAGGACGCGGCCCTGGCCCGGCGTTTCCAGCCGGTGGTGATCGGCGAGCCGAGCGTCGAGGACACCGTCGCGATCCTGCGGGGGTTGCGAGACAACTACGAGGCCCACCATCAGGTACGGATCACCGACGCCGCCCTGGACGCGGCGGCCGTGCTCTCCGACCGGTACATCACCGACCGTTTCCTGCCGGACAAGGCGATCGACCTGATCGACCAGGCCGGCGCCCGGGTCCGGCTGCGTACCAAGACCCCGGACGCCAACCGTCGCGAGATGAACCACCGTCTCGAACAACTGTCCCGCGACCGGGACCAGGCCGTTGCCGCCGAGCACTACGAGCAGGCGTCCGAACTGCGCGACCAGATCAACTCGCTGCGGCAACAACTCGCGGGGGGTCCCGCCGGAGCCGGGGTGCCGCAGGTGACCGAGGAGGAGATCGCCGAGGTCGTCTCCCGTGCCACCGGGATCCCGGTGGCCCAGCTCACCGAGGCCGAGCGGGACCGCCTGCTGCGTCTGGAGGAGCACCTGCACACGCACGTCATCGGACAGGACGACGCGGTCGAGGCCGTCGCCGAGGCGGTGCGCCGCTCCCGGGCCGGGCTCGGTGACCCGGACCGGCCGGTCGGCAGCTTCCTGTTCCTCGGCCCGACCGGAGTCGGCAAGACCGAACTGGCCCGTTCCCTGGCCGGGGCGCTGTTCGGCGACGCGGACCGGATGATCCGGCTCGACATGAGCGAGTTCCAGGAACGGCACACCGTGTCGCGGCTGGTCGGGGCGCCGCCCGGGTACGTCGGGTACGACGAGGCCGGGCAGCTCACCGAGGCGGTGCGGCGCCGGCCGTACAGCGTGGTGCTGCTCGACGAGATCGAGAAGGCCCACCCGGACGTCTTCAACATGCTGTTGCAGGTGCTCGACGACGGGCGGCTCACCGACAGCCAGGGGCGCACGGTCAGCTTCAAGAACACCGTGCTCATCATGACCAGCAACCTGGGGTCGGACCTGATCAGCGGCACCACCCGCAGCGTCGGCTTCGGCGGTTCCTCGTCACCGGACGACGACCTGCGGGCCCGGCTCGACAAGCGGCTCAAGGAGCAACTGCGGCCGGAGTTCATCAACCGGATCGACGAGATCATCATCTTCCGGCAACTGGAGAGCGACCAGCTCCACAAGATCACCGAGATGATGCTCGCCGACACCCGGCGCCGCCTGGACGCTCAGGACGTCAAGCTGGAGGTCACCCCGGAGGCGGTGGACTGGCTGTCCGAGCGGGGCTTCCAGCCAGAGTTCGGGGCCCGGCCGCTGCGCCGGACCATCCAGCGGGAGCTGGACAACCGGCTGTCGAAGATGCTGATCGCGGCGGATCTGGCACCGGGCCGGACGGTCCGGGTCGACGCCCGGGACGGCTCACTGGTCTTCGACGTCGCGATGTCGGCGGTCTGAGTCTTGTCGGCGGTCTGAGTTTGCAGGAGGGCGCCGGGCGGCGCCCTCCTGCTGTCAAGCGGCGGCGAGATGCTGCGGCTGGGAGCGGATCCACTCGGTGTACGGTCCGTTGCGCGCCAGAATGTCGATGTACGCCTCCTGCGCGTGATCCATCAACTTGGACGCGCTGCGGGCCGCCGGGGAGTCCGGATGCCAGCCCAGCACCAGCCGCCAGCGCAGCGGGGCGCCGCGCAGCGGACGGCTGACCAGCCCGGCCGGCGGCCGGAAGGTCGGCTGGCAGAGCCCGATGGCCAGGCCCAGCTCCACCATGTCGACGCAGTTGCGCACGTCCGACTCCAGCACCCGGCGCGGGGCGAACCCGGCACGGGCGCATGCTGCGGCGAAGCAGTCGGCGAAACAGCCGTCACCGGCGCCCGCCACCCACGCCTCGTCGGCCATCTCGGCCAGGTCCACCTCGATGTTCTTGGCCTGCGGGTGGTCCTCCTTCATCAGGACACAGACCGCGTCCACGCCGATGGTCTGCCAGACCAGGCCGTACTCCGCGGAGGGCAGGGCGTCGCCGCAGACACCCACCTGCGCGTAGTCCAGCTTGCCGGCCAGGACCATGCCGGCGATCTCGGAGATGTAGTACGACGCGTGCGTGGAGATCTGAGCATCCGGCTGGGCCTCGGACAGGCGGTGCACCAGATGAGCGACGACCGGGCCGCCGACGGCACCGATCCGGTACCGGCTCATCGTGTCCTGACCGCCACCGGCGGCCAGTCTGGCTGCTTCGTCCTGCAAGCCCTTCATCGCGGGCAGCAGCACCCTGGCGCGGGAGAGCACCAGTTCCCCCAGTGCCGTGGGGCGGGCGCCCCGGCGGTCACGGTCGAACAGCGGGCCACCCAGCGTGCGCTCGATCCGCTGAAGTTGTGCGGTGAGCGCAGGCTGGGCAAGGCCGAGTTGTGACGCGGCCTTGGTCACGCTGCCGGTCTCCGCGATGGCGCAGACCACCTTCAGATGCCGCAGCTCGAGGTTCATAGCGTGACGTTAGGACTAGAAAGGGATCGAACGCTAGTCCACGAGACATGGAATGATCGGCATCCTGTGACAAACGTATGAACGAACAGGACGTACGTTACTTGCCGCTAGTAACCGGCATTTAGTTACAGATCTCGCATGTATGTCTTGCGGGCGGTGACCGCGTCCCGAACCTTGTCGAGTACCCCGACCAGCGGATCGACCACCTTGTTCCAGGGCGGTGTGGCCGGTGTCGACGGGTGCGGGCGGGTCGGCGCGGCCTCCTCGGCCATCTCGAAACGATTCCCGAGCCGGATCAGATCGTCAGCCGACGCCATCCGCTCCAGCAGAGGCAACAGCTCCTCGGCGTCCGCCGCGACGTGCCGGCGGATCGACTCGGTGATCTTCGTCGCGTCCGAGCCGCGTTCCAGGCCGCCGAGTGACTTCAGCAACTCCTGGTCCTCGGCCAGCTCGCGGTCGGCGATCCGGTCGCCGTCCGGCACCACGATCCGGACCGCGGGATAGAGGTACTGCTCCTCGGCGCACAGGTGCCGGGAGAGAGTGGCCACCAGAACCGAGGCGACCTGACGGTCATCCGGGGCGGTGGACAGCCGGTCAGCCAGGGCGATGATCTCCCGGTGCTGTTCGGCGACGACGTCGACGATGCTGCGCCCCGAGATCTCGCCGCCGACCGGCGGCAGCGGGGGAAGGTTCACGTCAGAAGACACGGCCGTCCCGGTACCCTGCACCGGCCCGCCCACAAACCCCCTTTACAAGATGCTGATAAGAATGGCCAATGACGACCACCGCCGAGAACGAGGTCGTGGACCTGTGCCGCGACCTGCTCCGCATCGACACCACCAACACCGGCGACCCGCTGACGACCGTGGGGGAGCGGGCCGCCGCCGAGTACGTCGCGGAGAAACTGGGCGAGGTCGGCGTCACGTCCCGGCTGCTCGAATCGGCTCCCGGGCGCGCCAACCTGATCGCCCGCATCCCCGGCGCCGACTCCAGCCGGGGCGCGCTCCTGGTCCACGGGCACCTCGACGTGGTGCCGGCCGACGCCAGCGAGTGGTCGGTGCACCCGTTCGCCGGTGAGGAGAAGGACGGCTACCTGTGGGGCCGCGGCGCCGTCGACATGAAGGACTTCGACGCGATGGTGCTCGCCACCGTCCGGGAGTGGCAGCGGACCGGCTACACCCCGCCGCGTGACATCGTGCTGGCGTACACCGCCGACGAGGAAGCCGGCATGGAGTTCGGCTCCCAATGGCTGGTGCAGAACCACGCCGACCTGTTCGAGGGGTGCACCGAGGCCATCGGTGAGGTCGGCGGTTACTCGTACACGGTCAATGACGATCTTCGTCTTTATCTCGTCCAGACCGCCGAGAAGGGGCTCGACTGGCTGCGGCTGCACGCCACCGGCCGGCCCGGCCACGGCTCGTTCATCCACGACGACAACGCCGTCACCGCCCTCGCCGAAGCCGTCGCGCGGATCGGTCGGCACCGCTTCCCGACCGTCGTCACCCCGACCGTGCGGGCCTTCCTGGAACAGGTCAGCGACGCGCTGGAGATCGACCTCGACCCGGAACAGCCGGAACTCGCGGTTTCCAAGCTGGGCCCGATCGCCAACCTGATCGGCGCCACCCTGCGCAACACCGCCAACCCGACCCGGCTCGCCGCCGGTTACAAGGACAACGTCATCCCGGGCAAGGCGTCGGCCACCATCGACTGCCGGACCCTGCCCGGACACGCCGACGCGTTCCTGCGCGAGCTGCGGGACGTGATCGGGCCGGACATCGACATCGAGCACGTGCACCAGCAGCCCGCCGTGGAGACCGCCTTCGACGGTGACCTGGTCGCCGCGATGGGCGACGCGCTGCGGGCCGAGGACCCCGGAGCGCGTACGGTGCCGTACCTGATGTCCGGTGGCACCGACGCCAAGGCCTTCTCCACCCTCGGCATCCGCTGCTTCGGCTTCGCGCCGCTGCGGCTCCCGCCCGACCTCAACTTCAGTGCGCTCTTCCACGGCATCGACGAGCGAGTTCCGGTGGAGGGACTAAAGTTCGGCGTGCGTGTGCTCGACCGTTTGCTCCGAAACAGCTGAATTCTCGGAAGGACCCCCATCCCATGACCGACCAGAACGCCGAACTCGATGTCGCCCTGGACCGGGTGATCGAGGCGACGCGGGCGCACCTCGCGGCCGTCAAGGCGGCTGCCGGCCGCATCGACGACGACGACGTCTGGCAGGCGTACGTCGACCTGAACAACGCCTCGTACGCGTACGACGAGAAGCTGCTCGACGCTTACGGCGAGGTCACGCCGTGGGACGTCGAGGCGATCGACCCCGACGAGGCGGACCGTCGTTTCGGCCAGGTCTCCGAGGACGGCGCCGCCGCCGGTGCCGACCCGTACAAGCAGGTCGTCTCGGTCCGTCAGCGCCGCGACTACCGGGTCCCCAGCGTCTCCGCCCTGCTGCGGGTCGCCGAGACCGCACGCCGCAGCTCGGTCCCCGACGACGAGGACGCCGGCCCGGTCGAGTCGGTCGGTGAGGCCGTGCTCGAACTGCTGCAGGCCGGCGACGGCTCGCTGGCCTCCCTGGACGTGCCCGAGCTGGAGCCGCTCGACGGTCTGCTCACGGTGACCGAGGTCGCCGAGCCGCTGGACCTGGAGGCCTTCGACGACGCGGACGGCTCCGGCCCGTTCGCCCCCGTCGAGACCGACCTGCTGGTCGGCCGTCTCGACGAGCACCCCTTCATGCCCGACGACGACGACGATCACGACCACGATCACGACCACGCCGGGCACCAGCACTGAGCACCGGGCCCGTCCGCTTCGCGCGGGCGGGCCTCCTCAGCGCCGCGGTCAGTAACTGAAGTGACGCGGTCAGTAACTGAGGCCGGGCTGCGGCGTCGTCTGCACCCGGCGGCGGAGCATGACCTTGCGCGTGCCGTCGGCATAGAGCTGAACCCGGGCCAGCTCCCACCCGGAGAACTCCGCCTGAATGGCGAGCTGAGCCGCGGCCGCAAGCCGATCGACATTCGAAGGCAGCCGCAGGGGCGCGTATTCGTAGTCCATGAGATCTAATATGCGCCAGCCGTCCGCCGGGAGACCAGACCTGCTTCGTCACCCGGAGCCGTTCACGGCGCGAACTGGACCATCTCCCGCACCCACTGCACGCCGAGGCTGAGAACGACGAACAGCACCACCGTGGCCATCCGGCACCACGGAAAGCTGTCGAGCTCGCGGTCGGCCGCGATGGAGACTCCGATCCCCACACAGCTGACCAGCATGAGGCACATGAACAGGGTTAGGGCGTGCCATGCGGTGTTGTCGACGGTGGACCACAGCAGGTAGGCGCCACCCACCGTCGCCATCAGGAAGACACCGGGAAGGACGATGAACGGCGAGGCGATCTGCAACCGAAGCCAGGTACTCACGACGCGGCACCCACGCCCTCGCCCGACGCACTGCGAAGACGGGCGGCACCTTCCTCGATCGCCGCGAGTCGTTCCGAGGACATCCGGCTCAGTTCCGCCCGCCCCTTCTCGACCGCCTCGGTCAGGCCTTCCTCGAGCCAGCTGCTGCGGAGAAGCTCCCGACTAGGCGACCCGCCGTCCAGCAATCCCTTGGCGAGCGCGCCGATCGGATCGTCGTCCCCTCGCTCCTGGGCGAGGTGCCGCAGTAGCGCCTCGGCCACCGGGGCGTCGGTGATCCCGCCGCTCATCGTTTGGTCCTTCCCGTCTTGGTCAGTTTCCGGCAATCCGGTACGGCTCGATACTCGGCAGCTCCGTGAGGTCGGCAGACGCCTTGAGCGCGGCCATGGACCCGCCGATCGCCTTCAGTGCGTTCTCGGCGTGGGTGGAGGCGTTCGACATCTCCTGGTAGAGGTCGACCGCGTAGACGGCGTAGCTCAACGCCACCGAATAGCCGATCACGGACCCGGCCAGTGTGGCGATCATGGCGGTTCCGCTGGCGCGGCCGATGCTCACCCCCAGCAGTGCATCGACCATCTTGACGATGAACCCGCTGATCACATCGTAGAAGTTCTTCACGCATTCGGCCGACTCCCGGTACAGGGTGTTGAAGGTGTCCCCGAGCTGCTGGAGCGATCTCGCTGCGACGGCGAGTCTCAGTTCGTACTCCTGGAAGTTCTCGGCCGCGTTGCCCCGCCACACCGACGGCACCGCGACAGCTCCGGCGGCCAGGTTGTCACCGATGGAACCGGCGGCGGCACCCGCGTTCGCCATGGCGACCCCGGCCAGGATGTACGAGTCCCAGTCGCCGGCGAACCACTCCGTCCACAGTTCGAACGGGTCGTGATGGAAGACCCAGATCGCCGCCTGCCGCAGATAGGCGAACGGGCTGATCAGGTCGACCATCGGATTGAAGGACCAGAATTCGGCCTGCGGATCCCGGGGTGTCACCAGGCGATCGACCGGCTCGCCGACGTCCGAGAACGGGGAATGGCCGGCCGGTAGCCGCAGACGCTCCTGGGTCAGGGTGTTCGCCAGGATGTCAGGGTCCGCCGCGCCCCGGCCGCGTGACGTCCAGGTCGCGGGCGGCTCGCAGCTCCTCCCGCGAGTATTCGACCTGTGCGATGTTGACTTGAGTGGCCGCATTCCGGGTCAGCCCCCGAAAGCGGGACAGCGCCGTGGTCATCTCGTGGTAGGCGACCTCGTGCGGCGTGAAAGCCTGAGTGAAAAGGCCCTGTTGAACCCGGCTCAGGTTGCCATGCCGCCCGATGTAGGCCGACATGTCCTCTCCCTCTTCACGAACCGCCGTCACGATGACGTACCGCCGTGCCGGTCGTGGGGTTCAGCCCTCCGGGTAGTTGGAGCCCTCGCGTTCCGGGTAGCCGACCTCGATCGCCGACACGTCCTCCAACGCCATCGCGATCTCCATCGGCAGCGTCAGCTGTTCGGAGCGCAGCGCGCCCTGCAACTGCCCGGCCGTGCGGGCGCCCAGCACCGCCGCTGCCACCCCGGGCCGGTCGCGGATCCAGGACAGGGCCACCTCCACCGGGGCCACCCCGAGTCCGGCGGCGGCGATCACCACCGCCTCGACGATGCTGGAGCTGCGCGGTTCCAGGTAGGTGCGGGCGAACGCCCCCATGTGCTCGGACGCGGCCCGGGAATCCACCGGCCGCCCGTTGCGGTATTTGCCGGTGAGCACGCCCCGCCCGAGCGGCGACCAGGCCAGCACGCCGAAGCCGAGGGCTGCCGCGGACGGCAGGATCTCCCGTTCGATGCCGCGTTCGAGTAGCGAGTATTCCATCTGGGCGGCCACGATCGGGGCCCGTCCGGGGTAGGCGGCCTGCCAGGTGGCGGCTCGGGCGGTCTGCCAGGCGGCGAAGTTGGAGACACCGCCGTAGCGGACCTTGCCACTGGCGACGGCATGATCGAGAGCGGACAGGGTCTCCTCGAACGGGGTCTGCGCGTCATACCCGTGGATCTGCCACAGGTCGACGTAGTCGGTGCCGAGCCGTCGCAACGACGCGTCGAGGGATCGCAGCAGGTTGCCGCGGGAGGCGTCGCGGTGCCGGTAGCCGTGCGGGGTGAGGCCGGCTTTGGTGGCGATCACCACTTCGTCGCGGGGGACCAGGTGGTCGAGCAGCGAGCCGATCACCGCTTCGGCGTCGCCGTCCCCGTACACGTCGGCGGTGTCGATCAGCGTGCCGCCGGCCTCCAGGAAGATCTTCAGCTGGTCCGCCGCGTCGTCGGGGTCGGTGTCCCGGCCCCAGGTCATGGTGCCGAGTGCGAGCCGGGAAACCGCCAGCCCGCTGCGGCCGAGCGGTCGCTGATGCATGAGTGAACCTTATTCAGACTCCCTGCTCAGCGAAATGCCGCGGCGTCTGCCGGGTGGGTCGGTTACCGGACCGAAACACCTCAGTAGGCTTGCCAGCGGACAATCCAAGATCTCGGGAGGGCCAGTGCGCCTCGGACTCAGCCTCGGCTATCAGACGGCGTGGAGCACCCCCGCCGATCATCTCGCGATGGCGCGGGAGGCGGACCGGCTCGGCTACGCGGTGGTCTGGGCGGCGGAGGCGTACGGCTCGGACACCGTCAGCATGCTGGCCTGGATCGCCGGCCAGACCGAACGGATCGACCTCGGCGCCGCGGTCATGCAGATCCCGGCGCGGACTCCGGCGATGACGGCGATGACCGCCGCGACCCTGGACACGCTCTCCGGCAAGCGGTTCCGGCTGGGCCTCGGCGTGTCGGGACCCCAGGTCTCCGAGGGGTGGCACGGGGTGCGGTTCGCCAAACCCCTTGCTCGTACGAGGGAGTACGTCGACGTGGTCCGCATGGCACTGTCGCGTCAGGCGGTGTCCTACTCCGGCGAGTTCCACGAGCTGCCGCTCCCGGGCGGGGCCGGCAAGCCGCTGAAACTGGGCTTCCGTCCCGCTCGTACCGACATCCCGGTCTATCTCGCCGCCGTCGGCCCGAAGAACCTGGAGCTGGCCGGGGAGATCGCCGACGGCTGGCTGGGCATCTTCGTGGCGCCGGACGCCGCCGCCGACCAGTTGCGCCACATCGCGACCGGCCGGGCGAAACGGGGCCTCGGGCTGGACGGGTTCGACGTGGTCGCCTCGGTGCCGGTGGTGCTCGGCGACGATCTGGACGCGTGCGCCGACGTGGTCCGGCCGTACGCCGCTCTCTATGTCGGTGGCATGGGCAGCCGCGAGCAGAACTTCTACAACGGCATCGCGGTCCGGATGGGCTATCCGGACGAGGCCAAGCTGGTCCAGGACCTCTACCTGTCGCGTCAGCCGCGTGAGGCGGCCGCGGCGGTGCCTCGCGAGTTCATCGAGAGAACCTCCCTGATCGGTACGCGGGACCAGATCACCGAGCGCATCAGGGAGTACGCGGCGGCCGGCGTCGGCACTCTGTCGATCAGCCCGTACGTCGGTGACCTGCAGAGCGGCCTGGAGACGCTGCGCGTGGTCGCCGAGGCGTTCGCCGACTCGGGTGTGGCGAGCTGATGGCCACCGTCCTGTTGATGCGCCACGGGCGTACCACCGCGAACGCCTCCGGCGGGCTCGCCGGCCGGCAACCGGTCGAACTCGACGACACCGGCCGCGGCCAGGCCACCCGAGCCGGTGAACGACTGCGGGTCCTGCCCCTGGCAGCGGTGGTCAGCAGCCCGCTGATCCGCTGCCGGCAGACCCTGGACCTGGCCCTGCCCGGCACCGAACCGGTCCTGGAGGACGGGCTGATCGAGTGCGGGTACGGGGACTGGGAGGGCCGCCCGCTCAAGGAGCTGGCCAAGGAACCGCTCTGGCCGGTCGTGCAGCAGCACCCCAGTGCCGCGGTCTTCCCCAACGGGGAGGCGATGGCCGACATGTCCGCGCGTGCGATCGCCGCGGTCCGGTTCTGGGACGCGAAGGTGACGGCCGAGCACGGGGACGGCGCGATCTGGCTGGCGTGCAGCCACGGTGACGTGATCAAGGCCATCGTCGCCGACGCGCTCGGGCTGCACCTCGACCAGTTCCAGCGGATCGTCGCCGACCCGGCATCGATCACCGTGATCCGGTACACCCCGACCAGACCGTTCGTGGTCAGGGTCAACGAGACCGGTGAGCTGGCCTCGCTCGTGCCGCCGAAAAGTGATGCCGGGGGCAGTGACGCGGCGGTCGGTGGCGGCGCCGGCGGTGGCTCCTGACAACGCAGTGTGATCGGTGGATCGTCGCTGCGTATACCCCGTTGCGCCCTCGGCGAACCCGCCATGGTGACCCGCGCGGATATCCCTGCGGGTGGCTAGGGTTGGTTTCATGACCCACCAAGTGCATGCCTTCGAGCCGCCGGAGCGGTTCGTCGCCGGGACGGTGGGCGAGCCGGGTGACCGCACTTTCTTCCTCCAGGCCCGCGGCGGCGGCCGGGTGATCAGCGTCGCGCTGGAGAAGGTCCAGGTGTCGCTGCTCGCCGAGAAACTCGAGGAACTGCTGCTGGAGGCGAGCAAGCGGTTCGGGGTGTCCCTGCCGGACGTGCCGCTGGTGGCCGTGCACGACAACGAGCCCCTCGACACTCCCGTCGACGAGGAGTTCCGGGTCGGCACCCTGGGCCTGGCCTTCGACGTCGACACCGGCACCGTCGTGATCGAGGCGATCGAGGCCGGTGAGCCCGAGACCGATTCGGGCCTGGAGGACTCGCCGCTCGACGACGCCTCACTCGACGACGACGAGGACGAGGAGGACGACGAGGAGCCCGATGAGGACCTCGACCGTCTCCGGGTCCGGCTCACCCCCGACGCGACCCGTGCCTTCATCGACCGGGCCCGCCGCGTGGTGGCGGCCGGGCGGCCCCCGTGCCCGCTCTGCGGCCAGCCGCTCGACCCGGCCGGTCACCTCTGCCCCCGGCACAACGGTTACCACCGGTGACAGCGGAGCCCACGTCCGTGCTGGCCGAGGCCGACGCGCTCACGCTGCTGGAGCGGGGCGGCATCGAGATAGAGGGGCGTCTCGTCGACGCGTCCAACACCACACTGCGCGCCGAGATCAGCCTGGACGGGTTGACTCGGCGTTGTGTGTATAAACCGGTCCGCGGTGAGCGCCCGCTGTGGGACTTCCCCGACGGCACCCTCGCCGGCCGGGAGGTGTCCGCCTACCTGGTCTCCCGGGCCACCGGATGGGACCTGGTGCCGCCCACCATCCTGCGGGACGGGCCGCTCGGGCCGGGCGCGGTGCAGCTCTGGATCGACGAGCCGGAGGAGGCGCCGTCGCTGATCGGTTTCGTCCCAGCCTACGACGTGCCGGACGGCTGGTTCCCGGTGGCGTCGGCCCGCGACGAGGACGGCGACGCCTTCGCGCTGGCGCACGCCGACGACGTCCGCCTGGCCCGGCTCGCGGTCTTCGACGCGGTCATCAACAACGCCGACCGCAAGGGCGGCCACGTGCTCTACCCGGCGAGCGGCGGGGTGCACGGTGTCGACCACGGCGTCAGTTTCCACGTGGAGAACAAGCTGCGTACGGTGCTGTGGGGCTGGACCGGCGAGCCACTCCCGGAGGAGGCGGTTCTCGTTCTGGAACAGCTGCTATCGGATTTGTCCGGTCCGCTCGGTGATTCGCTGGAAGAGCATCTGACCATTTCCGAGGTGCAGCACGTCACGCTCCGGGCGAGACGGCTGCTGCGGACGGCCCGGTTCCCGCAGCCACCCACCGACTGGCCCGCCATTCCCTGGCCACCGATCTGACCGGTGGGTATTCCCCAGCCTTCGATCTAGAGGTTTAGCTCACGCTCCGAGACTGCCCCCGGCACGGCTGGTTAGGCTCCCAGCATGGATGCATGGACCGGTCACGACGTTCCCACCCTGCCGGACTCGCCGGGGCGGTCCCCGCTGGGCCTTTACGACACCGCGCGCGCGTCGGTGCTGGCCAGCACGCCCTCCGGCGCCGCCTCGATGTACGTCTGCGGCATCACCCCGTATGACGCCACCCACCTCGGCCACGCCGCCACCATGATCACTTTCGACCTGGTGAACCGGATGTGGCGCGACACCGGCCTCGACGTCCGCTACGTGCAGAACGTGACCGACATCGACGACCCGCTGCTGGAGCGCGCCACCCGCGACGGCGAGGACTGGATCGTCCTGGCGATGCGGGAGACCGCCCTGTTCCGCGAGGACATGGAAGCGCTGCGGATCATCCCGCCGGCCCACTACGTCGGCGCCGTCGAGTCCATCCCCGCGATCGTCACGCACGTCTCCTCGCTGTTCTCCTCGGGCGCGGCCTACCGTCTCGAGGACGGCACCGGCGACGTCTACTTCTCGGTGGCGTCGGCCCCTCGGTTCGGCTACGAGTCACACCTGTCCCGCGCCGAGATGCTGGTGCTGTCCGCCGAACGCGGCGGCGACCCCGGCCGGGAGGGCAAACGCGACCCGCTCGACCCGCTGCTGTGGCGCGGCGCCCGCGAGGGCGAGCCGGTGTGGGACGGCGGCGACCTGGGTCCCGGCCGCCCCGGCTGGCACATCGAATGCGCCACCATCGCGCTGGGCCTGCTCGGCGACACCATCGACGTGCAGGGCGGCGGCAGCGACCTGCTCTACCCGCATCACGAGTGTTCGGCCGCCCACGCCGAGGTGCTGACCGGCGTGTCCCCGTTCGCCGCCCACTACGTGCACGCCGGCATGATCGGCCTGGACGGCGAGAAGATGTCCAAGTCCCGCGGCAACCTGGTCTTCGTGTCCCGCCTCCGCGGCGACGGCATCGACCCGATGGCGGTCCGCCTGGGCCTGCTGACGTCCCACTACCGCAGCGACCGCGACTGGACCGACGACGTACTGAAAGCCGGCCAGCAACGCCTGTCCCGCTGGCGCGAGGCGGCGTCAGCTCCGTCCGGCCCGTCCGGTGCGGGCCTGCTCGCCGCAGTCCGCGAGGCCCTGGCCACCGACCTGGACGCCCCCACCGCACTGTCCCTGGTGGACGCCTGGTCCGAGGCGGCCCTGGCCGGAGCCGGTGACGACCCTGCCGCCCCCGAACTGATGTCCCGCACCGTCGATGCTCTCCTAGGCGTCCGCCTGTAGCCCTCCCGCCTCAGGCACCTTCTCCTAGGCGAGGAGGCCGACGGCGCCGGTCCGGCCCGGTTCGGGCTCCCCCCGGCACACCTGGACCGCGCGGTCCCCAGCACAGGTCCGCGCGGTCCCCACCCCTGCTCCGGCGAGGTCGCTACCAGAGGCTCCGCGGTTCCAACGCCCGGTCATGCGTCGCCGCGCCAGGTCTCGCGTTCCCGCGCCAGGTCTCGCGTTCCCGCGCCAGGTCCCGCGCGATTCCTGCCAAGAGGTCTGCCCGCCCGTTTGCGCCTGCCCGCCCATCAGTTGCCTGCCAGCCGCGGGCTGCAAGGCTTGTTGCCTGCCGCTCCTCTGCTGCCTGCCTTCCTGGTGCCGCCCCCTGCTGTCCACTTGTCTGTGGCCCGCTGTCCCTGCCACCTACTCGCCTGCGGCGCCCTCTTGTTGTCTACCGTCTGCCGCCTGGCGTTCCGGTCAGGTCAGGCCCACCGGGAAGCGCGTACCCGGCTGGCATGTTGTTCCATGACTGCTCGGGTTTCGTCGTGACATCGCGCCCGCATTCCTGCGCGTGTCGCATTCTCTGATCTGCCCGAGATCGGTACTTCTCCGGTGACCCGGCGACGTTATGCCAGCTCAGAGTCGTTTAAATTACATTGCCAATCGATTTGCCGTACGGCCACCGCAGACCTGAAATCTGTTCTTCCTAGCAAAAGGCCGGAATCGCCCGCCAGACCTTAACGCGAATGTCCTGAATTCACATATTTTTCCACGAAAAGGTGAAATCAGCCGTGTTCTGCCCGTAAATAGCCGTGAAATGCGCGCCCGCAGTCCAGACTTTCTCGCAAGCAACCAACCGCTTGAAAGGAAACATCATGCGTCGTGCAGCCCTGTACCTCGGTGGCCTCTTCTTGGCCACCGGCGCAACGCTGGCGATGGCCGCTCCCGTCCAGGCTGCTCCCGCCGGATGCCGCGACATCTACGGATACGGCCAGAACATCATCCTGGTGCAGGAACTCCACACTGTCGCCTGGGTTCGGCCCTACATCGTCGACGGCTACGCTTTCCGCAGCCGCGGCATCTACGACTCGTACTACTCGGACAGCCCGTACTTCGAGAACAACCAGTACATCGCGAACAACTCGTTCAACACGGTCGACTCGTACAACACCGGCTCGTACAACACGTACAACTCGGTGCTCGACCTGGGTGGCCTTCTCGGCTAGCACTGGTTCGCCGACAGAAGGATCACGGCGGGGTCGGAAACGACCATGCCAGTGACGACTGACGCCCGAGGCACTCCCGTGCCCCGGGCGTCAGTCTTTCCATTCAGCCCGACCCCGCCCGGCCCGGCTCGCTGTGCTGCAGCCTGGCCGGCCGACTCCGGTCGCCGCATGCTCCGCCGACGTTCGTCCGCAAGCATGTCCTCGTACTCCGCTTGGCCTCCGCCCGTGCCCCCGTGTTTCGCTTGACATCAGTCCTTAGCTGCACCTTTCTACTTCGCCCAGCGTCCGTCCGTAGCCGCGATCCTGCACCTCTGCTCGGCGTGCGGCGGTGGCTGTTCCTATGTGCTTCGACTCGTGCCGTGGTCCTCCGTGACCCGGCCTGCAAATCTGCCGTCACGTGCCGACCCCGATGACGGCAGCTGTGCAGCGGTTCCGGTCGTTGCCTCTGAAATCAGTCGAGGAGAGCATCGATCTCGCCGCCTCACCGGGCATCGAAAGTGCGGAAGATCGCCGACCGATGACCAGTCGATCTGAAACGCTTACTGCGCGGCTGGCCCGCTGTCGGCGGGAGAGCAGTCTGCATAAGCGCCCTGTGTGATGCGAATCCGTACAGATTCACGTTCCCGCGAGGATCCAATCCCTAGCGGTGCCGCCTTTGCGGCGTACTCCCTGAATGATCAAGGTGTCCTCGATTCATGTGTTCTCCTAAGTTCACCGCCTCGGCGTAAAGTATCCGAAAAGTAATGTTCAACGTGCGCATGTATGTGACCTGGGCATATGCAGAGGCATACCTTTCCGATCCAGCCAACAGGCCACTCCTCTCGGTGCACCGGCTCAATCATTCGGGTTTCGCCAGCAGGCCCGGAGGATTGCGGAGTCACACCGCCACCCACCTGAACCCCGCCGGATCTGCCGGAATATCGCCGGATTTACTTTGCCCTCGCGGACCTCGCGGACCTCGCGGACCTCGCGGACAGGCAGCCAAACGACGGCCGGTCCCGGCCCGTGGCTATTTGGTTTGGCCCGCGACGGTCACAGCAGCTCCGCGTCGTGGACGAGCAGGGCGATCTGGACCCGGTTGTTCAGATCGAGTTTGCTGAGCAGCCGCGAGACATGGCCCTTGACGGTCGGGAGGCCCATGCGGAGCAGAGTGGCGATCTCCGCATTGGAGTGACCGTGACCGACGTGGATGGCGACCTCGTTCTCTCGTTCGGTGAGGGCGGTGAGGCGAGACCGGGCGCGCGCCCGGCGCGAACTCGCCTGCGGATCGGCGACATGATCGATCAGGCGCCGGATGAACATCGGAGAGAGGATGGCAGCACCGGCCGCGACCGACCGCACCGCTGACAGGATCTCCAGTGGCGCGGTGTCCTTCAACAGGAACCCGCTGGCCCCGCTCCGAAGCGCCTCCAGCACATACTCGTCGGCCCCGAAAGTTGTCAGCACGATCACCTGGGGTGCCCTGGCCCGGCTGCGGATACGGCGTGTCGCGGCCAGCCCGTCGACGCCTGGCATGCGGATGTCCATGAGGATGACATCCGGCCGGTAAGCGTCAGACGCGGTCACCGCCTTGGCCCCGTCCTCGGCCTCGGCCACCACCTCGATGTCAGCCGAGCCACCGACGAGGATCCGCAATCCAGCCCGAACCAGTGCGTCGTCGTCGGCGATCAGCAACCTGATCACCCGCCGATCTCCGCCGATCCCACCGTCCGTGACCCTGCTGTCCGTGATCTGACCAACCGTGCCGCCGCGGTCCGTGGTCCCACCGCGCGCGACACCGAGGTCCGCGGCGGCGGTGCTGGCCAGGGGGCGCGGGCCGAGTCGAGTGGGAATCATGTCGGCCACGGGAGGTCGGCCTCCAGACGGAACTCGTCGTGTGCCGGGCCATGGGTCACCCGGCCACCGGCCAGGGCCACACGCTCGCCGATGCCGACCAGGCCTCGGCCTCCGGACGGGGGAGTGCCAGCATCCGTCCCGGGCGTCCCGTGGAAGGGATTGGTGACGATGATGCGGAGGCCCCGGCCGGCCGCGCCGAACAGATGGACGGAGGCGAACGGGCCGGTGCCGTGCTTGCGAGCGTTCGTCAGACACTCCTGGACGATGCGGTAGGCGGTGCGACCCAACTGCGGCGGCGGGTTGTCCGGGGAAAGGCTGTTCTGATAGTCGACCGTCATGCCGACAGCCCGCGCACTGATGATCAGATCAGACATGTCCGTGAGCCCGGGCTGGGGTGGCTCTGGCCGGCCACTCGGGACACCGACCACGGTGCGCAACTCCTCCAAGGCATCGTGGGCACTGCTGCGAATGGCTCCCGCGGCGATCGAGCGCTCCTCCGGCGAGGCGTCCGCCCGTACTTCCAGGGCGCCGGCATGCAGGCTGATCAGGGACATCCGATGGGCCAGCACGTCGTGCATCTCCCGGGCGATGCGAGCGCGCTCGGTGGACCGGGCCCGCTCCTCGCGCAGTTGTTGCTCGGCCTCCAGCCGGGCGGCACTGTCACGTAGCGATGTGGTGAGCCGCCGGTAGGCCTGCACGAACAGCCCCCACCCCAGTGCCACCCCGCTGACCAGGCCGCGCATCAGTAGATCCAGCCAGACCCCGTACTCCGGATTGGCGTGCAGGAGAAAATAGACCGCCGAGGTGCCGACGTTGATCGCGCCCAGCAGCAGCACCAGCGGTAGCCGGTGGCGGATCGCCACGGTGAACAGCGCCACGACGATCGGGCCGGTCGCGGTCACCGAGACCGCCCCGAACGGCAGCAAGGCCCCGGCGACTGCGAGGGGGAACCTCCGGCGCATGAGCAGAGCACCGGCGCAGGCCACCCCTAGTGCAAGGTCAGTTTGCCAGGGGATCGCCGCGCCGGGCCGTGTCGCATCGCCCAGCACCATCATCACCGTCCCGTAGGACAGGGCGACCACGACCGCCACGGCATCGGCGACCCGGTCGCGCACCGCGGTCCGGGCGCCACCGGGCTCGGGGACCAGGAGCGCGAGAAGCATGGCGCAAGAGTAGAAGGAACAGAGCCCAGCGGGGAGCTACCAAAGTACTGGTTCTGAACATGCCAAGGATCGATGTGGACGACGCCCTCGGCAGCGCATCCTTCCCGGCATGACAGATCTCGTCCGACACCTTCCCGCCCGGGCGGCCGGCGCTCTGCTCGTCTCGGCGGCCTGGGGCGTGGCCGTGGCTCTCTGGACCCCGCGCGGCCCGCAGACCGGCGCCGAGGCACTGTGGTCGATCGTGATCAGCGCTGGCGTCGGCGTCCTGGCCGGCTGGGCGACGCGCTCACGGTGGGCGATTCCCACAACCCCTTTGTTGTACGTGGTGGCCCTGGAGCTGGCGCGCATCAACGTTTCCGGTCCTTCCGTGGACCCGCCGGAGCTGAGTCCGATCGGCATCGTCGTGCTGGTCACCGGTCGTTTCCTGCACGGCTGTCTGGCGTTGCTGCCGATGGCGGCCGGCGCTGCCTGGGCCCACCGTCGTCCAGCCCGCACCAGGTTCCGTCAGGTCACCGGCCGGACCGTGGCCGGCCTGGCTACGGCCCTGACGGTCGTGCTGGCGGCGGCTGTCGCGGTGCCGGCCCGGACCGAGGCGATTCCCGGCGGGGTCGCCGAGCTGACCAGCGTCGACGGCCTCGGCGTGATGATCCGCGGCCGTTCCACCACGCTGCCGGTGCTGCTGTATGTGCCCGGTCCACCCGGCGCATCGGACACCGGGATGATGCGCACCCGGTTGTCCGCGCTGGAGGATCACTTCGTGGTCGCAACTCTTGATCGGCGCGGTGGCGGGGCGTCCTATCCGGCCCTGGGCGACGAGGTCACTCTGGACTCCGAGGTCACCGATGTCATCACCGTCGCCGATCGTCTGCGGCAGCGTTTCGGCCGGGACCGGATCGTGCTGCTCGGGCACTCCGGCGGTTCGATACCGGCGATCGTGGCCGCACACCGGCATCCGGAGAGGTTCAGCGCCTACGTCGGCACCGGTCAGGCGGTGGACCTACGGGCCGGGGACCTGATCTTCTACGAGGACGTGCTGGCCTGGGCGCGTGCCGGTGGGCGTCGCGAGCTGGTGGAGCGCCTCGAGGGCCAGGGGCCACCGCCGTGGCCGGATGTCTACGACTACGAGCCGTTCCAGCTCTACGCCAACCAGGCGTACGGGCTGCCGGACCCGCCGTTCGACCTGGGAGTCCCGGAGTACACGGTGTTGCAGAAAGCCCACACGATGGTCGCGATGCTGGACACCTGGGACGAGTTGTATCCCCGGCTGCAGAGCGTCGACCTGCACCGTGACGTGCCGGAGCTGACGATTCCGGCTTACTTCGTGCAGGGCGAGCGGGAGACGCGCGGCCTGGCCGTCCCGTTCGCCTCGTGGTATCAGGCGCTCCGTTCACCGGACAAACGGCTGGTGACCATCGCGGGAGCCGGTCACCGGCCGATGTCCGAGACCCCGGAACAGTTCATCAGCACCCTGACCACCCTGCTCCGGAGCGAACGATGACGCCGGCGAGAGCGGCGAGAGAGGTTGGAGATGGTCGGGCGAGGACGCTGATGGCGGTGAACGGGGACGGGAGAGGCTCAGGCGAGGGCCATGCCCGGGTCGGGGTCCGGGTCGGGGGTGGGGGCCGGGATGCGGTACTCCTCGGTCAGCGTCGTCATCGGGCCGGGCCAGGTCGCCTGGGCCACCTCGATGGGCTTGCGGGTCTCGTCGAAGGCCACGTGCAGCAGGTGCAGGACCGGGGTGTCCGGCCGGATCTGCAGGATCTCGGCCTCTTCGCGGCTGGGCTGCCGGGCGCTGATGGTGTCGGTGGCGGTCGTGTAACGACGGTTCAGCACCTCCTCGGCCTCCTGGTAGAGGGGCCGGCCGAAGGCTTCGTGGCGTTCCAGGGAGGTGCCGCTCGCGTCGACCACCCGGAACCAGGAGGCGCCGACCTCGACGGTGGCCTCGTCGGCGCGCACCAAGTGCCGGCGGACCAGCATCTCGGTGCCGTCGCGGACTCCGAAGGCGTCGGCCACCTCGGGTGGTGCGGCTTCCCGGCCGACTCCGGTGAGCTGCTGCCGGTAACGGGCGGCCAGGTCGGCGTGGTACCCGCGATGGGCGCCGTAGCGGCCACGGGAGAGACGGTTGAGGCGGCGGCGGGTGCCTCGGACGTACGTACCGGAACCGGGTTTGGTGATCAGAATGCCTTCGACCCGCAGCTGGTCGACGGTCCGCTGCACGGTCTGTTTCGCCACGCCGAACATCTCCGCCATGGCGGGGATGGACGGCAGCCGCTCGCCCGGCTGCCAGTCGCCGCGCCGGATGCGCTCGCGCAACTGGGCCGCGATCTGCCGATGCGGGAACTCAGCGGCGCCCGGATTGATCGTCATCCTGCCTCCTGCACACTAGGAGCTAGGTTCCTAGGATGCGGCAGACCCAGCGGTCGGCGCCATAGCGACACGCTGATCCGCACTCATCAGCCGAGGCGCCCGAGGCGCCCTGGGCGCCGGCACTTCGCTGACCACCGAGATGGCAGGTGTGGCGTCACACCGGAGCTGCACCGCCGGCCGTCACGGCAACCCGGAGTCAGGACGCGGAAAGCCATTGCCAAACGGCCGGTCAGGACGTCGAAAGCCACTGCGAAACGGCCGGCGCGGGCGGCCCTGGGACAGGGGCGTCGCTGTACGGAAGGCGAGACGGGCGTTCAGGCGCGACGCCCGTCTCTCCGGTCACCAGGAGCCGGCGGTGGGGCCGGCCGAGCCGCCGCGACGGCGCAGGTACTTCTCGAACTCGCTGGCGATCTCGTCGCCGGTCAGCGGCTGGATGCCGGCGTCGCCGACTCGTTCCTCCAGCTCGCGGACGTACTCGCCGAGCTCGGCGTCCTGTTCGGCGGCAGCGCGGACCCGCTTCTCCCAGTCGTCGGCCTGTTCGGCCAGGTCGGCCATCGGGACCGGCAGGTCGAGGACGTCCTCGATGCGGCTGAGCAGGGACAGCGTCGCCTTGGGGCACGGCGGGTTGTTGGCGTAGTGCGGGACGTGCACCCAGAACGACAGGGCGTCCACGTCGGCGCGGGTGGCCGCCTCCTGGAGCACGCCGACGATGCCGGTGGGGCCGTCGTACCGGGTGGGGACGACCTTGTACTTCTCGGCCATGTCGGGGTCGCTGGCGGAGCCGCTGATCGGGAGGGGCCGGGTGTAGGGCACGTCGGCCAGCAGGGCGCCGAGCAGGACGATCCGGTTGACCTCGAGGCTGTGACAGATCTCCAGCACCGACTCGCAGAAGGTGCGCCAGCGCATGCTCGGTTCGATGCCGCGGATCAGGACGACGTCACGGTCGGCTCCGGGCGGGCTGGCCACCATGAACCGGGTGGTGGGCCATTCGATCTTCCGGGTCTCGCCCTCGGCCATGGTGATGGTGGGCCGGCTGACCTGGAAGTCGTAGAAGTCCTCGGGATCGATGCTGGTGACCTCGCGGGCCTCCCACACCTGTTCGAGATGTTCCACGGCCGCGGTCGAAGCGTCCGCAGCATCGTTCCAGCCCTCGAAGGCGGCGATGGCCACGGGAGAGCGGAGCAGCGGAAGGCCGTCGAACTCAGTCATGGCACACAGCCTACGTGCGGGCAGGGGAACGTACCCGGTGGCCGCGCCGGGGTCCTCGGCCGATCGATCGGGCTCGCTGTCGATACCGGCCACCAAGTCGCATATATCTGGGCATAATGATGCATATGGCCGATCACGTGGATCAGGTTCTCGGGCCCACCGACGACACCGTCAGCTTCTTCCAGGATCGCGGGATGGTCTACGTGACCGCCCTGTGGGTGCTGGCCGCGGCCTGGTTGCCGATGCTGCTGATCACCCTGCTGATCCGGATGGCCGCCGGGTATCGGCCGGTTGCCGCCGACATCGTGGTGTACGCGGAGTTCACCCTGATCGTTCCGGCGGTGCTGGCGGCCGTGGCGCTGCTGATCGCCTGGCGGCGGCTCGGCTGGCTGCACACCTCGGTGCACGGGCTGGACTTCGCCGCGACCGGGCGGCGGCCGGTGCATCTGCCCTGGTCCGGCATCGCCGCGGTGGCTCTGCACGGGCGTGGGCCGTTCACCGAGCTGGTGATCACGCCGATCGCCGAGGACTACGCGACCGAGCTGGCCGGGGCCGGTGGTCCACCGCGGGTGCGGCGACGGGGTGGCGAGTACTCGTACATCATCGATGTTGGTCTGATGTCGCCCGGCCCCGAGGTCCTCCTGGCCGAGTTGCACCGGCGTCTCCCCAGCAAGGTTTGACACGGGCCGAGGGCGCAGCTAACTTAACCTCACCGTTAATTAACCGGGAGGTTAAGTGACCGACCGGCTCAGTGTGATTTTCGCGGCCCTCGCCGACCCGACGCGCCGCGCCATCCTGGCCCGGCTCGCTGAGGGTGAGGCCACCGTCACCGAGCTGGCCGAACCGTTCGACATCAGTCTTCCGGCGATCTCCCGTCACCTGAAGGTGCTGGAGAACGCCGGCCTGATCTCCCGCAGCCGGTCCGCCCAATGGCGGTCCAGCCGCCTCGAAGCCGAACCGCTGCGCGAGGCCACCGCCTGGATGGAGCGGTACCGCCGCTTCTGGGACGACAACTTCGCGCGTCTCGACGCCCACCTCAAACGTATGCAGGAGGACCAGTGACCGACCTCGTCATCACCCGGATCTTCGACGCCCCGCGTCACCTCGTCTACCGGGCCTTCACCGACCCCGACCAGCTCGCGGCCTGGTTCGGGCCGATCGGCTGGACGGTGCCCCGGGACACCGTCGACATGGACGTCCAAGTCGGCGGCCACCAGCGTTTCACCATGATCAACGACGAGGACCCGTCGCAGACCTCACCGGCGAACGGCACCTACGTCGAGGTGATCGAGAACGAACTGCTGGTCGGCGAGGAGTCGGTGGCCCACATCCCGGCCTTCGGCACCGACGTCATGCGGTTGCGCCTGGAATTCTTCGACGAGGATGGCGGCCGGACCCGGCTCGTGCTCACCCAGGGCCCATTCCCCGAACAGTGGGCGAGCGGCGCGCGGGAGGGTTGGGGCTCCAGCTTCACCAAACTCGACAAGGTGCTCGCCTGAGGACAGCGCAGAGCCCCGGTCGCGGCTTCGGTCTAACGTGGAAGCCCCGCCCTGGAGGACCGCATGCTCGTTCGACCGGCACCGATCCTTGCCCTTCTCACCGTTCTCGTGCTGCTGGCCGGTTGCGCCCCCACGGCGCCCGGCCGGCAGAGCACCCCGCCCGACCGGGCCGCCGACCCGACCGTCACGATCACCGGCAGCGTCGACCCCGACGGCACCGACACCCCGGAGGAGTTCGCGAAGGACATGCGGGGATCCCAGATCATCGCCGAGCAGTACTGGGAGCAGCGCCTCGGCGGTTCGTTCCAGGCGATCCGGGAGGTCATCCCGTACGAGCAGGATGGTGAAGTGGACTGCGGCGGTCAGCCGCTGCCCCGCAACAACGCGGTCTACTGCTCCGCCGGGGACTTCATCGCGTACGACGTGAACTGGGCCTTCGCCGCCTTCCAGCAGATCGGTGACGCCTTCGTCTACTACCTGCTCGGCCATGAGTACGCGCACGGCGTCCAGGCCCGCCTCGGCATACGCAAACAGTTCACCATCGAACAGGAACTGATGGCCGACTGCATGGCCGGGGCGTTCATCGGCGACATGGCCCGTCAGCAGGTCCTCACCATGCAGGACGGCGATACGAAGGAACTGGCCGACGGGCTCGCGGCGGTCGGCGACGACCCGGGCCAGCCGTGGTTCGCGCCCGGCTCGCACGGCACGCCCGAACAGCGGTTCCAGTCGTTCGCCGACGGCTACGAACGGTCCCTGGACGCCTGCGGTCTCTGAGGGCACCGTCACAAACGGTCGGCGTGCGGCCCGGTCGCCGCCCAGAATGGGCCGGTGAAACCTGCCGCGGTCCTCTTCGACATGGACGGGACACTGGTCGACAGCGAGCGCGTCTGGGGCCTGGCTCTGGCCGAACTCGCCGTCCACGCCGGTGGCGTCCTCTCCGACCGTGCCCGCCTCGCCATGGTGGGCACCAGCATGGGCACCAGCATGCAGCTCTTCCGTGACGATCTCGGCCTGCCGGACCGGCCCGAGGAGCCGGACGTGCGATGGCTGACCGAGCGGGTCCGCGCACTGTTCGCCGAGGGGCTGGTCTGGCGACCAGGGGCGATGGAGCTTCTTGCGGCCGTACGGGCGGCAGGGATCCCGACGGCCCTGGTCACCTCCACGGGGCGCAGCCTCGTCGAAGTGGCGCTGAAGACCCTCGGCCCGGCGAACTTCGACGTCGTGGTGTGCGGCGACGAGGTTCAGAGACCCAAACCCGACCCCGAGCCGTACGTGACGGCCGCAGCCCTGCTCGGCGTCCCCATCACCGCCTGTGTAGCCGTCGAGGACTCACCCAGCGGCGTGGCCAGCGCAGTAGCGGCGGGCGCCCGGGTGCTGGCGGTACCGGCCGAACTGGAGCTGGCCCCCGTCGACGGCGTACACCTGCGCACGACCCTGACCGGCGTCGACCCGGTCTTCCTGGCCACCCTGCTGACCGTCTGACCCCGACCGGTCACGGCCTGGACGGGCTCGCGTCAGGAAGTGGGGACGAGGCGCAGCGCGGTGACGATGTCCTCGGCGACGTGTGCGGGCTGGTAGCCGGACTCGGTCCATCGGCGGCCGTTGGCGACCCAGATACTGGTCAGCCCCAGACCCGCAGCGCCGGCGATGTCGGCGTGGGCGCTGTCACCGATCATCCAGGCGCCGTCCAGAGAAGCTCCGACCGTTGCCGCGGCAGCGCGGAAGATCTCCGGTTCGGGCTTGCGGTGGCCGGCCTGTTCGGAGATCACCCAACCGTCCACGAGCCGGTCCAGCCCGGTGTTGACGATCTTCGCCCGCTGCTGGGCGGTGCGACCATTCGTGACGATGACCGTGGTCCAGCCGGTCAATCGCCGCAGCTCGTCGGCGACCTGCGGGGCGAGGACCACCCGATTCGCGGCACCGGTGTCCAGGAGCCCCCGGATCGCGGTCGACGAGACATGCGGGAAACGGGCGTTCATCGCGGCAGCGACCGCAGCCCGCGAGGTGAAGCCCCCGCCGTCGGCCGCCATCACCCAAGGCAGATCCCCGGCGGGCAGACCGCGCTCATCCAGGAACCCGGCCACGGCGTCACCGAAGGCCGCATCCCGGTCGATCAGCGTGTTGTCCAGATCCATCAGCAGCAGTCCCACAAGCCCAGTCTGGCGGGTCGAGCCTGGCCGAGGGGATCCCGGGCCTTGATGAAGGGGCGGGCGGTTCCGGCTTTCGCCCGGTCGGTGGTCAGTGTTGCGGGCGGACCAGGCCGGTCTCGTAGGCCAGGATCACGGCCTGGGTGCGATCCCGGAGACGTAGTTTGGTGAGGACGTGGCCGACATGCGTCTTCACCGTGGTCTCGCTGACACCCAGGGCTTCGGCTATCTCACTGTTGCTGCGGCCTCGTGCGACGTGGACCAGAACCTCGCGTTCACGGCCGGTGAGCGGGGCCAGACGAGACAGAGCGTTCGTGTCCGGCACTGCGGAAAGCGCGGTGGCCAGCCGGTCCAGCACCCGGGCGAGCACCTGCGGGGCGATGACCGCGCCACCGGAGGCGACGGCGTGAACGGCTGCCACCAGTTCGTCCGGTGGGGAATCCCTGCAGAGGTAACCGGCGGCACCGGCCGACACCGCGGCGACCACCTCGTCATCGGTGTCGGCGCTGCTCAGGACCAGCACCCGAACCGCGAGCCGAGCCTCGGCGATCGCCCTGGTGACGGCCAGACCGTCCATCCGGGGCAGGGCCACATCGGTGATCAGTACGTCCGGCAGCAACCGCCGGGCCAGATCGACCGCCTCCACGCCATCACCGGCCTCCCCGGCGACGACGATCTCCCGCCGTCCGCCGACCGGGCTGTCCGCTTCCCCGGTGGTGGCATTCTGCTGGTTGTTCACCTGATCGCCGGTTTCGTCGGGGAGTGGGAACGCCCGGCGATCGGCTGTCCGGACACCGCGGGGGTGAGCCGGTGACCGGTGACCCTCGGTGAGTACCGCCCGCAGGCCGGCCCGTTGCAGGGGCGTGGCATCCGCGATCAGAACCCGCAGCGGCCCTGTCATCGGGTGCTGCCTGAGAAGCGATCAGTTGGCGATGGTCCATGAACCGCCGACACTGCGGCACCAGGATTCCGTCGGACGCGGTGAGTGACCGCCGGAGTGCTCATAATGCCGCATATTCCCATATCTTTACCCATACGGGACGGTCTTCCGGTACGTAGCAAGGGCGGCGGACAGGACGCCCCCACCGAGGGAGCGGACAGTCGGTGGCCGGGTGGGGTCAGCCAAGGGGGTCGTCCCGGAGGAGGGTGCCGGGACGGGCTGGTTCGGTATCGGGGGTGAACGGGGCGATGGTGATCGTCTGGGGGTAGGGGGGTGGGGTGCCGCCGAACTCGGGGCACCGGGACTGGTGGCTGCACCAGCCGCACAGGCGGCTCGGCTTCGGGCGGAAGTCCTCGTTCTGCTTCGCTCGTTCGATGGCCTGGGAGAGGGCCAGCAGGGTGCGCTCGAAACGCTCCAGCTCGCCCTGGTCGGGGCTGTAGTCGAGGGCCTCGGCGTCCTTCAGGTAGAGCAGTCGCAGGGCGCGGGGGACCACGCCGCGGGTGCGCCACAGGACGAGGGCGTAGAACTTCAGCTGGAACAAGGCCCGGCCCTCGAACGCCTCTCGAGGGGCGCCTCCGGTCTTGTAGTCGACCACCCGGAGGTCTCCGGCGGGGGAGATGTCGAGGCGGTCGATGTAGCCGCGCAGCAGCAGTTCGCCGTCGCCGATCATCGTGGAGATCAGGGTCTCCCGCTCGGCGGGCTCCAGGCGGCGCGGGTCCTCCACCGCGAAATAGCCGCCCAGCAGGTCACGGGCGCTCGTCAGGAACGCGGCGATCCGGGCTGCCTCGGCCTCACCGTCGGGAATGTCGATCAGCGTGGCCTGGCCGGTCGCGTCGGCCTCCGCGGCGTCGGCCGCCGGATCGCGGACCAGCTCACCGCCAGCGGGGGCGTTGTCCGCGCCGGTGCCGGAAAGCGGGACGCTGGAGGGCGAGGTGTCGGCAGAAGCGGTCCGGGACGGCGACATGCTGGGAGACGAAGCGTCGGCGATGGGCAGGCCGGAGGGCGATACGTCAGCGGCGGAGACGCTGAGAGGTGAGGTGTCGGCCGGGGGCGGGCCGGTGACGGCTGGGCCGGTGGCCGGGGAAGTGCCGTCGGTGGTGCGGGCGCGGGGGGACGGGGCCGGGCGGCCCCGGGGTGTTGGCTCGGTGGCGAACAGGCCGGACAGGCCGGGCTCCTCGACGAGCAGGCGCTCCCAGGAGGGGGTGACCAGGGCGACGGCTGCCTCCGGGGTGCGGTCGGCGGCGGGCAGGTCGAAGAGCCGCTCCAGGACGGCATGGACCAGCGTGCCGCGGACCTGGTCGGCTGACGGGATTTCGGGCAGCTTGTCGATGCTGCGGAAACGGAACAGCAACGGGCAGGTCTTGAAGTCGGCGGCCCGGGACGGCGACAGCGACGGGCCGGACGGTGCCTCGGGCCGCGGCCCACGTCCGGCGGGAGCGGTCGCGGCGCCGGTGACGGCCTGGCCTGAGCCGGGGACCGGGGGGAGCGCCTGGGCTGAGCCGGAAGGCGCGGGGGTGAGCTGGGCCGAGGTGGAAGGCGCGGGGGTGGGCTGGGCTGGGGCGGAGGGGGTCTCGGGTGCGGCAGTGGCGGCCGGGCCCGGAACGGGGGCGGTGGCCGCCGGGTCGGCGGGCTGCGGGGGCGGAGACACCGGCTGAGCCGCCGTGGGGGAGAGCGCCGTCATGGGAAAGAGGCTAGGCCAGGGGTATGACGAAAAACGCGGGGTGGGTCCCGCGCCCGGTGGTCCGTAGCATCGAACGTGTGGACGACAGCCGGGCGATGACGCCGCTGCCACCGGGGCGGGGGCGGCCGGTGGGGCGGGTCGCGGGCATTCCGGTGTATGCGAGCGCGTCGATGCTGCTGCTCGCGGTGCTGGTCACGATCGTGTACGGCGACTACGCCCGGGAGGAGCTGGGCCTGGCGCAGCCGTGGGCGTACCTGCTGGGATCGGGTTTTGTGGTGTGTCTGATCGGTTCGGTGTTGTTGCACGAGCTGGGGCACGCGCTGATCGCCCGCCGGTTCGGCATCGGGGTGCGCCGGATCACTCTGGAGTTGCTGAGCGGGTGGACGGAGATGGACCGGGACGCGCCGACGCCGCGGGTGGACGCGCTGGTGTCGCTGGCGGGGCCAGCGGTCTCGCTGCTGCTGGGCGGGGCGGCCACGGCGGTGATGCTGGTGCTGCCGGAGCGGGCGCTGACTCGGGAGGTGGCGTTCCAGTTGGCGTTGAGCAACGTGCTGGTGGCGTTCTTCAACGTGTTGCCGGGGCTGCCGCTGGACGGTGGCCGGGCGTTGCGGGCGCTGTTGTGGGCGGTGCTGCGGGACCGGAACCGGGCTACCGTGGTGGCCGGCTGGGCGGGCCGGGGGCTGGCGGTGGTCACCGCGGCGGTGGTGCTGCTCCTGCAGCAGCTGGGTGTCGTCACCATGTTGGGGCTGATCTTCGTGCTGCTGGTGGTGCTGACCCTGTGGCAGGGCGCGGGGCAGTCGATCCGGCTGGGCCGGATGACCGGGCGTTTCCCACTGATCGATCTCGGCGCGCTGGCCCGGCCGCTGTTGACGGTGCCGGCCGGCACGCCGTTGGGGGAGGCGCAGCGGCGCCGGGCGCAGGATCCGCGGCCGGACGTGGTGCTGGCGGTCGCCGACGCGGCGGGTAGCCTCACGGCACTGGTCGATCCGGTCGCCGCCGAGCGGGTGCCGGTCGGCCGGCGTCCCTGGGTGAGTGTGGAGAGCGTGGCCCGGTCCCGTGACGCGCTGACCGTGCTGCCTCTCGGGCTGACCGGTGAGCAGGTGGTCCGGGCGCTGCAGGCGCACCCGGGTGTGCAGTACCTGGTGACCGCAGGCGAGGATGTCGTGGGCGTCCTGCGGGTCGCCGACGTGGCCGCCGTGCTGGAACCCCGGCGCGCGAGCCGGAATTAGCAGCCTCCTGAGAGAAGATCAGTGACCACAACCCCAGCCCCCGTCGTCGACGACGTTCCCGCGCACCGCGGGCCGTTCCGGACGGGCGACCGCGTTCAGCTCACCGACCCGAAGGGCCGGATGCACACGATCGTGCTGGAGCCCGGTAAGGCGTTCCACACGCACCGCGGCGCCCTGTCGCACGACGAGCTGATCGGCCTGCCCGACGGCAGCGTGATCACCGCGGCCAGCGGCACCGCGTACCTGGCGCTGCGTCCCCTGCTCAGCGACTACGTGCTGTCGATGCCGCGCGGCGCGCAGGTGATCTACCCGAAGGACGCGGCGCAGATCGTCGCCATGGGTGACGTCTTCCCCGGTGCGAAGGTTCTGGAGGCGGGCGCCGGGTCGGGTGCGCTGACGTGTTCGCTGCTGCGGGCCGTCGGCAGCTCCGGCGAGGTGCACAGTTACGAGCTGCGGGAGGACTTCGCGGCGGTCGCCCGCAAGAACGTGGAGGCGTTCTTCGGTGGCCCGCACCCGGCCTGGCACCTGCACGACGGTGACGTGGCCGGCAACGACATCACCGGTTTCGACCGGATCATCCTGGACATGCTGACTCCGTGGGAGACCCTCGACATGGTCGAGAAGTCGATCATCCCGGGCGGGGTGTTCATCGGCTACGTGGCGACCACGCCGCAGCTGTCGGAACTGGTGGAGGCGCTGCGCGAGCGCGGCGGCTGGACCGAGCCGCGGGCCTGGGAGTCGCTGGTCCGGGACTGGCACGCCGATGGTCTCGCGGTCCGCCCGGACCACCGGATGATCGCGCACACCGCCTTCCTGGTGTCGGCCCGCAAGCTGGCTCCGGGGGTCACCGCGCCGCCGCGGCGCCGCAAACCGAGCAAGGGCGCCGAGGCGTATGCCGCCAAGAAGGCGACCCGGGCCGCACTCGCCGCGCAGCAGAGCGAAGCGCCGCAGATCGACATCGCCGCGCCGCAGAGCGACGCCCCCGGGGAGTGACGCTCGCCTCTGGGTTCCGGTAGGTTCCCTCGAGGGTCAGCGATCGGAGACAGGAGTGGCGCGATGAGTTCTCCGCCGTTCGGCGGCAGCAACGAGATGCCGGCGGTCTTCCCGGACTGGTCGCCCTATCCGGATCTGGACTCGGCGGCCCGTGCCTACCTGCGTGATCCGGAGGTTGCTCTGGAGGCGCTGTTCGGGGTGTTGCGCGGGGCCTCGGTGCTGTGTTTCACCCTGGAGCGGTTCGTCAACGAGGTGAACGGGGTGTGGCAGGAGGTCGTCGTCTGTGACGGCAGCCGCCTGGTGCTCTGGCATGGCGAGGACGTGGCGCCCGGTGACGGTCCGGTCGGTGCGATGACCTCGTCGTTGCGGGTGGTGCCGTTGTCCACGGTGACCGAGGTGGGCTGCCGGCGGCGGCTCACCCGCACCCCGAACGGGCAGGCCCGGGTCGACAGCATCGACGTCTACCTGCTGCTCAGTTCGGTCGACGACGCGGTGCCGCCGCCCGGTGTGGGCGAGGAGGAGGGCCGGGCGCCGCTGCGGCACGACGCGCTGCGGTTCGGCAAGACCCTCGACGACGGCGGTCCGGGACAGATCGCCCGTCTGGAGGAGTTCTCCCGGGTGGTGGCGTCTCTGGTGGGCCGTCCCACCCTCTGAGCTCACTCCGATTCACTCCGAGTACTTCCGGCCGACTCGCCCGTGTGGTCTTTCGCATAGGCGGGCCGGCCGGTGGCCGTTCGGCCCGGCTCCAGCTCTCCGAAAGAACCGGCGCAGTGGTCGCCGTCGATGCGTTTGCGCAGCTCACCAGTGTCAGTGCTGACGCCCGCCTCGCACAACCCGCCAGGACCGCCAGGGCCCGAACTCTGTCCGACCGGCTCATCGGTGGTCGCACCAATCGATCAAGAGTCGGTGACGAGGGTGTTGCATGGGTCGAAAACCGCTTCGCAACGGTTAGTGTTATCCCAAGACGTTCGAGCCCCCCGGGGAGGTGGGACGTGGCACGTAGCGACGAAGCGGACTCCCGCGCCGCGCGAGCGGAGAAGGAAGTCAACGATCTCTCGAGTCAGGTCGCGTTTCTGCAAGAGGAACTCGCTCTGGTCCGGCGGAAGTTGACCGAGAGCCCCCGACACGTCCGGCAGCTTGAGGAACGGCTCGCGGCAACGCAGGCGCAGCTATCCCGAGTGACCGAGAACAACGAGCGGCTCGTGGCGACCCTCAAGGAAGCCCGCGCCCAGATCGTCACTCTCAAAGAAGAGATTGACCGGCTCGCCCAGCCGCCCAGCGGTTACGGCGTTTTCCTGGCAGCCCACGAGGACGGCACGGTGGACGTGTTCACCGGCGGCCGCAAGCTGCGGGTGGCGGTCTCGCCGTCTCTCGCGGCCGACGAGCTCCAGCGGGGCCAGGAGGTCCTGCTGAACGACGCGCTCAACGTCGTCGACGCGTTCGGGTTCGAGCGCACCGGCGAGGTCGTCTCGCTCAAGGAGGTCCTGGACAACCCGTCCGGCGGCCCTCGCGACCGGGCACTGGTGACGTCGCACTCCGACGAGGAGCGCATCGTCTTCCTCGCCGACTCGCTCGACGTCAGCAAGCTGCGCGCCGGCGACTCGCTGATGATCGAACCCCGTTCGGCGTACGCCTACGAGCGGATCCCGAAGAGCGAGGTCGAGGAACTCGTCCTCGAGGAGGTCCCCGACGTCGACTACACCGACATCGGTGGTCTGCACTCCCAGATCGAGCAGATCCGCGACGCGGTGGAGCTGCCCTTCCTGCACGCCGACCTGTTCCGGGAGCACCAGCTGCGCCCGCCGAAGGGGATCCTGCTCTACGGCCCGCCCGGCTGCGGTAAGACCCTGATCGCCAAGGCGGTGGCCAACTCGCTGGCCAAGAAGATCGCCGAGCGGCGTGGCGAGGAGAAGCACACCAGCTACTTCCTCAACATCAAGGGCCCGGAGCTGCTGAACAAGTACGTGGGCGAGACCGAGCGGCACATCCGCCTGGTCTTCCAGCGGGCCCGTGAGAAGGCCAGCGAGGGCACCCCGGTCATCGTGTTCTTCGACGAGATGGACTCGATCTTCCGGACCCGTGGGTCAGGCGTCTCCAGCGACGTCGAGAACACCATCGTCCCGCAGCTCCTGAGCGAGATCGACGGTGTCGAGGGCCTGGAGAACGTGATCGTCATCGGCGCCTCCAACCGGGAAGACATGATCGACCCGGCCATCCTGCGCCCCGGCCGTCTCGACGTGAAGATCAAGATCGAGCGCCCGGACGCCGAGGCGGCGAAGGACATCTTCGCCAAGTACATCCTCTCGGAACTGCCGTTGAGCTCGGACGATCTGACCGAGCACGACGAAAACCGGGCCGCTACGGTCGCCGCGATGATCGAGGCGGTCGTGCTGCGGATGTACACCGAGACGGAGGAGAACCGCTTCCTGGAGGTCACCTACGCCAACGGTGACAAGGAGGTCCTGTACTTCAAGGACTTCAACTCCGGCGCGATGATCCAGAACATCGTCGACCGCGGCAAGAAGATGGCGATCAAGGAGTTCCTCACCTCCGGCAAGAAGGGCCTCCGGCTGCAGCACCTGCTCGACAGCTGCGTCGACGAGTTCCGGGAGAACGAGGACCTGCCGAACACCACCAACCCCGACGACTGGGCCCGCATCTCCGGTAAGAAGGGTGAACGGATCGTCTACATCCGTACGCTCGTCTCCGGCGGTAAGGGTGCCGAGGCCGGCCGGTCCATCGAGACCGCGAACAACACCGGTCAGTACCTGTAACGACATCACGGCACACGGGCGCGGGAGATCATCTCCCGCGCCCGTTGTCGTCCCGAGGCAGGCCGGGTCCCCGCCGGACCCGGCCTCGTTCAACCCGTGTGACAGCAACCCGCCTCGCTTGG
This sequence comes from Actinoplanes derwentensis, assembly GCF_900104725.1. NCBI lineage: Bacteria > Bacillati > Actinomycetota > Actinomycetes > Micromonosporales > Micromonosporaceae > Actinoplanes > Actinoplanes derwentensis. The sequence goes on from NZ_LT629758.1 coordinate 238,476, forward strand.
CTCGACGCCCTCCGCGGCTGGGCCGCAGCCGTCGTCGCGCTCTTCCACCTCAGCCCGGTGGTCCTCGGCTCCGAACTGCACCTGCGGATCTTCCACGTCATCGACCTCGGCAAGTACGGCGTCCTGCTCTTCTTCCTGGTCAGCGGTTACGTCATCCCGATGTCCCTGGAACGGCACGGCGACCTGCGCCGGTTCTGGGCCGGGCGGCTGCTGCGGATCTACCCCGCCTACCTGCTCGCGATCGCCGTCAGTCTGGCCCTCGGTGCCGCCGGAGTGCTGCGCCTGCCCGGCCAGCTCGCCGAGGAGACCACCACCAGCGTTCTCGGGCACCTGACCATGCTCCAGGACCTGCTCGGCACCCAGGGCGCGCTCCGGCCCTTCTGGACACTCACCTACGAGATGATCTTCTACCTGGTGGTGGCCGGGATCTTCGTCTGGGGACGGCACCTGCGGCGCCCCACCGCACCGGGGACACCACGGCGCCGCCCGGCGGTGGCGTGGTGGGCCACCGGGCTGACCGCCGTGGCCATCCTGGACCTGCCCGGCGACCTGCTGGGTGCCACCGCCGCCGAACGCCGGATCAGCGCGATCGTGGTGACCGCGCTGATGGTGACCGCGCTCGGTGCGTACACAATCGGCTCGAAGGTCGTCGTTCTGACCGCCGGGGCCGCCAGCCTCGCCCTTCTCGCCCTGCCGCTGGTCAACGGCCATGCCACCGAACAGGTGACCAGCGCGTCGTCGGCCCAGGCCACCCAGATGCTCGCGGTGATGTTCGCCGGCACCGTGATCCACCGCGCCCAGCACCGGCGGATCGGCCGGCCCGCCGCCCTCGTCGTCCTGCTGATCGTCCTCGGCGGAACCGCCGTCACGATCGGACCCGTCGTCGGGGCGGCCGTCGCCGGCACCTGCACACTCGGCCTGGCCCTGCGCGCTCGGCGGATCCCGGTGGCCCTCACCTGGCTCGGCACCGTCAGCTATTCGCTCTATCTGCTTCACATCCCGGTCCTGGTCCTGGTCCGGCAGGTCACGGGGCAACCGCTGCTCGTCGCCGCCGCCTTCGTGACCGGCTCTCTCACCGCAGCGTGGGCGTGTCACCGATGGGTGGAACGGCCCGCACAAGCCCTGGCCCGGCGCGTCCCGGTGAGAAAAGTCGCCACGGAAGGTACGGGCGCGTGCACGGGCAGCTTCGGAAAGCGCTACGAGAGCGTCTAGGCTCGATACATGAGCAGGCGCAGCTTCGTGGCGGACAGGGTGGTCGCATGAGCGTTCGCAGGATTATGGGTACTGAGGTCGAGTACGGCATTTCGGTCCCCGGTCAGCCCGGTGCCAATCCGATGGTCACGTCCTCCCAGGTGGTCAACGCCTACGGCGCCCGCCCCGAGCTCAACCGCAACGGCCGTGCCCGCTGGGACTACGAGGAGGAGTCGCCACTGCGCGACGCCCGCGGGTTCACCTACTCCGGAGCCGCCTACGACCCCGCCGAAGCCCTCGCCGACGAAGACCTCGGTCTGGCCAACGTGATACTGACCAACGGCGCCCGGCTGTACGTCGACCACGCCCACCCCGAGTTCAGCACCCCCGAGGTCACCAACCCGCTCGACATCGTCAAGTGGGACAAGGCCGGCGAGCGGGTGATGGCCGAGGCGTCGCGCCGGGCCGCCACGATTCCGGGCACCCACCGCATTCAGCTTTACAAGAACAACACCGACAACAAGGGCGCGTCGTACGGTGCCCATGAGAACTATCAGATGCGGCGGCAGACCCCGTTCGCCGACATCGTCGCTCACCTGACCCCGTTCTTCGTCACCCGGCAGATCTTCTGCGGAGCCGGCCGGGTCGGCATCGGGCAGGACGGCAGCGGCGCCGGTTTCCAGATCTCGTCCCGGGCCGACTTCTTCGAGGTCGAGGTCGGGCTGGAGACCACGCTCAAGCGGCCGATCATCAACACCCGCGACGAGCCGCACGCCGACGCCGACAAGTACCGCCGGCTGCACGTGATCATCGGCGACGCCAACCTGTCGGAGATCTCCACCTACCTCAAGGTGGGCACCACCGCCATGATCCTCAACATGATCGAGGAGAAGGTGTTCACCGGCGAGCTGGGCATCGCCGACCCGGTCAGCGAGCTGAAGAACGTCAGCCACGACCCGTCGCTCAAACACCTGATGCGGCTGCGTGACGGCCGCCGGCTGACCGCGCTCGACCTGCAGTGGGCGTACTTCGAGCGGGCCCGCCAGTTCGCCGACGACCGGTACGGCGCCGACATCGACGAGCAGACCGCCGACGTGCTGGACCGTTGGGAGGACGTCCTCGACAAGCTGGGGCGCGACCCGATGATGCTCTCCGACAGTCTCGACTGGGTCGCCAAGTTGCGACTGCTGGAAGGCTACCGGGACCGGGAGAACCTCGGCTGGTCCTCACCGAAACTCCAGCTCGTCGACCTGCAGTACTCCGACGTGCGCCCGGACAAGGGCCTCTACCACCGGCTGGTCGCCCGCGGCTCGATGAAGACGCTGCTCGACCCGGAGCAGACCCAGGCCGCGATGTACGACCCGCCGGAGGACACCCGGGCCTACTTCCGGGGCCGTTGCCTCGCGCAGTACGCGTCCGAGGTGGTCGCCGCCAGCTGGGATTCGGTGATCTTCGACGTGGGCCGGGAGTCGCTGGTCCGGGTGCCCATGATGGAGCCGGAGCGAGGTACCAGGAAGCATGTCGGGGCGCTGTTCGACAAGTGTGAGAGCGCCAAGGACCTGCTCGAGGTGATCACGAGCCGGTAATAAAACACCCGTTCCGGCGGGCCGTTTCGTCATAGGTGCGAGGTAGGTTTTTCCCAACCCGATGTTGCAGGACTTCGGGTGGCTTCTGAAGGGGGACATCCATGGCAACCCGAGACACCGGTGGTCAGTCGCAGAGCAGCAAGGGCTCCAGCGACCAGGAGATCGAGGACGTCACCGTCGAGGCCAATCCCGAGGTCGCCGAAAGGCATGCGGAGATCACCGAGGACGTCGACGACCTGCTGGACGAAATCGACAGCGTCCTCGAAGAGAACGCCGAAGAGTTCGTGAGAGGGTACGTGCAAAAAGGCGGAGAGTAGACCTTTTGTCCGTTTTTGGGTGACCGGGCGCTGCCGATGGGCGGCGTCCGGCATTTCTTCAAGACATGTCGATGGCATTGATCGCACCCGCAGGCATCGGCGGGATAATGTGCTTCAACTGCACGTACCTTGAAAGGAACCACGTGGCGACGGGCTTTGATTCATCCGGGCGTCTACCGGATTTCTTCACCACTACGGGGACGTCCTCCTTCACGCAGTTCCTGAGTCAGGCCGCGCCGGAGTTGCTTCCGGGCCGGCGGCCGCTGCCGCCGGGGCTGTCCGCGGACATCGCACCGCACGGGACCACGATCGTCGCCATCGCGACGGCTGAGGGTGTGGTGATGGCCGGTGACCGCCGGGCGACCATGGGAAACCTCATCGCCAGCCGGGACATCAAGAAGGTCCACCCCGCTGACTCCTACTCGCTGATCGGCATCGCCGGCACCGCCGGCATCGGCATCGAGCTGATCCGCCTGTTCCAGGTCGAACTGGAGCACTACGAGAAGATCGAGGGGACGATGCTCTCCCTCGACGGTAAGGCCAACCGCCTCGCCGCGATGGTGCGCGGCAACCTCGGCGCGGCGATGCAGGGCCTGGCCGTGGTCCCGCTGTTCGCCGGGTTCGACCTGGCTCCGGTCGACGGGGCGCGGGCCGGCCGGATCTTCAGCTTCGACGTCGCCGGTGGTCTCTACGAGGAGACCGGCTACGAGGCGATCGGTTCGGGTTCGCTGTTCGCCAAGTCGGCGCTGAAGAAGCGGTACCGGACGGGTGTGAGCACCGAGGACGCGATCAACCTGGCGGTCGAGGCGCTGTACGACGCGGCTGACGACGACACCGCGACCGGTGGCCCGGACGTCATCCGCAAGATCTACCCGGTGGTGATGTCGGCTACCGCGAACGGTACCCACCGGCTGAGCGACGAAGAGATCACCACGGTGGCCGAGCGGGTCGTCGCGGGCCGCGCGGAGAACCCGGGCGGTTGATCCGCATGACCCGCATCCCTCAGGAACAGGAGTAGTCACCGTGGCCATGCAGTTCTACGCATCACCGGAGCAGGTTCAGCGGGATCGCTCCGAGTACGCCCGCAAGGGCATCGCCCGCGGGCGCTCGGCCGTGGTGCTGACGTACGAGGGCGGCATTCTGCTCGTCGCCGAGAACATCACCACCCTTCGCAAGATCAGCGAGATCTACGACAAGATCGCGTTCGCCGCGGTGGGGCGGTACAACGAATTCGAGGCGCTGCGGCGCGGCGGTGTGCGGATGGCCGACATGATCGGTCTCAGCTACGACCGCCGGGACGTGACGGCCCGGGCGCTGGCCAACACGTACACGCAGACGCTGGGTGCGATCTTCTCCGAGACGCAGAAGCCGTACGAGGTGGAGATCTGTGTCGCGCAGGTCGGGGCGACACCGGAGGCCGACGAGTTGTACCGGATCACCTATGACGGTTCGGTCATGGACGAGCCGGGGTTCATGGCGATGGGCGGCCAGTCCGAGGCGATCGCGACGGTCCTGCGGGACCGGCACGACGGGTCCGCCGAGCTGACCGCAGCCCTGACGCTGGCGGCGGAGGCCCTGGGTAGTGTCGGCGGGGAGAACGGGCAGCCCCGGGTCCTGACGCCGAAGCAGCTCGAGGTGGCGGTCCTGGACCGGCGGCGGCCGGGCCGGGCGTTCCGGCGGCTCGCCGGAGCAGCGCTGACCACCCTGCTGGGGCACGAGTCGGTGCCGGAGGCCGAGCTGGGCGATGTGGACGCGGCTCCGCCGTCGCAGGCGGAGGGCAAGCCGGTCGTCTCGGCAGCGCCGGAGACCGACGAGGACCCACAGAAGTAAATGATTGCGGGGCGTGGTCGATGGATTCACGCCCCGCAATCATGGAAACCCTCAGTTCTAGCCAGTAGTGTTCGGACATGGAACGGCGAATTTTCGGCCTCGAGACCGAGTACGGAGTCACGTGCACCTATCGGGGGCAGCGGCGGCTGTCTCCGGACGAGGTGGCCCGCTACCTGTTCCGCCGAGTGGTGTCCTGGGGACGCAGCAGCAACGTTTTCCTCCGTAACGGCGCCCGTCTCTACCTCGACGTCGGTTCCCACCCCGAGTACGCGACCCCCGAGTGTGACTCCGTCACCGATCTGGTCGCTCACGACCGGGCCGGCGAGCGGATCCTGGAAGGCCTGCTCGTCGACGCGGAGAAGCGTCTGCACGACGAGGGCATCGCGGGGGAGATCTACCTCTTCAAGAACAACACCGACTCGGCCGGCAACTCGTACGGGTGTCACGAGAACTACCTCGTGTCGCGACATGGGGAGTTCGGGCGTCTCGCCGACATCCTCATCCCGTTCCTGGTGACCCGGCAGCTGATCTGCGGTGCCGGCAAGGTGCTGCAGACCCCGCGCGGCGCGGTCTTCTGCCTCTCGCAGCGGGCCGAGCACATCTGGGAGGGTGTCTCCAGCGCCACCACCCGGTCCCGGCCGATCATCAACACCCGGGACGAGCCGCACGCCGACGCCGAGCGTTACCGGCGTCTGCACGTGATCGTCGGTGACTCGAACATGAACGAGGTCACCACCCTGCTCAAGGTGGGCAGCGCCGACATCGTGCTCCGGATGATCGAGGCCGGGGTGGTGATGCGCGACCTGACTCTGGAGAACCCGATCCGGGCGATCCGTGAGGTCAGCCATGACATCACCGGCCGCCGCAAGATCCGGCTGGCCAACAACAAGGAGGTCTCCGCGCTGGAGATCCAGCAGGAGTACCTGTCGAAGGCCACCGAGTTCGTCGAGCGCCACGGTGGTGACCCGGTGTCGAAACGGGTGATCGAGCTGTGGGGCCGGGTGCTCAACGCGATCGAGTCGGAGAACCTCGACCCGGTCGCGCGCGAGATCGACTGGGTGTCGAAGTACAAGCTGATCGACCGTTACCAGGCCAAACACGAGATCCCGATGTCGCACCCGAGGATCGCGCAGCTCGACCTGGCGTACCACGACGTGCGCCGTGGCCGTGGGCTGTACGCCTTGATGGAGAAGCGCAAGACGGTCGACCGGATCGCCAACGACCTGCAGATCTTCGAAGCGAAGGAGACGCCACCGCAGACCACCCGGGCGCGGTTGCGAGGTGAGTTCATCCGGCACGCGCAGGAGAAACGGCGCGACTTCACCGTCGACTGGGTGCATCTGAAGCTCAACGACCAGGCGCAGCGCACGGTCCTGTGCAAGGACCCGTTCCGTGCTTACGACGAGCGGGTGGAACGCCTGATCGCCAGCATGTGACCGACCGGTTAGGCTGGCCGGATCATGAGTGATCCTGGCCAGCCTGAACCGCTTGAGCGTTCCGAGTACGAGGTCCGTAACGGGCGGATGGACCGCCGCCGTGAGCGGATCTATCAGCAGATCCAGCGGGACCGGGCCGGTGGCCACAAGGTGCCGACCTGGGTGCTGGCCGCGATCCTCGTCCTGATGCTGGCCGGCTGGGGCTATCTGATCTTCGTCGCCTGACCGCCGGGGCAGACGTGAGCGCTGGTTCTGGGGCAGGGTGGTGGGATGGCTGACATCATCGATCCCGCGGTGGGCGACTATCTGCTCGACCATTGCACACCCGCCGACGACGTGTTGCGTGACCTCGCGGCCGAGACCCGGGCGACGTTCTCCGGGGCCGCCGGGATGCAGGTATCGCACGACGAGGGTGCGCTGCTCACCATGCTGGTGCGGCTGACCGGGGCGGAGTTCGCGGTCGAGGTCGGGACCTTCACCGGCTACTCGTCGATCTGCATCGCGCGCGGGCTGGGCAAAGGCGGCCGGCTGCTGGCCTGTGACGTGTCCGAGGAGTGGACGTCGGTGGCGCGCCGTTACTGGGAGCGGGCCGGGCTCACCGACCGGATCGAACTGCGGATCGCCCCGGCGATCGAGACGGTTCGCGCCCTGAGCCCGGAGCCGGTGATCGACTTCGCGTTCGTGGACGCTGACAAGACCGGCTATCCGGACTACTACGCCGAGCTGGTGCCCCGGTTGCGGCCCGGTGGGCTGCTGGTCCTGGACAACGTGCTGCGCGGCGGACGGGTCCTGGCGCCGGGCGATGCCGCGGACCGGGCGGTGGCCGGGCTCAACGACCTGATCGTGACCGACGACCGGGTGGAGTCGGTGATGCTGCCGGTCCGCGACGGGGTCACGCTGGTCCGGCGCAAGGGCTGAACGACCTTTCCGCAACCGTACGGGAACTCGCCCTGTCCCTGAGATGGGGTGTCCTGGACGTGTGTCGGAACAGGGGCGGTCCATGCGACGGTGGCCGTGCTCGCCGTCATCGGGTACGAGTTCCTCCCACCGGGGCTGGTGGCAGACGGCCGGCCAGGTGGCGATCGGCTGGTCCGGCGTCGCGGCGATCCTGATCGGTGCCCATCGGATGCCACGCCGGGAGCAGCCGCCCTGGTGGCTACTGGTGGCCGGTCGCCGCGGATCAGGTCAGCAGCGTGGCCGCGTGACGGCCGGCCGCGGCGGCGGCCAGGAAATACCCATGATCCTGGTCCAGTTTGCGGCCCATGGTGGACAGCGGGACCGGGCTGTCGCGCAGCGCCCGGTCCAGGCCGTCAGTGGCGACGCGGACGATGCGGTGCCGCGCGGCGAGCGGGGCGAGCGCGGCGTCGACGGCGGCGGCCAGGCGGGGCTCCAGGCCGTCCGGCACGGGCAGGTCGGCGCGGGCGAGAGCGACTTTCCCGTACGCGGTCAGGCTGTGATGTGACACTCCACGATGCCGGTCGCGGCCGTCCGCGTCGGAGATCCGCAACGACCCGACCGGGCGGCCACCGAGCACCGCCACCGCGTTGACCGCCTCGCCGAGGGCCACGCCGGAGAATCCCCAGGGTGTGCCGGTACCCAGGTTGCCGGGTCCCTGCGCGACGATCGTCACGTCGGCGCCGAGCACGTGCCGGGCGGCCAGCAGCCCGGTGTGCACGGTACTGGCCTCCAGGTCGCCGCCGAACGCCTGCCCGGTGGTGACCGTTCCGGCCAGGTGGTCGCGCAGGCCGTCGAGAGTGCGGGAGAACCAGGCCGGCAGCGCCCCGCCGTCGGTCATCAGATAGGCGACCCGCACTCCGGGACGGCCGTCCCGGATCCCGGCCAGGATCGCGGGCAGTGCCGAATGCAGGTCGGCGGTCACCACCGGCATCCCGTCGAGCGACTCGGCCGACTCCATCACCGCACGGTGCGGGGAGGCCTCCTCGTCGACACCGAGCAGGATCGCCTGCAGCGGGGTGTAGCGGGCTTTGACCAGGTGGCCGCCGTCGCGGGAGGTCCCGTCGTCGGCGGGGTCGGCGGGCAGCCGGTCGGGCAAGGCCACGACCAGTGCGTACCCTCCGGTGCCCAGGCCCATCACCAGTGCGCCCACGTTCAGCAGCACCCGGTCGCCGGGCTCCGGCACCCCGACCAGTTCGGGGTAGGCGAGGGCCCGCAGCGGGCCGTCGCCGGTGGTCACGTCGAGTTCGACGGCACCGTGCCAGCTCCGCCGTACCGCCTGAACCGTTCCCGACCGCCAGCGCACCATGCGGCGAACCCTACAAGCCGCCACCGGCGTCCCCCGTGGCAGTGACGGATGACGGTCCTCGCGGGCGGGCTGCTAGCGTTGCGTCTCGTGTCGCGCACTCGCACCGAGCGCCTGGTAAACCTGGTCATCTGTCTCCTGTCCACGCGACGGTTCCTCACCGCCGCGCAGATCGCCCTGACCGTGCCCGGTTACGAGCACGACCCCTCCGATCCACGTGATCACGAGGCGTTCCAGCGGAAGTTCGAGCGGGACAAGGCGGAGCTGAGGGAACTCGGCGTGCCGCTGGAGACGGGCACGGCGAGCATCTTCGACCAGGAGCCCGGTTACCGCATCGCCCAGCGGGAGTACGCGCTTCCCGACATCCTGCTCGAACCGGACGAGGCCGCCGCCGTGGGCATCGCCGCCCGGTTGTGGCAGCACGCCGGACTGGCCGCCGCCGCCTCGTCCGGGCTGGCAAAACTGCGGGCCGCCGGAGTCGAGGTGGACCCGCAGGCCACCCTCGGGGTGGAACCGGTCGTCACGGTCGACCCGTCGTTCGGCCCGCTCACCTCGGCCGCCCGCGAGCGTCGCGCGGTCACCTTCAAGTACCGGGTTCCCGAAGTCGACGAGCCCAGCACCCGCCGCCTGGAGCCGTGGGGTGTGGTCTGCTGGCGCGGCCGGTGGTACGTGGTCGGTCACGACCGGGACCGGGACGCCACCCGCTGTTTCCGGCTGTCCCGCATCGTCGGTGACGTGCGTGCCGGTGGTCCCCTCGGTGCTTTCGAACCGCCCGCCGGGGCCGACCTGATCAGTCACGTCGCCCGTTCGTCCGGTCCGGTCGCGCGGACCGGCCGGGCCACCGTCATGGTTCGTCCCGGCCGGGCCGCCGGGCTGCGCCGGATGGCCGCCGAGGTGACTCCCGGGCCCGACGGCGACCGCTTGACCATCAACTTCGGTGACGTCGACTGGCTGGCCGCACGGATCGCCGGGTACGGGCCGGACGCTCGCGCCGACGGCCCGCCGGAGCTGCGCGAAGCCGTGATCCAGCATCTCAAGGAGCTGATCGTGCGCCACGACAGTCCGGCGGTGACGGCATGAGTGTTCCGCGTACGCCGTCCGGGGATCGCCTCGGCCGGCTGCTCAACCTGGTGCCGTACCTGCTGGCCCGTCCGGGGATCTTGATCTCCGAGGCCGCCACCGATCTGGGTGTCACCGGCAAGCAACTGCGCGAGGACCTGGAACTGCTCTGGGTCTGTGGCCTGCCCGGGTACGGTCCCGGTGACCTGATCGACATGGCCATCGACGGTGACCATGTCACGATCAGTCACGACGCCGGCATGGACAAGCCGCTGCGGCTCAACCCCGACGAGGCGCTCGCCCTGATCGTGGCGTTGCGGATGCTCGCCGAGACCCCCGGCATCGGCACCCGCGACGCGATCGAACGGGCCCTCGCGAAGATCGAGAACGCGGCGGGTGAACTGGCCGGGACGCCGGTCGCGGTGCGGCTGCCGGCCAACCAGAAGCGGCTCACCGCGGTCCGGACCGCTGTCGAATCCGGGCACGCGCTCCAGCTCACCTACTACACGCCGTCGCGGGACGAGTCCACCGACCGGGTGGTCGACCCGATGCGGATGCTGATGGTCGGCGGTTTCAACTACCTGGAGGCGTGGTGCCGCCGGGCCGAGGCGACCCGGCTGTTCCGGATCGACCGGATCGACGCGTTCACCGAACTGGACGAGCCGTCCGCGCCGCCGGCCGCCGCTGTGCCGCACGACATGAGCACCGGAGTCTTCCGGCCCGGACCTGAACTTCCGCTGGTCACATTGCGGGTCGGCCGGGGTGGCCGGTGGATCACCGAGTACTACCCGGTCGAGCAGGTGGTCCGGGACGGCGCCGAGTGGCAGGTCACCATGCGGGTCACCGATCTGGGCTGGGCGCAGCGTTTCCTCGCCGGTCAGGGCCGCGACGTGACGGTGGTCGGCCCGCCGGAACTGCTGGAACGGATCCGGGCCCAGGCCGTCGCGGCCCTCGACCAGTACGCCTCGCCGGCCGCCGGTTAGGGTTACCGGGTGCTGATGTGGGTCTGGATCGCTGTCGTGGCGATCGCGCTGATCGTGCTGTCCGCCGTCGCCATGAAGGTTCTCGGCCGCCTGCACGGCCTGGAACGTGCCGCCCGCAAGCTTCAGCACCGGCAGGAGGAGGCACTCGAACTGCAGGCCGGTGCCGAGCGCCTGCAGGTGACTCTCGAAGCCCTTCAGGAACGGGCTGAGCTGGCCCACGACCAGGTGGAGCAGATCAAGGCCGGCCGCGGCCGCTGAGCCGGGTGGTTCCCGACCTGTTGTCCCGACCTTCGCGAAGATCATAAGAAACCGGAAGGTTCCGAAGGCCGACTTCGGCGGGATCCGCACGTACGATGGACCCCGCAACCGATCCGACCGACTGGAGTCTTTCCATGGGCGTCCTCAAGCCATGGCACATCATCGTCCTCGTTGTTGTGCTGATCCTGCTCTTCGGCGCCAAGCGACTTCCCGACGCGGCGCGTTCTCTCGGACGCTCGTTGCGCATCATCAAGGCGGAGACCAAGGGCCTCGTCGACGACGACAAGGACAACCTCGCGGACAAGGCGGACGCCAATCATGGCTACTCGCCGTTGCAGGGTGAGGTTCAGCAGCCTTACCAGCAGCCCGGCTACCAGCAGGCGCCGCCGCCCGGTTACCAGCAGCCGCAGCCCGGTTTCCAGCAGGCGCCGCCGCCCGGTTACCAGCAGCCGGCCGCCCCGCAGTCCCAGCCGTTCGTGGACCCGGTGCAGCACCGCACCAACGACCGCTGATCCGGGCCGATGGCACTGAGCCTGCGTAAGAAAAAGGGGCCCACCAAGTTCGAGCAGGCGTCCGACGGCTCGATGACGCTGATCGAGCACGTCCGGGAGCTGCGTAACCGGCTCTTCATCGCGTCGATTGGCGTGGTCGCCGGTCTGATCGTCGGTTTCATCGTTTCCACCTGGGTCTTCGGGATCCTGAAGGCTCCGTATTGTGAGCTGCCCAGTTCAGTCGACCAGACCGGCAGTTGTGAGTTCATCACGCTCGCCGTCACTGACCAGCTGATGCTGCGCCTCAAGATCGCCCTGTGGGTGGGCCTGATTCTCGGTGCGCCGGTCTGGCTCTTCCAGCTGTGGGCGTTTGTCGCGCCGGGCCTGCACCGGCACGAGCGCAAGTGGGCTTACGTCTTCGTCGCCCTCGCCACGCCGCTGTTCGTCGGCGGCGCGACTCTCGCCTACTTCGTGATCGGTCACAGCTTGGCCTTCATCATGCAGGCCGGTGTCATCGGCGAGGCGACGAAACTGGAGGTCACCTCGTACGTTGGCTTCGTCATGAACATGCTGCTGCTGTTCGGAGCCGCCTTCGAGTTCCCTCTGCTGCTGCTGATGCTCAACTTCACCGGTGTGGTCAGCGCTCGGCGGCTGCTGAGCTGGTGGCGGGCAGTTGTCTTCCTGTCGTTCGTGTTCGCCGCGATCGCCACTCCCGACCCTGGTCCGTTCGGCATGAGCCTGCTCGCGGCCTGCATCTCACTGTTGTACTTCATTGCGGTCGGGGTCGCGTTCATCAACGACAAGCGCAAGGGCCGGGGCAAGGAGATCTACGAGGGCCTTGACGACGATGCCATCTCCGAGCTTCCGGAGGAACGGGTTCCGGTCGGCGCGTCCGATCCGGTCGAGGCGCCGACCGCTGTCGAAGCCCCGTCACCGGTCCAGCAGCCGAGACCGATCGAGCGCCGCTTCGATGACATGACCTGAGGTCAGCCGATTCCGATTGAACGATGAGTGGGTTGTGCCGCCCATATGGGCGGCACAACCCACTCATCGTTTTGTAGGAGCGCTGAGAAGTACGATATTCCGTCAGGTATTCCGGCGGATCTCGATGGCCTGGCGGCGGCCGACGGAACGAGCGGGGTCAGGCGATCTTGATGCCGCTGCAGACGTTAAGGCTGCCGCCGCCTTGGTTGGAGCAGACCCGGTATGAATACACGGGGTTGGCCGTGGTGCCGACTCGCTTGATGCCGCAACCGGAGGCCGCGCCGTTACCGTCGTTGACGGAGCCTTTCGTGCCGTTCTGCAGCGTGTATTCGACGAAGTAGCCGCGCCCGTCCTCTCGTGTGTCGCAAGCGTCGACAATTTGGTGGCTGTCGCGGACTTGACCGTAACCGCAGCTCTGTACCTCGGTGATGCCGCATGCGTAGGGGCCGTCGTATCGGGTGTCGTGAGCCAGCGCTGGCGACGCCAGCCCGATAGCGGAAATGAGGCCTGCGGTGGTTGCGAGTGCGAGCCGAGTGGACTTCTTTGCCATGAAATGGGGCCCCGATTCGTGTGAGAGACATTGGGATCGATGAATTACTCTACTTAGTTGTTTTTCGTTTACAAGTTCGAATGCGGGTTGGATATAGCTCCGCCTCGCAGTGCAATCTGATTGCCGAAATTGGTCAAATGTGTCAAATATGAATGTGGCCGTGCTCGTTCAGGTCTGTTGTCGGGGTAACGTCGGCGGCTGTGACGGGTGACTTCATCGCGGTGCTGGCCAATCCCTCGGCCGGGCGGGGCAGACGCAGCGGGCTGCTTTCTGGAGTGGTGGAGGCGCTCGAGGGTGGGGGGTTCCCGGTGCGGCTGCTCGTCGCCGGCAGTGGCGGCGAGGCGGAGGACGCCTGCCATCGGGCGGTGGCCGACGGGGCGGTGGCCGTCGTCGCCGTCGGTGGGGACGGGACGGTGCACCGGGCCCTGCAAGCGGTGGCCGGGACCGGGGTCGGGTTCGGGGTGGTGCCGGTCGGGACCGGGAACGACTTCGCGGCCTCGGTAGGCGTACCCAGGCAGCCGTTGCGGGCCGCGGAAGGGATCGGCCTGGCCCTGCGGGAGGGGCGGGACCACCGGTTCGATCTCGCCCGGACCGAGGATGACCACGGTGAGCGACGCTGGTTCTGTGCCGTGCTGGCCGCCGGGTTCGACGCGCTGATCAACGAGCGGGCCAACCGGATGCGCTGGCCGGCCGGGCCGCTCCGGTACGACCTGGCGATCCTGCTCGAACTGGCGCGGGCTCGGGCGCGGCCCTACACCCTGCACCTGGACGGGGTGGCACACCGGTTCACCGCTGAGGTCGTCGCGGTGGGTAACTGTCCGAGTTACGGCGGTGGGATGCGGATCGTGCCGGGCGCGGATCCGGCTGACGGCCTGCTCGACGTGATCTTCACGTCTCCGCTGGGGCGCGGTGGCCTGGCCCGGCTCAAGCCACGGCTGCGTGCGGGCACCCACGTCGAGGATCCGCGGGTGACCGTGCTGCGGGCGCGGACGGTGCGGATCGAGGCCGAGGGGATCGTCGGGTACACCGACGGCGAACGACTCGGCCCGTTTCCCCTCCAGGTGAGTTGTGTGCCGGGTGCGATTCGGTTGCTGCTCTGAAACGGCGGCCGGACTCGCCGAACGGTAAGGCATGACGAACCCGATCGGCCCCCGTGCCACCTCGCTCCTCGGTAACGCGTCCTCGCTGCTGGGCAGCGCCAAGGAAGCGGTCAAAGCGATGGCCGACGCCGCCACCGCCCCGACAGCCGACAAACCGGACGAGAAGAAGGCAGCCCCTGCCAAGGGCCGCCTCGGCGTGGAACTGGACCGTTACGCCTGATTCGGCAGGGCCAGCGACAGCACCGAGGTCAGACCGTTCGGCTTGCCGGGGTCGGCGGCCGGCACGATGAACGCGGCACAGCCCGCCTTGACCGCCCCCGCGTCGGCCGGGGTGTCGCCCACCATCAGCGCGCGCTCCGGGTCCACTCCGAGCAGCCCGCAGGCACGATAGAAGATCATCGGGTCGGGTTTGATCCGCCCGATCTCATAACTCAGCGCGAATCCGTCGATCAGGCCGTCCAGCCCCCACGAGGCGAACAGCGGGCGGATGTCGAACGCGACGTTGCTGACCACCGCGACCTTCACCCCGGCCTCGTGCAGTTTGCGCAACGTCGGCTCGGTGTCCGGGTAGGGGATCCAGCCGGTCGGCTGCAGCAGCCGGTCGTAGAGCGCGTCGGCGAGACCCTCCACGTCGGTGTGCACGGTCGCGGCCAGCCCGGTGTAGGCGGCCCGGTGGCTGTGTGCGTAGAGATCACGATCGGCCCAGTGCTCGGCCAGATGCGGCGGCACCCGGTGCGGCAGTGGGCCCCCGGCCCGGCCCGCGGTCAGCAGCCGGTCGGCCAGGATCGTCGCCTTTCCCCGGTCCAGCGTGGCCCCGCACGCGGCAGCCGCGGCGAGCACCCAGGTCAGCGGGTCCTCCACTTGGGCGAGGGTGCCGTGGAAGTCGAACAGCACGGCCTCCACGGGCCGTGCCGGGTGAGGGGAGAGATTCGAGGCATCCGGCACGTGGTGCACCTTACCGACCCGGATCTCACGCTCGGACGGCCCCATAACCGTGCTGCAATTTGTCATACCCACGAACTAGCCTGGTGCCCATGACGAGTCCAGCCGAGAAATATGCGGCATCCAAGCGGCGGGCGGCGTACCCGGCCCTTGAAGATTTCATGCTGGACGTGGGCTTCGACCTGGACGACTTCCAGCGCGCGTCCTGCGAGGTCCTGGAACGCGGCAACGGCGTGCTGGTCTGTGCCCCGACCGGCGCCGGCAAGACGGTGGTCGGCGAGTTCGCGGTGCACCTGGCGCTGCGCGCGGGCGAGCGCAAATGCTTCTACACCACGCCGATCAAGGCGCTGTCCAACCAGAAATACCACGACCTGGTGGCGCGGTACGGGGCGGACAAGGTCGGTCTGCTCACCGGTGACAACGCGATCAACGCCGATGCCCCGGTGGTGGTGATGACCACCGAGGTGCTGCGCAACATGCTCTACTCGGGCTCCGGTCAGCTGCGCAACCTGGCCTATGTGGTGATGGACGAGGTGCACTACCTCGCCGACCGGTTCCGTGGCGCCGTCTGGGAAGAGGTGATCATCCACCTCCCGCAGTCGGTGACGCTCGTCTCACTGTCCGCGACGGTCAGTAACTACGAGGAGTTCGCCGACTGGCTGGTCACGGTCCGCGGCGAGACCGAGGTGGTGGTCAGCGAGCACCGGCCGGTCCCGCTCTGGCAGCACATGCTCGTCGGCAAACGCATGTTCGACCTGTTCCACGACGCCGACGCGGCGCGCAAACACGACGTCCACCCCGAGCTGCTGCGGTACACGCGGGAGATGGACCGGCGGCAGGAGTTCTCCGACCGGGCCGACGCCGGCTGGCGTGGCGGCCGGACCCGGCGCTGGCAGCCGCCGCCGCGCGCCGAGGTCGTCGAGCGGTTGCAGCGCGCCGACCTGCTCCCGGCGATCCTGTTCATCTTCAGCCGGGCCGGTTGCGCCGCCGCGGTGAAACAGTGTCTCGACGCCGGGCTGCGGCTCACCCTTCCCGAGGAACGGGCCGAGATCCGGCGCATCGCCACGGCCAAGGTCGCCAACATCCCCGACGAGGACCTGTCGGTGCTGGGCTACTGGGACTGGCTCGACGGCCTGGAGCGCGGGGTCGCCTCCCACCACGCCGGCATGCTGCCCGCCTTCAAGGAGGCGGTCGAGGAGTGCTTCGTCAAGGGTCTGGTCAAGGCGGTCTTCGCCACCGAGACCCTGGCCCTGGGCATCAACATGCCGGCCCGGTGCGTCGTCCTGGAGCGGCTGGTCAAGTTCAACGGCGAAGCGCACGTCGACCTCACCCCGGGGGAGTACACCCAGCTCACCGGCCGGGCCGGCCGTCGCGGCATCGACGTCGAGGGCCACGCCGTGGTGCTGTGGAGCCCTGACGTCGACCCGCGGCAGGTGGCCGGTCTCGCCTCCACCCGCACCTATCCGCTGCGCTCCTCGTTCCGGCCGTCCTACAACATGGCCGTCAACCTGGTCGGCAGTGTCGGCGCGGAGAAGTCACGCGAGCTGCTGGAATCGTCGTTCGCCCAGTTCCAGGCGGACCGTTCGGTGGTCGGCCTGGCCCGTCAGGTGCAGCGCAACGTCGAGACCATGGAGTCGTACGGGTCGGATGCCGCCTGCCACCACGGCGACTTCGACGAGTACTTCGGTCTGCGGGTCGCCATCGCCGACCGGGAGAAGTCGCTGTCCCGTCAGGGTGTGCAGCAGCGTCGTTCGGCGGCTGTCTCCTCGCTGGAGAAACTGCGGGCCGGTGACGTGGTCCGGGTGCCGAACGGGCGCCGGGCCGGTCTCGCCGTCGTGCTGGAGCCGGCCGTCGGCGGATTCGGCGAGCCCCGCCCACTCGTGCTCACCCAGGACCGCTGGGCCGGCCGGGTCGGCCCCGGCGACTTCGGTGGCCAGGCCGAGGTGCTGGCCCGGCTGCGGGTGCCGAAGAACTTCAACCACCGGTCGCCGGGCGCACGCCGTGACCTGGCCGCTCAGGTCTCGGCGACCGGGCTGGACCGGCATCCGGACCGTCGGCGCGGTGGCCGCAGCCGGGCCAACCCCGGTGAGGACGCCGAGGTCGCCCTGCTCAAGGTGCAGCTGCGGCAGCATCCGTGCCACGCCTGCCCGGAGCGGGAGGATCACGCCCGCTCGGCGGAGCGCCGGCACCGGCTGTCACGGGACACCGACGCGCTCCGGGACAAGGTGGCCGGGCGGACCGGGTCGCTGGCCCGCACCTTCGACCAGGTGTGCGCGGTGCTCACCACCCGCGGCTACCTGTCGTCCGACGGTGAGGTGACCCAGGCCGGGCGGATGCTGGGCCGGATCTGGTCCGAAGCCGACCTGCTGGTCGCCGAGTGCCTGCGCCAGGGCGTGTGGGACGGGCTGTCCCCCGACGAACTGGCCGCCGCGGTGTCGATGGTGCTCTACGAGTCGCGCCGTGAGGGCGAGGACCGGGCGTCGGTGCCGAACGGCCCGATCAGTGCCGCGGTCGACGCCTGCGCCAAGCTGTGGGGCGAGATCGCCGCCGACGAGGCCGAACACAGCCTGTCGCTGACCCGCGAACCCGACCCCGGTTTCGTCTGGCCGATGTATCGGTGGGCTCGCGGTGAACCACTCGCCCGGGTGCTGTCCAGCGGCCATCACGACGCTGACATGCCGGCCGGTGACTTCGTCCGCTGGGCCCGTCAGGTTCTCGACCTGCTCAGCCAGGTCCGGGAGGCGTCGGCGGCGTCGCCGAGTGTGAAGGACACCGCCCGCAAGGCGATCGCCGCGGTCAACCGGGGGGTGCTGGCCCTGCAGCAGAGCGTCGCCTGACGGCCGCCGGGCGGCTTGTCGGCGCTGCCCGGTGCCTTGAGCGACCACTGTCGTCGGGTGCCGGGCGAGGCCCGATGACAGTGGGGCCAGGTGAGGGTTGCCGACGGGCGAACGGGCGTTGCCGGTGTGCGAACAGCGGCGGCGATCGTCGCGGATGGTGAATCTTCATTGACGGTGTCATTCGGATAAATCAAGAATTGCGACGGCGGCAGGTTCTGTCTCGCGGATCGAGGCGGGAGCCGGTCGAGGTCCCCGTGATGCCTGGCGGGGCTTCACGAGAGGGAACCTGGCGGGTTCGTGAGGTTCGTAAAGCGGGCCTGGTGGGGCCACGAGATGGGAACCAGGGGAATCGTTGTCGCGGCTGGGCGGTGAACCTCGAGTCGCCGGAAAGCCCGGGAGAAGGGGATATGAGCGCGGGCTCACCGCATCTGATCGGGTGGTCCGGTGACGCGGTGGCGGATTCCGTGCTGGCCGTCATCGACGCGGACACCGCGGTCATCGAGTTGTCGGTGTGGGGTGGCTGGGATCGTACGCTCTCCGCGCAGGCCCGGACGGTGCTGGACAAGTGCCTCGCCGAACATCCCGCCGGGCTGATCATCGACCTGCACCGGCTCCGGGATCCGCAAGCGGTCAGTGCTCCACTCTGGCTGACCGCGTGCGCGCAGGGTGCGGCCCTGGAGCCGCCGATCGCGGTGGCGGTCTGCCTGCCGGCGAGGGAAGCTCTGGCCCGGCGGCTGCGGCGGCTGGGGGCGCGGGACTGGCTGGTGCTCTACGCGACGGTGCCGCAGGCTCGGGCGGCGCTGACCGGGCCGCATCCGCTGCCGGACCGGCTGCACCTGGCACTGCCGCCGGACCCGGGTGCGGCGGTGCAGGCCCGGTCGCTGGTGACCGAGGCGTGTGCCGGCTGGGGCCTGGACCATCTGGGGGAGCGCTCCCGGCTGATCATCTCCGAGTTGGTGGTGAACGCGGCCGAGCACGCGGGTACCGACATCGAAGTGGTGGTGTCCGTCCGCGGAGGCAGCGCCGTGGCCGCTCTTCATCTCGCCGTCTACGACGGTGACCCGGTGCTGCCGAGAATGCGTGACCCGGTGACGGGCCCGCTCGGTCCGTCCCTGACCGATCGAGGCCTGGGCCTGCGGATCGTCGGGGCGGCGGCGTCGGCGTGGGGCGCCCTTCCGGCCCGTTCCGGGAAGCTGGTGTGGGCCATCGTCCGGGCCCGCCCGGCGGAACCGCTGTGACGACGAGCGGAACGTTGTCCCGTGCCGAGGGTCATGCGGAGCGGGTGCGGGACGTCGGTCCGTTCGGAGGGCCATGCGGAGCGGGAACGGGACGTGGGCCCAGACGAAGGGGCCGACCGGGACGCGGGGACGTGGTTCCGGTCGGGGATGTCGATGTGCGGGTGAGTGGGACGCCGGCCCGGTTGGTGGTCCGGGCCGGAGCGGAGGAGCCGATGGTGAACGCGAGCGGGACCAGGATCGACGGGGAACGGGCGGGCGACCGCCTGCTGATCACGCTGCGCGGGAGCCTCGACGCGATGTCGGTGGAGGCGTTGCAGACCCAGCTCTACGACATGACCCGGGTGTATGACCTGATCGGCCTGTCCGTGCCGGTCCGGCAGATCCACATCGATGTGGCCGGGGTCGACTTCTGCGACGCGGCCGGCCTGCGGATGCTGGTGGCGGCACACCGGGTGGCGGAATCCCGGCAGGCCACCTGTCATCTGCTGGCGCCACAGCCGCATCTGCGCTGGCTGCTGAGGGCCACCCGGGCAGCCGATCTGTTCGACGGCCTTTGAGGGAAGCGGCCTCCTGGTGGAAGCGGCCTCTGAAATATGGTGGCGTGGCGTGTGGTGGGTCCGGGTGTGAGTTGCACCCGGACCCGGCGCACAGGAAGGCTGACCGCGGTGGTGGGCCGGGGCGCCGGCTATTTGTCGTAGTAGAAGTCCATCGCCTCGCCGTAGCCGGACGGCTTCTTGATGCCCTGGCTGCGGCCGTGGTTGCTGAGCTTCGTGGTCATCTTCAGCGTCTTCTTGTCGTCCAGGATGTCGACGTTGATGGCGGTCACCCAGCCGGCGGCGTTCGTGGTCGCGGTGAACTGGGCGCTGCCGCCGAGCCACACCGAGATGGCCGGGGTGCCGACCGGCAGGAAGCCCTCGTTGAACTTGTCGCCTTCGATGTCGAGGCGACCGGCGAACGAGTTGGCGCCGGTGCTGCGGACCGTGTCGACGGACTGGGTGAAGCGGGTGAGACCGGTCGGGTCGGTCATGTCGTAGTAGTAGAGCGAAGTCTTCTTGACCCGTTTCAGATTGAGCCGGACCCAGGTCTCGCCGTTCTTGGTGCGGGAGAACAGGTCGGTGCCGACGACGATGCGCTGGCCCTGCTCGGTCTTCTTGCCGCCGCCGCTGAGTTTCTGGGTGACGCTGATCTTCTTGGCTTTCGGGTCGTACGAGCCCGAGCCGGTGACCTTCTGGCTGTCGACGGCGTCACCGCTGACCGCGAACCGGTAGCCGGTGGCCCGCGTCTTCTCCAGCGCGGCCACGAACTGCTGCTTCGCGTCGGGGCCGGACGGCGACGGCGCGGCGGAGGCAACCGCGGCGGGCGAGGAGCCCGACCCGGACCCGGACCCCGGCGCGGGCAGCGGCGGCAGCAACGGTGTCGTGCAGCCGCCGGCCAGCAGAACGACGGATATGGCGAGCAGAACAGGACGGTACGGCTTCATGGCTTCTCCCCGTGGATCGACGCATCGACGATCCTAGAGGGGGACGCAAGCCGGGTTCACGCAGGCCAGGGCCGTGCTGAGGTGTCGAACAGCCGCTGATCGCTCTGGATCGGGACCACACACAGCAGGTGACCGCCGGGTGCACGCAGCGTCTTGTGCCCGCCGTGGTCGGCGACGACCGCCGCGCCGAGCCCGAGTAGCCGGGCGGTCTCGGCTTCGACGTCGTCGGTCTCGATGTCGAGGTGGTAGCGGGGCGCGTCATCGACCGACTGCACGTCCACGGCCAGGCCCGGGAAGGCTTCGTGGAGGGCGATGAACTCCTCCTCGCCGGGGACCGGCTGGGCGGTGGTGCCGAACGCTCCGGCCCAGAACGTCGCCGCGGCGGGCGTGTCGGCGGCCGGAGTGTCGATGAAGAGCCCGAACAGGCGGCTGCGATGCATGATCGAGACCTTACGCGTAGAGAGCGTTCAATTGCGACTGGTAACGTTCCTCGGCCGCTCGCCGGCGCAGCTTCATCGAGGGGGTCAGCAGTCCACTCTCGACATCGAAGTGTTCATCGACGATCACGTACTTCTTGATCGTCTCCCACGGGTTGAGGCCGGTGTTCAGCTCCTTCACGCAGCGGGCGATCTCGGCCTCCACCTCGGGCGTCCGGGTCACCGTTTCGTCCAGGTCGATCAGCGCGGAGACGAACTTGCGCCGGTCGCCGTGCACCAGGACCTGGCCGACGGCGGGGCAGAGCGCCTTGAGTTTCGCCTCGATCGCCGACGGGGCCACGTACTTCCCGGTCGAGGTCTTGATCAGGTCCTTCTTGCGATCGGTGATCTTCAGAGAGCCGCGTGCGGTGATCTCGCCGATGTCGCCGGTCGGCAGCCAGCCGTCGACCAGGATCGACTCCAGGCCGTGGTAGCCGCTCATCATGCCGGGCCCGCGCAGCAGAACCTCACCGTCGTCGGCGATCCGCACGTCGGTGCCGGGCAACGGGCGGCCGACCGTGCCGTACTCCGGAGCGTCCGGCCGGTTGAAGACGGTGGTGGCGCAGGACTCGGTCAGCCCGTACCCCTCTGCGATCGGCAGGCCCAGCGCGCCGAACCAGGCCGCGATGCCCGGATCGAGGGCGCTGGCGCCGGAGATGAAGTAGCGCATCCGGCCACCGAACCGGGCCCGCACCTTCGCCAGCAGCACGTCGGCGAGCGGGTTGGTGTGCCCGGCCTTGACCGCGAGCGCGAACAGCCGCCCCTTCAGACCCCCGCCGACCTGGGCGTGCACGCCGGCGTACACCTTCTCGAAGATCCGCGGCACGGCCGGCATGATGGTCGGGCGCACCTCGGCGAGCCGGTCCACGATCCGCGTGGTGTCACCGTCCACCGCGAACTCGAAACCGATCGAGATCTGACAGGACAGCAGCGCCTTGCCGAACGCGTGCGACAACGGCAGCCACAGGTAGCCGACGTCGTCCGGCCGCACGATCCCCATCGCCTCGATGGCCAGTCCCTGATAGACCCAGGCACTGTGGTTGATCCGGACGCCTTTCGGCAGCCCGGTAGTGCCGGACGTGTAGATCAGCGTGGCCAGGTGGTCCGGCCCGACCGCCGCGGTGGTCCGGTCCACCAGCTCCGGATCCTCGTCCAGGGCGGCCCGGCCGCGAGCACGCAGCTCGTCCAGTTCGGTGAAGAGGAACACCTGCTCCACATAGGGGGCCACCTTGTCGCGCTGAGCGGCGTCCTCGGCGAACGCGAACCGGCTGCCCGAGTCGGTGAGGATGTGCTCGACCTCCGCCGGCGCCGACGACGGGTAGACCGTGGTGGTCGCCCCGCCGGCGCACATCACGCCGAAGTCCGCCTCGATCCAGGTGACGCTGGTGGCGGCGGCGATCGCCACCCGCTGTTCGGGGCGCAGGCCGTGCGCGATCAGGCCGGCCGCGATCTCCCGGACCGCTGCCGCGGCCTCACCCCAGGTGTGCGCGATCCACTCGCTGCCGGTCCCGGGGCTGCGATAGGCGACAGCGGCGGGGGTACGGGTGGCGCGCCCCAGGAACATGGCACCGAACGAGGCGGGGGTGTCCTTGCTCAGTTCGGCCAGCAGCCGCTGCTCGTGTTCGGGAGCGGCGCAGGAGAGGGCGGGGGCGGTGCTGGATGTCATATGGCCTCCTATGGCGGGGCTTCGCTCACCCGTACCGGCAAATCGCCGTTGTCGTTGATCTTGCCCGAAGCCCGCACCGGGCGTCAGGGCCGCGTGGCGACGCTCACGAGCCATGTTCCGGTGAATTTCTAGGGTCACCGGGCAACCTGGAGTGCCCGGCGAGGGCAGGATGGGAAACGTGGCAGACGACCTGAACCTGGCCCTGGAAGCCGCTCTCGCGGGTTCCGCCGTCGCACTGCGGCACTTCGCGGCCCTCGCGGAGCTGCCCCGGGAGCTCAAGAAGGACGGCTCGGTGGTGACCGCCGCCGACCGCGCCGTCGAGGACCGGATCCGCGAGGTGCTCACCGAGGCCCGCCCCGGCGACGCCATCCTCGGTGAGGAGCACGGCGAGACCCTCGGCACCGAGGGCCGCCGCTGGATCATCGACCCGATCGACGGCACCCACCTGTTCGTCGAGGGTGACGACCGCTGGCTGGTTCTGATCGCACTGGAGGACCACGGCGAGATCACCGTCGGGGTGGCGGCGGTTCCGGCGCAGGGCCGCATCTGGTGGGCGGTGCGCGGCGGAGGAGCCTTCGAAGCGGTCGTACGGGGTACCGAGATCGTGGACGAGCAGCGCATCCACGTCGCGGACGGCCCCACTCCGGCGCTCGCCGACACCCGGCTCGGGGTGGTGCCGCACTGGGGCCGGGAACCCTTCACCGCCCTCTTCGAGGCCGCCGACGAGCGGGAATGGCCGCTGCAGCCGGCCCTGCTGGTGGCCCGCGGCGACCTGGACCTGTCGTTGCAGACCGGCGGCCAGATCTGGGACTTCGCCGCCACCTCGCTGATCGTCACCGAGGCCGGCGGCTACTACCGGGGGCTGGACGGCCGGACCGTGCCCGGCCCGGGCGCGGCGCTGTCCGGCCGCGACGCCGACGTGGTCGCCGCGGCCTTCGGAGCCCTGGCCTAAGGGGCGTGCAGGGTGATCGTGGTCCACGCGCCGACGTGGACCTGGTCACCGTCTTTCAAGGTGCGGGACCGGCCTGCGCCCAGCGGCTGGTCCTCGTCGTTGATCCAGGTGCCGTTCGACGAGCCGACGTCGGAGACCAGCCACGCGCCGTCGATGCTCAGCGTCAGCAGCGCGTGGCTGTGCGACACGCCCGGGTCGGAGGGTTCGGCGGCCAGGTCGATCTCCGGGTCGGTGCCCTTCGACGTGCTCTTGCGCCCGATCCGCACCTGCGGCGGCACCAGCGTGACGATCTGCGGCAGGGTGCCCGCCGGGAAGACGACACCCTCGATGTCGTTGAGCGCGAAGAACTCCTGATCCGGCACCACCGTCGCGGTCCACGGCCCGGCCGGGGCCGCGACCGGCGTGGGCGCGTCGATCTGCGGGACCCGGCCGGTGTTGTGGTCGAACCCGCAGTCCTCACAGAACCGGAACGGCCCGCTGCGGGGATAACCGCAGTTCGGGCACTTCTCCTTCGGCGGGGCGGTGACCAGCGAGGGCGGCGCCTGGATGAGGATGGTGGCCGGGGCCGAACCCTCGATCCGGGTGCCGCAGGTGTCGCAGAAGTCGGGCTCGCCGGAGGCGTGACCCTTCGGGCAGGGGTACGTGCTCACTGCCCCCGCCCCACGCGCACGGTCTTGGTCGACCGGGTGTCCAGGGCCATCTCGTCCTCGACGGCCACCTTGCGGCGCAGCCGGACCGTACCGGTCACCGGGTCCTCGATGTCCACCACCTTGGCCAGCAACTCCTCGGTGGCCTTGTTGCCGCTGGCGTGCGCGAGCTGCGCGGCCCGGCCGAACTTGATGGTCGCGGTCCGGTCGTCTCCGGCTTCCCGCGCGGCGATGCCCTCCTGGATCGCGTCGGCCAGCTCGGCCTGCCCGGTGTAGTGGGCGACCTGCCGGTTGATCCGGGTGGACAGCGCGGTGTCGTCGGTCCACACCGCCCGGATCAGGCCACGGGCGTGCTCGGTGTCGCCCTCCATCACGTGCACCCGGGCGGCGAGCATCTCGTCACCGGCGCCACCGGCCGGCACGTCGACGCAGATGTGGTAGTCGCGGCTCTCCTGGCCCCACGAGCCGAGCGGGTAACGGCCGGCCCGCGGCCCGTCCTCGGCGCGCTTGCCGGTCAGGTCGGCGACCACCGGTTCCACCTGCTTGACGAACCGGACCGTGGCGTTCACCGGCGTCCACACCTTGAGCTGCACATCGGCGCTGGTCTTGCCCATCGCCGCGGTGATCATCTGCTGGAACGAGGCGGTCAGCTCGGCCGGTTTGGCGACGATGTCGACCGTACCCAGCATCTTGTCGGCGATCTTGCGCAGTTCGGCGACCTTCCAGCTGGCGCCGACCCCCCGGCAGTCGCAGACGAACGACTCCTTGATCTGTTCGAGGACCGTCTCCAGGTAACCCTGCCGCTCGCCGTTGTCGCCGTCGGTCAGCAGGATGGCGTGTTTGATATCGCCCGGCCGCTGCGCGAACAGCTGACCGGCCAGCAGCAGCCAGGCGCCCATCGCTGTGCCGCCGTTGGCCTGCAGCCGGTCGATCGCGTGTTCGGCCTGCGCCCGGGTCTGCGGCGAGGAGACCGCCAGTTCACCCGGACCGGGGAAGAGCTGCTGGGCGGTACTGACCCCGGCGATGATCGCGAAGTGGACACCGTCGTCGATGCACTCGACGGCGGCTTTCGCGGCCTGCCGGGCAGCGGCGATCCGGCCCTCGGCCTGCATCGATCCGGACGCGTCGACAATGATGATCTCGGTCGCGCCACCGGTCCGGCGGCCGCCCTCGCCACCGGTCGACGTCACCGTCACGATCGCGTTGACTTCACGGGCGCCCAGGGCGAGGTATTCGTTCTGGAAGGCCTCGGCGGTGTAACTCACGGTCGGGACTCCTTACGGCAGTTCGGTGGTCTCGGGATCCGGCGTCTTCGGTTCAACCGGCCGCACCGGGATCAGCGCGACCGTGATGTTGTCCCCGCCGCCCGCCGCGTTGGCGTAGGCGACCAGCGCCCGGGTCGCCCCGAGCAGGGAGTTCGCGGTGTCCAGGCAGTCCCGGACGACCGAGCCGAACTCGGCCGCGTCGGGCAGGTAGTTCCACAGACCGTCGCTGCACAGGACCAGATGACCCGGCTCGGCGGCGGTGAACGACCGCACCCGCGGCGCCACCGGCCCGGCGTCGGCGCCCAGCCAGGCGGTGATCGCGTGCGCTTTCGGGTCGTTCATCGCGGTCACCGGGTCGACGCCCAGCGAGATCACGTGGGCGGCCCACGAGTCGTCCTCGGTGAGCTGCTGTGCCGGGCCGTCCGGGCCGAGCCAGTAGATCCGGCTGTCGCCGACCCAGCCGTAGCCCACGTGCGGGCCACGGACCGCGGCGGCGATGATCGTGCAGGCCGGGTTCGCGGCGGCCCGGCGCGGATCGCCGGTGTGCGCCAGCGACGCCACCGCGGCCGCCGCACCGGCGATCGCGTGCGACACCGCACCGGCCAGGCCCAGCGCGCCGAGCGGGCGCTCCAGCCCTTCCAACTCGGCGGTCTGGTCCGGGTTGCCGTCGTCACCGGGCAGCGGCTCGTCCGGGTGGCGGGCACCGGCCAGCAGCTCGCCGGCGGCGCGGACGGCGATGTCCGACGCGGCGTCCGGGTCGAACGAGGCCGAGACCCCGTCACAGACCACCACGTCGGCGGCCTCCACCCCGACGGCCAGCCACATCGCGTCCTCGTTGCGATGGTGGCGGCGGCCGCGGTCGCTCACCGCGGCGCCCGAGGGGCCGCCGTCGGCCTCCAGATGATCACGCGATCGGCCGGCCATCATGCCGCATTCCTCGCAATACCCGTCGTCGCCCACGGAACCGGCCGCCCCACAGCGCGCACAGTCCTTTTTAGCCGCCGGCGGCTCGGGTTCGGAAGTGGGTTCGGAGGTTTCGGCGAGTTTACGCCCGCACGCCTCGCAGAAGGACGCGCCGCCGGCACGCTCCTCGTCGCACGAGGTGCATTCGGTCACGATCATCGGTGCGGGTCCCGCCTCTCTCACGTCCGCGTCCGCGGGCGTACCGCGTTCGCCAGGTCTACCAGGCGGATCTTCTCCGCGCCGTGTGTGGCCCGGGCCATCTCTCGGTATGCCGACTCCAGCGCGAACCGCACGTCACGTTCCGGCGCCTTCTCCGCCGGGGTACCACCGATCACCGTGGCCAGCACCGGTGTGTCGATGGCCGCACCCCCGCCGATGGTCCGCAGGGTCTGTTCCAGCAACTCGGCCCGCAGTGCCGCGAGCTGAGCCGCCTCCACCTCGAGGCGGGCGATCAGCCCGGCCGCGGTGGCGAGCGAGTCCACGTCCACGACCGCCGACTGATGGGCCCGGACCAGGGCCCGGATCGCGCCGATCTGCGAACTCGAGTAGGCCGACGAGGTGCCCGGCACCCGGCTGTACGCCTCGACCGCCCCGGCCCGGTCGCCGCCGGCCAGCCGGCAGCGGGCCAGTCCGGCGGCGGCCGTCGTGTAGGCCGGGTCGGTGCGGCTGACCACGTCGTAGTGGGCGCACGCCGCTGCCGCGTCGCCGGCCAGCTCGGCGGTCATGCCGAGAGCCAGCTGCGGGGCCAGTTCGCCGGGCAGCGCCGACCACACCGCGTCGAACCTCTGCCGAGCCCGCGGGAAGTCACCGGTGGACAGGGCGAGCAGGCCGTCGTACCAGTCGATCCGCCAGTCCGCGGACTCCCGGCCCAGTTCGTCGCGGACCTCGGCCGCCTTCGCCGCGTCACCCTGATCGACGAACGCCCGCAGCCGCCGCAGCAGCACCTCCACCGAATCCTGCGGGGCGCTGGCCAGCTGCGCCAGGACCGTCTTCGGGTCGGCGGCGGTGATCGACGCGAGCAGGCCCGCCGCCGGGTCGCTGAGATCGACGAGCGGTGTCGGCAGGTCCTGCCAGCGGGCCCGGTCGTCGCGCAGGTCGGTGCGCAGCTCCCCGGTGAACCAGCGGGACACCGCCGGATGCGGGGTGCCACTGGCCGCGAGGACCTGCCGCAGTACTCCGAGCATCTGTTCGGCCATCTCGGCCGCGTCACCGAACCGCTCGTCCCGGTCGGTGCGGGTGGCCCGCCGCAGCAGCCGGTAGAAAGACTCGTGCCGGGAGTACGCCTCGAAGTCGCCACGGTCCGGCAGGCTGTCGGCGAACGTGCTCTGGTACCCGCGGAAGTCGGTGGTGAGCACCGCCAGGGTCCGGCCGATGGTGTAGAGGTCGGACTGCGGCGACGGCCCCTGCGCGGCCATCTCCGGCGCCTGGTAGCCGACGGTGCCGTAGATCGCCGCGTCCTCGTCGTCGATGTGCACGACACCGCCGAGGTCGATCAGTTTCATCTGGTCGCCGGACTGGATCACGTTGTCCGGCTTGAAGTCGCAGAAGATCAGCCCACGGTCGTGCAGGTAACCGAACGCGGGCATGATCTCCAGCACGTACGCCAGGGCCTGCTCCACCGGCAGCGGGCTGACCACACCGTTGACCCGGCGCTCCTTGAGCACGTCCTTGAGCGACTTGCCGCCGACGAACTCCATCACGATGTAACCGGCGCCGTCGTGCTCGACGAAGTTGTAGATCTTGACGATGTTCGGGTGCTCGACCTCGGCCAGGAACCGCTGTTCGGCCACCGCCGCCGCCAGAGCGTCCTCGTCACGTGAGTTGAGCAGGCCCTTGAGTACCACCCAGCGGTCCGAGACGTTCTTGTCGGCGGCCAGGTAGATCCAGCCCAGGCCGCCGTGCGCGAGCGCGCCGACCACCTCGTACTGCCCGGCGACCAGGTCACCCTTGGTCAGCTTTGGGGTGAAGTTGAACGCCTCGCCGCAGCTCGGGCAGTACCCCGACGGGCGGGCCTCCCGATCGCCGCGGGCCCGGCCGACCGCGTTGCCGCACTTGGCGCAGTACCGTTTCGACTCCGGCACCTCGGCCACCGCCATCACCGCGGTCGCCGGGTCCGCCTGCCGGATCGGTGCGATGTCCACCAGGCCGCCGCCGAAGCGGCGGGCCGATCCGGTGCGAGAGGTTCCGGTGCGAGAGGACCCCCTGCTGGTACGACTGGACAGAGCACTGCTCCGAGCCGAACCCTTGGTGGCCTTCGTCGCGGTGGCGGCGGGCGCCAGCCCACACGTGTCGCAGTAGCCGTCCTCGATCGCCCCGTCACAGCCCGGCCGGCGGCACTTACCGTCGTCCGCCTTCACTACCGGCTTTACCGCCGGTGTGCTGGGTTCGGCCACCGGCGCCAGTCCGCAGTAGTCGCAGTAGCCGTCCTCGATCGTGCCGGAGCAGTCGTCACGCTGGCAGTTGGTCATCGGGCCTCCCGGGCGGCGATCGTGGCGGAGAGCGCGTCCTGGTACGCGTCGACGGCGGACCGTGCCGCCGGCAGATCACACGGAGCCTGGTGCAGACGGTCACGGGCGGCCTCGGCGAGCGGGCCGAGAACCGGATCCTCACCGAGACCACGGCGCAGAGCCTTGGCCCGGTACGCGTCGAGCCGCCCGCGCAGCTCGTTACGCTCGGTCAACAGGGCGGCGTTGCGCGCCGACGCGTCCCGCAGTGCGGCCAGCCGGTCGGTGGCCTGCCGGCGCCACGCCGACAACCGGGGGCTGATCAGCGCCCAGTGCCCGGCGGCGGCCAGCGCGTCGATCGCGGCCAGCTCCGGACGCGGATCCGTCATGCGTACCGCGATGATCTGGTCGTCGGGGAACCGCCCGGCCGCGGCGTCGCTCGTTTCGCCGGCCGCCCGCTGCGCCGCGTCCAAGTCGGCCAGCAGCACCCGCGCGTCCCGCAGCCGCTGGGCCAGCGACGCCTGCAACTCGGCCGCCGACGTCCGCTCCGCGTCCGCCCGGTCCACCAGGCTCCTGACGTCGGCCAGCCCGGTCAGGTCGGCGCCCAGCGGATCGGACAACAGGACCCGGGTGATGCCGCCGAGCAGCCGGTCGGCCTCGTCGAGCAGGCGGTCCGCCGCACCCGCCCCGGCCTGCCGGGTCAGGTCCCGGACCCGCTGCAGCGTGTCGGCGGCCTCGGCGGCGGCCGGCACCCCCCGGCGCCACGCCTCCCCGGCACCGGACACCACGGCGACCGCGGTCCGGAACGACGACTCCATCGCCGACAACAGCTCGGCCGGTGTGCAGGTGGCGACGACCTGTCCCGCGCCGAGCAGCCCGCGCTGCGCCAGCGGCACCGTCGCGGTGGACAGCGTGATCGACGGGCCGAGCACCTGATGCCGGTAGGCGTCCCGGTCGGCGTCGTTCATCCGCCGCTGCCCGCGCAGCGCCTCGGCCCGGGTGATCACCTCGGTCAGCTGCCGGTGCCCCTGCCAGAGGCGTTCCAGAGCGTCCGAGGCGTCGGCCCAGGCGGTCGCGGTGCGCCCGGTCAGCGTGATCCGGCCCAGCTCCTGACGGTCCGGGTTCTGGTCCAGCTCCACCAGGTTGGTGGCGATGGCGGCGACGGCACTGGTCAGCCGGGCCAGTTCGGTGTCGGCGGTCGTCGTACTCATCGGTACTTCGCCGCCGGTGGCTGCGGGGCCGGCGTGGTCAGCCACTTGTCGTAGATCTTCTGCCAGGTGCCGTCGCTGCGCAGCCGCTCGAACACGGCGTTGACGAACTCGGTGAACTCGGGATGCCCCTTGGCGACCGCCGCCGCGTACGGCTCGGAGGTGAACTTCGGGCCGACCACCTTGGCGTACGGGTCCTGGGTCGCCAGCCCGGCCAGGATCGTGTCGTCGGTGGAGATCGCGTCCACCTCACCCAGCTGGAAGGCGACCAGGCACTCACCGAAGTCGGCGCGCGCCACCGGGACCGGCCCGGTGCTGACCTTCGCGATGTTCTCCAGCGAGGTGGAGCCGGTGGCCGCGCAGACCGGGCGTTTCCCCAGGTCCTCGATCTTCGTCACGGCCGAGTCCTTGCCGACCAGCACCCGCTGGCCCGCCTCGAAGTAGACCGTGGAGAAGTCGACCAGCTCCCAGCGGGCGCAGTTGGTGGTCATCGTGCTGATGGCCAGGTCGACATCGCCGTCGACGACCGCGTTCACCCGGTTCGACCGGGGAACGACCCGGATCTCCAGCTTGTCCGGATCACCGAAGATCGCCTCGGCGATCTCGCGGCCCATGTCGACGTCGAAGCCCTCGATCCGGCCGGTGAACGGGTCCCGCGAGCTGAACAGCAGGGTGTCCTGGGTGGTGCCGAGAACCAGCCGGCCCCGCTTGCGGATCTCCTGCATGTAGCTGCCGGCCGGCATCCGCACCCCCTGGGTGGGCCGGAAGCTGGCGCGGGCGTCACAGGTCTCCGGTGCCTTCGGGGCCGCACTGGTGGCTGCCGCTGACGGATCGGTTCGCGCCGTCGTCTCCTTGATGGGGGAGTCCGTGCACGCGGTCAATCCGGCGAGCAGGAGGGCGGAGCAGACCAGAGCAAGTCGTCTCACCGGTACTCCTCCAGCCGGGCCCGCAGGCCGATCACCGCGAACAGACAGATCACCAGGGCCAGCAACGGCCCCAGCACGGTCAGCGAGCCCAGTCCCCGCCCGGCCGACTCGATCCGGCCGTCGAAGGCCGCGCGCCGGTCCGCCGAGGCTTCGTCCAGGGTCTTCGTGAGCTGGTCGAACGCGTTCGTCGTCTCGTCGCCGACGGCCAGCCGCACCGCACCCTCGTAGTCGCCGCCGTCGTCCAGCGAGCGGATCTTCTCATGCAGGCTCACGTACGTGTCGTGCTGCCCCGTCGCGGTGCCCATCAGGTCACGCACACCGTCGAGTTCCGGGCCGCCGAACGTCACCCGGCCGCGGATCGACGTGAACTCCGCCTCCAGCGCGCCACTGCCGGCCCGGGCGGCCAGGGTGAGTGCCTCGTCGGCCCGCTCGCGCAGCACCAGGATCCGTATCTCGGCCAGCGTGTCGACCGGCGCCGACCCCTCCCGGCCGGCGGCGGTGAGCTGGGACCGCTGGTGCGCGAAGACCACGGCGGCCCCCGCCAGCAGCAGCAGCGTGAGCGCGGACGCGGTCACCAGCGGCAGGTTGAACGTGCGGTGCGTGCTGCGGCTCAGGTGGGTCTGCGTCACGATCAGCGTCACCGCCAGGGCCGCGATCAGCACCCCCAGCAGGGTCAGCCACCAGCTGCTGCGGGAGCTGGTGTAACCCGCCTCGGCCTCGTGCCGGGCCTGCCGGAACAGGACCTCGGCCTGCGGCTGGAGCGTCTCCCGGTTGAGCTTGGAGGCGGTCGACAGGTAGGCGGCACCGACCGGTTTGCCCTGCCGGTTGAGGGCCCGGGCGGTCGCGACCAGCGCGGCGTAGTCGGTGAGGCCGGTCGACACGGCCCGGATCGCCGCGGCGGCCGGCCCGTCGCCGGGCACCCGGCCGGCGGCCGAGGTCAGAGCGGTGGCGGCGTCGGCCAGATCCTTGTCGTACCGGGCGGTGAGCGCCGGGGGCTCCAGGCCGCCGGTGAGGAACGCCAGCGCGGCGGTGGTGTCCGCGTCGGCCAGCGACGAGTGGATCGTCTCGGCCTCGGCCAGCAGCGGCTGGGCCCGGTCCCGCAGATCGGCGGTGCCGGTGCCGGCCGACCATGCGGTGAGACCGGTCACCAGCCCGGCCAAGCAGGCCAGGGCCAGCAGGACGGCCAGCATCAGTTGCAGCCGGCCGGGCGAGGTGTGCCGCAGGCCGGCGAGCCGTCGTAACGCCACCTGAGGTGGCGCCTGTACCGCAGTCACTAGGGTGCCCTCTCGCTCTGGGATCGCACGTCCACTGTGCGTCACTGGCGCAAGCGATCGAGCAGGAGTGTACGACTGCCGTCCGACAGTTCCGCGGGTCAGCTGAGTTCGCGCTTGAGCAGCTTCCCGGTAGCCGTCATCGGCAGCGATGCGACGATCGTGACGATACGCGGGTACTTGTAGGAGGCCATCTGATCCTTACCCCAGGCGATCAGTTCGTCCTCGGTGGCCGAGGCACCCGGCGCGAGGATCACGAACGCCTTGACCTCCTCACCGTGGCTCTGGTGCGGCACGCCGATCACCGCCGCGAGCGAGACCGCCGGGTGGGTGATCAGGACCTCCTCGATCTCCCGCGGGTAGACGTTGAAACCACCCCGGATGATCATGTCCTTGGCCCGGTCGACGATGTAGTAGAAGCCGTCGGAGTCGCGGCGGGCCAGGTCGCCGGTCTTGAACCAGCCGTCCCGCATCACTTCGGCGGTCGCCTCGGGCCGGCCGATGTAGCCGCGGAAGATGTTGTGCCCGCGGATCGCGATCTCGCCGATCTCGTCCGGATCGTCGATGCTGTTCCACTCCGGGTCGATCAGCTTGACCTCGACACCCCAGACCGGCACACCGATCGAACCCGGCCGGGGCTCACTGTGCGGGTCACTGAAGGTCGCCACCGGCGAGGTCTCGGAGAGGCCGTACCCCTCCAGGATGGTGACGCCGAACCGTTCCCGGACCGCCCGGATGATCTCCACCGGCAGGCTGGAGCCACCGGAGACGGCGACCCGCATGTTGGCCGCGATCCGTTCGACGTCCACGCCCTCGGTCTCGGTCAGCGCGTTGAGCAGCCCCCAGTACATGGTCGGGACGCCGGCGAAGAACGTCACGTCCTCACTCTGCAGCAGCTGGACCGCTGCCTTCGCCTCGAACCGGGGGAGCAGCACCAGGGTCGCGGCGGTGGCGAAACCAGCGTTCATGTTGACCGTGCTGCCGAACGAGTGGAACAGCGGCAGCACCAGCAGATGGGTGTCGGTGGCCGGTTGGCTGCCGAAGAGCCGGTTGCAGGTCAGCGCGTTGAGGATCAGGTTCGAGTGGGACAGCTCGGCGCCCTTGGCCTGGCCGGTCGTGCCACTGGTGTAGAGGATCACCGCCGCGTCGGACTCGTCCCGCAGCACCGTCGAGAAGGCCGCAGGCTGTCCGGCCAGCGCCGCGCCCAGAGTCTCCACACCCTCGATCGGCGACGGGGCCGCCGGGTCCGCGGTGATCATCAGGAAGTGCTCGGTGCCCGGAGTCTCACTGAACCCGGCGAAGCCCTCGGCGCCCATCGGCAGCTCCGGGGTGCCCTGGAAACAGAGGTAGGCGATCGCGCCGGAGTCCTTCAGGTGGTAGGCGATCTCCCGGCCCTTGAGCAGGACGTTCAGTGGTACGACCACCGCGCCCGCCTTCAGGATGCCGTAGTAGACGATCGGGAAGTACGGCAGGTTCGGGCAGGTCAGCGCCACCTTGTCGCCGGGCCGGATGCCACGCGACACGAGCAGGGCGGCCACCTGGTTCGCCGCGGCGTCCACCTGGGCGTAGGTCAGCCGCTGCGGGCCGAGCACCAC
This sequence comes from Actinoplanes derwentensis, assembly GCF_900104725.1. Lineage (NCBI taxonomy): Bacteria > Bacillati > Actinomycetota > Actinomycetes > Micromonosporales > Micromonosporaceae > Actinoplanes > Actinoplanes derwentensis. The sequence goes on from NZ_LT629758.1 coordinate 272,431, forward strand.
GGCCGCGCGCTCCGGGTGCCGGCGGGCGCTGTCCTCCAGCAGAACGGAGAGGTTGAGCATGCGGTGGAACCCTTCTTACCGATGATCTGTGACGGTAGTCTCATCCCAACACGGGGACCCGCCCCGGGGAAGCCTCCGTTTCGGTCGTGTTTCGCGGGCCCGATTAGTTAAGTCGGGCATTTCTCATGCCGATGGCACCAGCGTGGGAATCCCGGTGCTGGACGCGGTGCACGTCGGCCGTCAGCCGATCTTCGATGCGAACGGCGACGTGGTGGCGTACGAGCTGCTCTTCCGCGGCCGGATGGACGCCGTCGAGTCGGGCCGGCAGGACACCTATGCCACCAGCACCGTCATGGTGAACGCGTTCACCGAGTTCGGCATCGCTGAAGTGGCCGGCAACCGGCCGTGTTTCATCAACCTCACCCGCGAGTTCGTGACCGGGCAGCTCCCGCTGCCGTTCGGTCCCGAACAGGTGGTCCTCGAAGTCCTGGAGACCGTCGACGTCGACGACGAGGTGATCGCCGGGATCACCGCCCTGGCCGAGGCCGGTTACAAGATCGCGCTCGACGACTTCGTCTGGGGATCCGGCCACGAACGGCTGCTCGGCCTCGCCTCCTACGTGAAACTGGACCTCCTCGACGGCGACCTGAGCCGCCTCGGTGAGATCGTCGCCGCCTGCCGCGAGCACCCCGGCATCCAGTTGGTCGCCGAACGGCTGGAGACGGCCGCCGAGGTCGCCATCGCCGACCGCTACGGCATGGAACTGCGCCAGGGGTACGCGCTGAGCCGCCCCCAGGTCCTCAGTGCCCCCAGCCTGTCCCCGTCCCGGATGCGCCGGCTGGAACTCGTCGCCGCACTGATGTCGCCCGACGTGCCGATGGACAAGGTCACCTCGATCATCGTCAGCGACCCCGCTCTGGCGCTGCGGGTGCTGCGGGTCAGCAACTCGGTCGCCGCCGGGGTGGTCAGCCGGATCTCCTCGGTCCGGCAGGCGGTCATGCTCGTCGGCCTGAACCGGATCCGCCGCTGGGCCACCCTGATGGTCGTCGACGACGCCGCCGAGGCCTCCGAGCAACAACTGCTCACCGCCCTGACCCAGGCCCGGCTGTGCGAGAACCTGGCCCCGCGGTTCCGGGCCGACCCGGGCGCGGCCTTCGTGGCCGGCCTGGTCACCGGGATGGCCGGGCTGATGAGCATGACCCCCGCCGCGATGGCCGAACAGCTGCCGCTCACCACCGAGGTGTCGGACGCGCTCACCCGCGGCACCGGCCGGCTGGGGGAGATCCTGACAGCGGTCCGGGCCTACGAGGACGGCGAATGGGGCAGCGGTGACCTGGCCGGCCTGTCCCTGGATGCGATGCGCTGGTCCACCCGCACCCTGTCCGCGGCGTCCCAGCTCACGCCCGCCTCGGCGGCGGGACGGCGCCGCAACCGCGACGCGGCCGGCTGATCCGGCGGGGTCAGGGCTTCGTCTCGGACTCGGCCGGGTCCTCGATCTCGACCTCGTCCGCGTCGAGGACCCGCCATTCGGTCTCCTCGACCGGATGGCGCCCGGTCCACCAGACGCCGAACGACGTGAGCGCCATGTTGAGCACCGCCGGGCCGATGACGAAGAGGTCGCGGGCACCGCTGTCGAAGAGCCCGTACCGGTTGTCCAGCAGACAGACGAACACCGACCACGGCAGCCCGAGCACCATCAGGGCCATGCCGACGAGCCCTGCACCGAGGTTCGGCCTCGGGTCGGTCGCTGCGGCGGCACTGGCCGGCCCGATCCACAGATAGATCAGCGGAAGCAGGACCACGGCCTGCGCCGCGACCAGCGCCCAGAGCTTCCGGCGCCGGGCGCGTCCCGCGTCGTCCTGCCACCGGCCGTCATCGGCGATGGCGTCCTGCCGCGAGTCGTGCTGCATGTCTGGCGACCCCCTGAGAGTGATCGCGTCAGCCTAGATCGTTCCAGGTCGGCGCAGGAGTACCCCCTGGTGAACAGTGTTCGAGGCGGTGACCGGCGAGATCATGAAAAATCATGCCGCCCGGCGAGCAACCGGACGGCTCAATCTCCGACCGTGACCGTGACGGTGGCCAGCAGGCCGGCCGTCAGGTCGAAACGGTCCCGGGGGACGACGGTCAGCGGGCCACCGGCGGCCGGGCACGGATCGGGGGTGCCGGCCGGCCCGGGGACGATCTCGGCGGCGATCTGTTCCGGGACGAACAGCGGGCCGGCGTAGGTGACCGCCCGGCCACCCGCCAGGATGCCTCCGACGTGGACGGAGGCGTCGATCCGGACCGCCGCGCCGTCGATCCGGCCGGGGTGGACCGTGCGGAACTCGGCGTACCCCTCGGCATCGGTGACCTGGGCGCCGCGCAGTTCCGTCGGAGGCCCGGTGGGGGCCGGATGGCGGAGGTCGACGACGGCGGCGGTGACCGGGAGGTAGGAGGCGGCGTTCAGGACCCGGATCCGGAGCATCAGCGGTACGCCGGGACGGTCCCCGGCGATGTCGCGGCGGACCAGTTCGAGGGGCAGGTCCGCGGCTGATCCGGACGGCGCGGGCGGCAGATGGGCCGGCTGTGGGCCCCGATGCGCGGGCCGGGGAACCGGCCTGCTGATGACCGGCGTTCCGCCGCTGTCCTCGATCCGCACTGCCCACCCCCGCTGTAGTTCACTTCAACGGAGTTGATCTTCGCAAGGAAAACGCCCTGAAGTGCGGTTTTGGGTGATTTGTCTGCTGTGCAAAAGACAGCTCGCCGTAACACTGCGGGCGCACACTGCCCCCCATGACATGGCTGCCGATCGCGGCGGAACACGAGGTCGGTACCCGTCCGACGGCGGTCACCGCGAACGGCGTACCGCTGGTGATCCTCCGGCCCGAACCCGGCGCCGACCCGGTCGTCTTCGCCGACCGCTGCCCGCACCGCCTGGTTCCGCTCTCCGCCGCGACCCTCGACGGCGGCCGGTTGCGCTGCGCCTACCACGGCTGGGAGTTCGACAGCTCCGGCGCCTGCGTCGCCCTGCCGTCCCAGGAGGGCGCCGCGCCGCCGCGGGCCCGGCTCAGTGGACCGGCGGTCCGGATCGACGGCGGGACGATCTACGTCGACACCGCCGGGCTCCCCGGCCCCGACCCCGGCGACCTGCTCACCAACGAGGACCCCGGGCTGCGGAAAGCCTGGCATCCGGTCGGTCTCGCCGCCGATCCGCCGGACCAGGTCCTGCTGCTGGGCCGGACCCACCGGCTGCGCGACGAACGGGTCCAAGAGCGCTGGGGCATGCTGTGGCTGGCCCCCGACGAGCCGCTGACCAGCCTGTTCGAGGACCCCGACAGTGACGACCAGGACTACGTCGGCGCCTGGCTGGAACCGGCCCGCACCCCGGTCGCCGCGGGCGTCGTCGCCGACAACTTCCTGGATGTCGCCCACTTCCCGTTCGTGCACGCCAAGACCTTCGGCGTCGCCGAGGAGAAGACCGTCGCCCGGTACGAGGTGACCACCGAGCCGTTCGGCTGCCGCAGCGTGCAGGACCAGTGGTTCGACAACCCGGAGGACCCCGGGGTGATCGCCGGGATCCGGCCGGTCCGCCAGCGCCGCCGGGCCACCTACGTCTACCGGGCACCGTTCCAGCTCATGCTCCGCCTCGAGGAACTGGACGCCGGCGCGGTCAAGACGATCCTGTTCTTCGCCCAGCCCGAATCGAACGACAGCACCCGCGTCTACACCAAGATGCTGTTCCACGGTATCGGCGGCGTCCCCGACCCGGCACCCGACGTGGTGGCCCGGGAAGTCGCGTTCGAGGAGGCCGTCCTCGCCGAGGACCTGGTGCTGCAGCACCAGATGCGGATCACCGGCCTGCCGATGCGGATGCGCGACGAACTGCACGTGCGGGCCGACCTGCTCGGCGTACACCTGCGCCGGATCCTCGCGGAGTTCCGGTCCGCGTGACCCTGAACCGGCCGTGCTCACCGCCCTGAGTGCGGCCAGCTGGACCGCCCGGCCGGAGCGCGGTCCCCGGAGTCGCGGGCGGGCGGGCGTTGCCGCGACACGCCCGCCCGCGACACCGTCAACTACCGAGGTTCCGGTACTGACGTACGGCTAGCGGTCCGAAAATCATGATCAGCGCGAGTGGCCACCCCACCGCCAGCAGCAGCGCGTGCTCGGCCGGCCACGAGTCCGAACCGATGCCCGGGTTGCCGAACAGCTCCCGGATCGCCGTCGTGGTCGCCGACACCGGATTCCACTCGGAGACCACACCCAGCCAGCCCGGCATCAGTTCCGGTGCCACGAACACATTGGAGACCGCACTCAACGGGAAAGCCAGCGGGAACACGATCGTCGCCACCGTGTCCGGGTTCTTCGCGACCATCCCGAGCGCCATCCCGACGCAGCTCAGAGCCAGCCGCAGCAGCAGGAGCAGCCCGATCCCGGCGAGCAGCCTCGGAACCCCGAGATGCCAGCGCCAGCCGACCAGCAGACCGCAGACGATCAGCACCGTCGTCTCCAGCAGTGCCCGCGCCTGATCGGTCGCCATCCGTCCGGTGATCAGCGCGGACCGGGCGATCGGCATCGACCGGAACCGGTCCACCACACCCCGGTTCAGATCGACCGCGATACTCGTCCCGGTGGCCCCGATCCCGTAGAACATGGTCATCACGAACACGCCCGGGATCAGGAACTCCCGGTAGTGCCCACCACCCGGAACCGACATCCCGCTGCCGAACACGTACCCGAAGACCAGCACGAACATGATCGGCAGCGCGAAGTAGATGACGATCTCCTCGGGCGCCCGCACCACATGCCGCAGATACCGCCCCGCCATCACCCGGCCGTCAGCGAACGCCGCCGTCATGCCGCCACCCCCACGTTGCTGGTCAGGTGCAGGAACGCCTCGTCCAAGGTGGGCCGGTGCACACCGATGTCGGCGATGGTGATCCCGGCCTCCGACAGCCCGTGCAGCACCGCGGTCAGCGCGCCCATCCGGTCGGCGACCGGCACCCGCAGCAACCGCCGATCGACGTCGACGTCCGGCGCCGCACCGGCCACCCCGGCGATCAGAGCCGCCGCGTCACCGAGCCGATCCGCCTCCCGGACCACGACTTCGAGGCGATCCGCGCCCATCGCCGACTTCAGCTCGTCCGGGGTGCCCTCGGCCACCACCCGGCCGGCGTCCACCACCGAGATCCGCCCGGCAAGCTGATCGGCCTCCTCCAGATACTGCGTGGTCAACAGCACCGTCGTCCCCTCGGCGACCAGCCCCCGCACCGCCTGCCACACCTGGTTACGGCTCCGCGGATCCAGTCCGGTGGTCGGCTCGTCCAGAAACAGCACCCGCGGGCGCCGGATCAGGCTGGCCGCCAGGTCGAGCCGCCGCCGCATGCCGCCCGAATACTCCTTCGCCGACCGGCCGGCCGCCTCGGTCAACCCGAAACGGTCCAGCAACTCGTCGGCCCGCAGCCGGGCCTCCCGCGGGCGCAGCCGGTGCAGCCGCCCGAACAGCACCAGGTTCTGCCGGCCACTGAGCAGGTCGTCGACGGCGGCGTACTGACCGGTCAGAGCGATCCGCTCGCGTACCGTCCGCGGCTCGCGCCGCACATCGGCCCCGGCCACCTCCGCCCGGCCGGCGTCGAACCCTAGCAGCGTGGACAACACCCGCACGGCAGTGGTCTTCCCGGCACCGTTCGGCCCGAGCAGGCCGTGCACGATGCCCTCCGGAACGGTCAGCTCGAACCCGTCGAGCGCGACCGCACCCCCGCGATATCTCTTGCGCAGCCCTTCGGCCACGATCGTCGATGTCATGCGGCCAGGCTGGTCACCGGCCCTGACCGGCCGCTGACCGTACGCTGACCGTGCTAGCCCTCTCGCCCTCTGTGCCCTTTGTCAGGCCAGTAGCGCCCGATTGCTGTCATGACCCGGCTCGCTGTCGCGGCCTCAGGTCGTGGCCAGGACCAGGGTCGTCGTCTCCTCCAGGGAGAGCCGTTCGCCCTCGGCCAGGGCTGCCGCGAAGCGCTCTCCGCCCAGCAGCGCCCGCGCCGCCCCGGCCACCGGCGATTCCACTCCGGCGCGCAAGCCCAGAGCGCGGACCGCGCCGAGCAGCCGGCCCGCTCGTTCCGGATCGCCGCCGGCCACCGCCAGCCCGGCCAGCCGTTCCAGAGCCTCGGCCATCACCTGGAAGCCGATCATGCCGCTGCGGACCGTGAACACCTCCCGATACCGGCCCGCCGCCGTCACCGGATCACCGGACAACTCGGCGATCCGGCCCAGCACCATCAGGATCGTCATCCGGGTGCCGTCCGCGCTGTACCAGCCGGCCGGGCAGGCGGCCAGGGCCTCCGAGCAGTACCGGAACGCCTCCGCCAGCGCGTCCCCAGCCTGTTCCCGCGCTGCTCCGGTGCTGTCGGCCGGTTCCTTCACCGGACCGCCTGGCTCGCCCGGACCGCCTGGCTCGCCCGGACCGCCTGGCTCGCCCGGACCGCCTGGCTCGCCCGGACCGCCTGGCTCGCCCGGACCGTCTGGCTCGCCCGGACCGCCTGACTCGCCCGGGTCGTCGCATGGAGAGGTCTGCTGGGCCCGGGACAGAGCTAGTGATCCCAGTCCTAGGAGCGCGGACGCGACCAGTTCCGGGGCGCCGGCCTCGCGGGCCAGTACGGCTGCCCGGGAGAAGTCGTCCGCCGCTCCGGTCAGGTCACCGGTGTCCATTCTGGCCTGGCCCCGGCCGCGCGTCAGGTCGGCCACGTCGATCGTGGAACCCAGTTCGCCCGCCAGCCGCAGCGCCTGGACCGTCGGCGGGATCGCGGCGGCCGGATCGTCGCGCCACACGGCGAGTTCGGCCAGCCCGGCCAGGGCCAGCATGGTGCCCCACCGGTCGCCGATCGCCCGGAATCCGGCCAGCGACGACCGGAACTCGGGTTCGGCCAACGCCGGGTCGGCGCCGGAGAACAGCAACACCCAGCCGCCACCGATCCCGCCCAGCGCCCGGCACCACGGATCACCCGCGATCTGTTCGCCGAGCTTCCGGTTCAGTTCGGCGACAGCGGCCGGATCACTGTCCGGCGGCCCCACCGCCATCGCCGACAGGAACAGCAGGAACGGCTGGGCAGGCGCCGCCGTCAGCGTCCGCATGTATCCGGCCCAGCGCGCCGCCGTCCCCGGCGCACTGGTGGTGCCGAGGGCCGCGGTGAAGGCGCTCACCACGTACTCCTCGGTCAGGCCCGGCGGTGGCTCCGGCCCCACGGCCCGCAACGCGAGCTCACTGAGCGCTGTCGCCTCCAGCCGCAGACCACGCAGCCACCAGTAGAAACAGAGCGCCGACACCAGCCGCAACGCGGTCCCGCCCGCGCCTTGAGCCGCGCTGCGCCGCACCGCCGCGTGAAGGTTGCCCCGGTCCGCGTCCAGACGATCCAACCAGAGGATCTGATCAACCGACCGGAGGTACGGGTCAGCCCGCACCGCCAGCGCCAGGAAGTATCCGGCGTGCGCCCGGTGCAGCCGCTCCCGCTCACCGGACTCACTCAGCCGATCCGCACAGAACGCCCGAATCGTCGCCAACATCCGGTAACGATCCCCGTCCCGTTCGATCAGCGACTTCCCGACCAGCCCACCCAGCACCTCGACGACATCCGGCCCGTCCCCACCGAACGCTGCGGCGGCATCCGGCCCGGTTCGGCCCGGTGCTGCTGTGGCGTCCTGCCAGGCACTGCTGTGTGTCTCGGCGACCTCCGGTTCGGTCTCGTCCAGTGCTGTGGGGGTGCCCCGATCGGTTTCGCCGGGGGCTCCGCAGACGTGTTCGATCGCTTCGAGACCGGCACTTCCGGCGAAGACGGTGAAACGGCGGGCCAGTACCTGTTCCGGTTCGGTCAGCAGATCCCAGCTCCAGGCCACGACCGCCTGCAACGTCCGATGACGGGCGACGGTGCGCCGCCCACCGGCCAGCAACCGGAACCGGTCCCCGACCCGCGACGCGATCTCCTCGACCGGAAGAGAGTGCAACCGCGCCGCCGCGAGTTCCACGGCCAGCGGAAGACCGTCGAGGGTGCGGCAGAGCTGCCGGATCGCCGCCGCGTTCGCCCCGGTGAGCGTGAACCCGGGAACGACATCCGCGGCACGATCCAGAAAGAGCCGCACCGCCGCAAAGTCGCCCAGCCCTCGGGCGTCGAGTCCGGCCTCGCCGGACACCGTCGCCCGGCCGATGATCGCCGAGCTGCCGATGATCGCTGGGCTGTCGGGGAACGCCGGGCTGTCGGGGAACGCCGGGCTGCCGGTGTCGTTCGGCGGGATCGGCAGGCCGCCGACCGGGAACAGCATCTCGCCCGCGATTCCGAGCGGCTCCCGGCTGGTGGTGAGGATCCGCAGGCCGGGAGCTCCCGACAACAGGTGGCCGGTCAGATCGGCGGCGGCCTCGATGACGTGTTCGCAGTTGTCCAGCACCAGTAGGAGGGAACGTTCGCGGAGAGCCGCGACCAGGCGTGCCAGGACACCGGGAGTGACCTGGGGCAGCTGTTGGGCGGCGGCGCCCGGATGCGACGGCTGGGCGGCGGCGTGTGGCAGCGGGGTGCTGGGGACGTTCCGGATGACGTCTCGAAGGCCGAGGGCGGTCAGCACCGTCCGGGGAACGTCGTCGGCTCCGGCGGCTGCCAGTTCGGCGAAGCAGACGTCGCCGCCGTAGCGGGCGGCCACCTCGGCGGCCAGCCGCGTCTTCCCGGCGCCTCCCGGCCCGTGCAGGGTGATCAGCCGCCGGGCGTGCAGGGCACCGGTCAGTACAGACAGTTCGTCGTCGCGCCCGACGAAGCTGCTGAGCTGACTCGGCACCCCCAGCCGAACCGGCTCGGCCCCTCGTCGGCCCGCTTCGATGTCCCGCCGGACCGAATCGGTCTCCTGGCGAGGGACCGGTTTGGCGCCATGACGGGCTGGAACGGTGTCCGGACGGGCTGGACCCTGAGCCGGGACGGACTGGCGGAGCAAGGAGGTGTGGAGGGTGGTGAGTTCGGGGGACGGGTCGGTGCCCAGTTCCTCGGCTAGGGCGTGGCGGATCGTCGCGTAGGTGGACAGGGCCTCGGCCCGGCGGCCCGCCGCGGTCAGGGCGCGCATCAGCAGGGCGTGTGGGCGCTCCCGGAGCGGGTGGGCGGCGGTCAGGTCGCGGAGGGCGGGGACCGTACCGGCGGCCGGTGGGGTTGATCGTCGCAGTTGGGCCTCGTGGAGGTCCTCCAAGACGGTCAGACGGGCCTCGGCCAGGCGGGTGACGTGCGGGGCGGCGAAGGGCGCGTGGCGGACGTCGATGAGGGGTTCGCCGGTCCACAGGTCCGTGGCTTCGGTCAGCAGGGTCACCGCCCGGTCCGGGTCGCCGGCCGTGAGTGCCCGCTGCCCGGCCCCGGCCAGGTGCGCGAACCGGTGGGCGTCGACCTCGTCGGGTGGGATCGCCAGGCGGTAACCGGCGGGGCCGAGTTCGACCGGCAGGGCTCGGCGCAGCCGGGACACCTGGGCCTGCAGGGCGTTCGCGGCGCCGGGGGGCGGGTCGTCGCCGTAGAGGCCGTCGATCAGCCGGTCGATCGGGACCGGGCGGCCGGCGTCCAGGAGCAGCATCGCCAGTAGCGCTCGCAGCCGGGGACCGCCGAGCGGGATGGGGATCCCGTCCGGTCGCCGCGCCCGCAAGGGCCCCAGGATGCCGAACCGCATGCCGACGATTGTGCCGTGTGCCGGGGACGGATCCGGAGCGGGCGACGCCGTGGTATCACGACGAGCCGTGTATCAGCGCGTCGAAGTAGTACAGCACGTCGCCGGTGGCTCCGGCCGTCGCCGAGGCAGATCCGCCAGGCGGCCGGCCGGTGAGTGGGGCACCACGGGTTCTTCGGTACGTCGAGCATGCTCACCCGCGGGTGCCGGCGGGCTGTGGCTCCGTGGCGATCCGGGTGCCGGGCGGTCCGGGGCGCCGGCCACCGAAGACGAACGCCCGTTGCACCGCGAAACCGGTCAGGAACAACGTCACCTCGGTGAGGATCTTGCTGACCACCAGGGAGCCGGTGGCGGCACTGAGCACATGCAGCAGAGCGATGTTGGCGGTGAGCATGACCAGGGCGAGAGCGATGTAGCGGGGCGCCGACTGGCGGTGCGGCACCCGGTCGCAGCCGCCGAAGACCGCGGACCGGTTGACCGTGTAGTTGAGGCTGGCGCTGACCAGGCGGGCGCCGATCGCCGAGGCGGTCAGGTTCCCGGTCGCGGTGACCAGCACGGCCAGCAGCAGGGCGTCGACGGCGAAGGCGAGCAGCGACGATCCGGCGAACGCGAGCAGCGGCCCGTAGATCCTCGCCGAGTCGATGACCGGCCGGAAGTGCGACGAGCTGTTGCCGTCCAGATAGACGGTGGCGATGTCGACCTCCTCGATCGGCAGGTGTTCACGGGCCGCGCGCAGCAGTAGACGCAGCTCGTACTCGAAGCGGTCGCCGGGGACCCGGTTCAGCCAGGGCAGGGTGCGGGCCGGATAGCCGCGCAGCCCGGTCTGGGTGTCGGTCACCGCCATCCCGGTGATCATCCGGAAGGCGATCCGGGTGGCGGCGTTGCCGAACCGGCTGCGGGCCGGCACCCGGCCGGTGAACCGGCGCACGCCGAGCACCATGGCGGCCGGCGAGGTGCGGACCCGTTCGGCGACGGCTTCGATGTCCTCGACCCGGTGCTGGCCGTCGCTGTCGGCGCAGACCACGTCGGCACCCGGATAGCGGGCCTGCAGGTGGGCGAAACCGGTCTTCAGGGCGAAACCCTTACCCCGGTTGTGGCTGAGATGGATCACTTCGGCGCCGGCTCGGCGGGCGGCTTCAAACGCGGCTGCGTACGTGGGACCGCTGCCGTCGTCGACCACCAGCACCCGGTACCGGTCGAGTTTCTCGACGAGTGTGGCGAGCCGGGAGTCGGGCTGATAGGCGGGAATCAGGACGATCACGGCGCTCACCCGGCCACGTACAGGATGTCGCTGGTGCCCCGCTCCTGGCCCTTGCCGAGCGGATTGTTCACCAGAGCGTCCTGGAAGATCATCGCCGAGGATCCGCCGCCGTCCAGGTTGTAGGCCGTCCGCGCTCCGAGCCCGACGAAGATCTCCGCGAACTCCGGCATCGTGACGCCCCGGCTGTAACCCTTGCTGCGCCCGTCCACCACCACGAACAGCAGGTGGTTGGGGTCGATCAGGCCGACGCCGGTGCGTGGCTGCTGCCCCTGGATGGAGTGGTTGCCGAAGTTGGTGTCGACCTCGATCTGGTCGATGCCGTCGATGGCCTTGCCGTCGTCGACCAGGCCCGGCCCGAACGACAGCGTGTTCCACACTCCGGCGTCGAGCAGCTTGTCGGCGGTGGTGGTGGTCTCGTCGTACAGCTTCATCGTCCCGTCGGCGTAGAAGGCGAGACCCTGCCGGGCGCCGGAGTCGCGGAACTTCACCCCGTTGCGGATCACGATGCCGGTGTCGCGGAACCCGTAGTAGTCGCCGTTGATCGCCAGGACCGCGCCGGCCGAGGAGGCGATCGCCGACGGGTTGGCGATGATGTTCTCGCCGAACTGGTCGTTGGCGAACGCCGACTTCACGATGGTCGCGTCGGTGACCTGCACGTCCGCCACGAAGTAGGTGATCTTGTCGTCGCCCGAGCCGGTGGAGACCGTCTCGATGGAGATCTTCGCGGTGCTGCTGGAGTAGCTGTTCGCGGTGGCGGTGCCGTCGCCGCTCGCCTCGGCCGCGACCACGTTCTGCGCGGTCAGGGCGGAGGCGCCGCTGACCTCGACATGATCGAGGACGTACCGGTCGAGGGCCCAGGCGCCACCACCGCCGGCGGCAGCGAGCAGGCCGAGACCCCCGGCGAGGAGACCACGGCGGCTGATCTTGCGGGGATTCTCTGTCACGCCTCGAAGTGAAGCCGCGGACCTTGTGGGTCTGCTGTGTCCCGGTTGTCGATGAACCCAGCGTTACGGGCGGGCGTCCATCTCGGCCAGGATGCCCCGCAGGATCTCCGGAGTCCGGTTCGGCCGTTCGGCCTCGATGAACAGCCGGCCGATCGCCGCCGCGTACTGATCGACCTCCTCGCGCCGCTCCAGGTAGAGGCCGTTGGTGAGGTGTTCGATGTAGACCACGTCGGGCAGTTTCTCGTGCGGGAACCGCAGGATGCTGAACGCGCCACCGGCCGCCGCGTGCCCGCCGGAGTCGAACGGCATCACCTGCAACCGCACCCGCGGCGAGTCGCAGATGCCGAGCAGGTACTCGATCTGGCCGCGCAGCACGTCGCGCCCGCCGATCGGGCGGCGCAGCACCGCCTCGTCCAGGACCGCCCACAGCCGGGGCGCCTCAGGCCGTTCCAGGACCTGTTTACGGGCCATCCGTAGCTTGGCCCGGCGGTCGACCTCCTCCGGCCCGTCGTCCTCGTGACCGAGTTTGATCACGGCGCGGGCGTAGGCGTCGGTCTGCAGCAGGCCGGGGACGAACTGGATCTCGTACGTCCGGATCAGCTCGGCCGCCTGCTCCAGGTCCAGATAGTTCTGGAACCAGGTGTCGAGCACGTCCCCGTACGCCTGCCACCAGCTCGGGGCGTTGGCCTCGCGGACCATGGTGAGGACCCGGCGGTGCTCGGCCTGGTCGTCCACGCCGTAGAGTTTGAGCAGGTCGACGACGTCGCGTTCCTTGAACGAGACGCGGCCCAGCTCCATCCGGCTGATCTTGGACTCGGAGCCGCGGATGACGTAACCGGCCTGCTCCCGGGAGATGCCCTTGGACTGCCGCAGGGCACGCAGATGAGCGCCGAGCTGAAGCCGGCGCACGGTCGCCCCGCTGCTGTGACTGCCGATATCGTTGCCGGTGTTGTCGTGCTCATCGCCCGAATCGGACACAGCAGACCTCTTCGACTGTCCCATGTGGATCTCTCGATGAACGGTCGGCAACAGCATACTCGGCAGTTGACTAGTCCCGTGTTCGGTCCGGTTAATGAATGACCACAATAGGTAGCGCCCCCGGACCGGTAGACCGGTTCCAGGGGCGCCACCTCGGGGGAGGGGTCAGGTCATCGCCCGCCGCGGCCCCGCCCGCCACCGGCCGGAGCCGTTCCCGCGGTCACCGTGGCGACCTTGGTGGCCGAACCGAGCGTGCCGGACTCGGCCAGTCCGCCGGTGCTGCTGCCGGTGGCGGTGCCGCCGGTGCTGATCGTGTACTCCTCGCCGGACTTGATCGCCGCGGAGGAATAGGTGATGTTCTGCACGGACTTGCTGGTCACGAAGGTCCCGACGACCGTACCGGAACTGTCGGTGATCTGAACCGTGGTGCCGGCCGCGATCGCGCTGTCCATGGTGGACGAGATCCAGGCCTGCTCCGACTCGGTGGCCGGGGTGACGACCATGCCGGAACTGCCCGCCGCCAGCAGTGTGCCGCCGCTGATCGTGAAGGTGCCGTTGACGTCCAGAGCGCCGTTGCCGTTGCCCTCCGGGCCGTTGACGACCACGGTGCCGCCGGTGATCGACGCGGTGCCGTTGGAGTCCAGACCGTCGCCGTCCGAGTTGATCACCAGGGAACCGCCGTTGACGGTGACCGAGAAGTCGCCGACCTCCTCGCCGCCGCCGGGGCCGCCCCCGAAGCCGCCACCCTGGTCGGTGGTCTCCGCCGAGGTGGTGCCGCCGGCCGCGTTCAGGCCGTCGTCACTGGAGGTCACCTCGACCGTGCCGTCGTTGATCACGATGGCTGCCGCCTCGACACCCTCGACGGCCGAGGTCACGGTGACCGAACCGGCGTCGACGATCAGCTGGCCCTCGGCGTGCACACCGTCGTCGCCGCTGGCCGAGGTCACCTTCGCACCGTTGAAGTGCACCGCGCCGTCACTGTGCACCGCGTCGTCGGCGGAGTCGACCGAGACCGTGCCACCCTCCAGGACGGTGATCACCCCGGACTTCAGGCCCTTCGCGGAGACGTCGTCGGAAGGCTGCACCGAGTGCCCGCCGCCGGAGGCGACAGTGATCGTGCCGCCGGTGACCACGATGTCGGTGGTCGCATCGACCCCGTCACCGGTGCTGGTCACCGCGATCGTGCCGCCGGACACCGACACGTACCCGCGCTCGGCGTCCTCGTCGTTGTCGGCCTTGATGCCGTCGCCGCCGGCGGTCACGGTGATCGTGCCACCGGTGACCACGACGTAGTCCTTGCCGCGGATGCCGTCGTCCTTCGCGGTCACGGTGACCGTGCCGGCCTCGACGAGCAGGCCGTCCTTGGCGGCGATCGCGTCGTTGCCGTTACCGGTGACGGTCAGCTTCCCGTCGCCGTCGACCGTCAGGTCACCGGCACTGAACAGGGCCGCGTTGACGTCCGCGTCCGCGGCGTACGAGGAGGTGTCGGCAAGGGTGTTGGTGCTGCCCGCGGCGAGCTGGACGACCAGCTCCTTGACCTCGGTGGCGGCGATCGCGGCACTGTCCGAGCTGGTGATCGAGGCGCCGTCGAGGATCAGGGTGACGGTGGCGTCCGGGGCGTTCACCACGATCTGCCCGGCCAGCTCACCACTGACCGTGTAGGTGCCGGCCGCGGTGATGGTGACCGTGTTCCCGTCGACCGTCACACCGTCGGCGCTGGAGGTGGCCGAACTGCCGGTCAGGGTGATCGTGCCGGTGGTGCCGGCCTCGTCACTGCCGGCGCTGTGCACCTCTTTGTCGGCAGCCAGAACGGTAGCGGCGTTCTGGGTGCCGTCGACGGTGGAGGCGTCCACGGTCGTGGTGACCGCGACCTCGGTCGCCGAGGTGGAACTCTCCGACGAGGAGCAGCCGGCCAGCATGGCGGCGGCCAGGACCAGGGAGCTGACGGCGGCGATGACCTTATTGCGGAGTCTCATCAGAACCCTTTCATGAAGTTGCGGAGGACGGGACGCCAGCGGTTGGCGGGGAGTTCGGGACGCAGCGCGGCGAGCCCGGTCGCGTACTTCGAGATCGAGCAGGGCCGGTGCCCGAGCGACCAGAGCAGCCGGTCGACGTCCGAGGCGGCTCGCGCCGACTTGGTCTCGATGATCACCGAGTGCGGCATGTGGGTGGTCGAACCGTCCGGGAGTTGCCAGGTCAGGCCGGTGTCGATGGTGACCCGGCTGCCGGTGGACGGGACGAAGAGCGTGTTGCGGCGGTAGTAGGTCGCCATCACCGGCTGGAAATCGAGTCCCTCCGGGCTGATCCCGGCGCCGGCCAGTGTCTCGGCGGTGTAGGCCCGGCCCTCATGGCCCAGGTCGGCACCGTTCCCGGCGTACGGGATCCGCTCCTTCACGGTCTGGCCCCGCCCGCCGCGGGTCTTCACCTCGACGAAATTCAGCCCGCTGTCCAGATAGGTGCGGACCCGGACCTTGAACCGGCGCCGCCGCTGGTAGGCCGCGGCGTGGAAGGCGTCGAGCCCGGCCGTGTCGAAGTAGATCGAGCGGTACCCGAAGGTGCGCTGCTGGTCGATCTGCAGGGCCCGCACGTCGTACGGCATCCGGTCGAGCACAGCCGGCAGCGCGTCGGCGGGCAGCAGGTACTTGCGGTCCAGTCGGGTCAGCAGGGCGGCCTCACCGACCAGTTCCGCCAGCGAGACCGGGGCGAACCGGTGGAAGTGCGGGACCTCGACGGTGACGCTCATCGGGCGTTCACCCGCTCCATCTGCGGGCCCAGCTCGGTGCGGATCCGCGACGCCGCGGCGATCCAGCGGACCTCGACCAGGGTGCTGTCGTTCACCATGTCGACCTGCTTGATCACCATGGTCGTCACCTGGCCGCCGAGCATCGTCTCCAGGTGCGTCTTGAGCGCGGCCTCGTCGGTGTAGGCGACGTCCAGCCGGACCAGCTGGTTGCGGTGCCGGCGGAACAGCGCCGGGTGGTCACCGAGCCAGAGGGCCGCGATCACCAGAGCCATCAGGCCGAGGTGCAGCACGTCCATCACGTCACCGAGACCGGCGATCAGGCCCAGGGCGAGGGCGGCGAAGTAGTACGCGATCTCGTGCTGGCTGATCTCGTCGGACCGGAGCCGGATGATCGACAGGACGCCGAAGAGGCCCAGTCCGAGCCCGGCGCCGACGGCGGTGTTGCCGAGGACGATGGAGACCGCGAGAACGCCGATGTTCACGCCCAGGAAGGCGGTGACCAGGTCCCGCCGGCGGTGCCGCGGAAAATAGACACCGAAGGTCAGAACGAGGATCGCGACGAGATCCGCGGCTACGGCGAGCAACATGGTCACTTGGGGGCTTCCTTCAGGTGGTGTTCATCAGGTGTTTCCATTTCGCCGGATCTGCCTGTCGGCATCCTGTGAGCCTTCTATGGAGCGGATCAGAGGTTCGGAAAGTGTTCTTAGGTAACCCTTAGAAACTGCCGTCGGAGGTCTTAGAAGAGGTCGTCAGGGTTGGCCACCATGACCGCTACCGCCGTGCCCGACGTCCATCGACGGCTCCGCGCCACGCCCTCGTGGTGGCCCGGAGCCGGCGTGACCGCCGCCGGACTGAGCCTGCTGATCGTCACCGCCCTGTGGGTGAGCAACGGCGGGATCACCGATCTGACCAGCGGCGACGCGATCACCGCGGTTGGCCGGCTGACCGGTCTCTACGCCTCCGACCTGCTGCTGATCCAGGTGCTGCTGATGGCCCGGATCCCGCTCGTCGAGCGCGCCTTCGGGCAGGACCGGCTGGCCCGCTGGCACCGGTGGACCGGCTTCTCGTCGTTCTGGCTGATGATGGCCCACATCGTGACGATCACCGTCGGTTACGCGTCCGGCGGCAACGTGCTCACCGAACTGTGGAACCTGATCCTGAACTACCCCGGCATGCTGCTCGCGGCGGCCGGCACCGTGGCGCTGCTGACGGTTGTGGTCACCTCGATCCGGGCGGCCCGGCGCCGGCTGCGGTACGAGTCGTGGCACCTGCTGCACCTCTACGCCTACCTGGGCGTCGGGCTGGCGCTCCCGCACCAGATCTGGGCCGGTGAGGACTTCACCGGCACCGCGTGGGCCCGCGCCTACTGGTGGACCCTGTACCTGGCCGCGGCCGGCGCCGTCCTCGCGTACCGCATCGGGTTGCCGCTTGCCCGCAACCGCAAGCACCGCCTGACCGTGAGTCACGTCGTCGCCGAGGCGCCGGGACTGACCTCGGTCCACCTGTCCGGGGAACGGCTCGCCGAACTGCCGGTCCGGGCCGGTCAGTTCTTCCACTGGCGGTTCCTGGACGGCAAGGGCTGGAGCCGGTCGAACCCGTTCTCGCTCTCCTCCACCCCCGGCGGCGACATGCTGCGGATCACCGTGAAGAACCAGGGCGACGGCAGCTCCCGGATGGCCACGCTGAAGCCGGGCACCCGGGTGCTGATCGAGGGGCCGTACGGAAAACTGACCGGCGAGGACTACGCCGGTGAACCGGTCGTGCTGATGGCCTGCGGCGTCGGCATCACCCCGCTGATGTCACTGCTCGGCGAACTGCCCTTCCCTGACGGCGAGGCCACCCTGGTCTACCGGGCCCGCAACGAGGGTGAACTGGCGTTCCACCGCGAACTGGAGTGGTACGCGTCCCGGCGCGGCGTGCGGGTGGTGCCGCTGACCGGGCCGCGCGCCCGGCGTACCAGCTGGTTGCCCTCCGCGCTGTCCGCCAACAGCGACGCGGACGCCCTGCGGCAGGTGGCGCCTCAGATCGCCGCCTCCCAGGTCTTCATCTGCGGGCCGGAGGAGTGGGCCGGCGCGGCCCGCGCCGCGGCGATCGAGGCCGGCGCCCGCCCGGACCGTGTCCACACCGAACTGTTCGCCTGGTAAGGGAGATCTCCGACATGCCCCGCATCATCCTGTGGATGCTCTCCACCGTCGTCGGGCTGGTGCTGCTCTTCAGCTACCGCACCAGCACCGGACAGAGCACCACGACCGAGACCGTGGCGGTCGCGCCCGCCGAGAGCACGACGGCGGACGGCGAGACCTACACCGGTGACACCGTGCAGACCCAGGAGGGCGACGTCCAGGTGGTGATCACCGTCGCGGACGGCAAGATCACCGCGGTCAGTGTGCCGGTCTACCCCAGTGGCAGCCAGAAACACGACGAGATCAGCGGCAGCGCCATCCCGGTCCTGGTCGAAGAGACCCTCGCGGCCCAGAGTGCGGAGATCGACTCGGTGTCCGGCGCCACCTACACCAGCGGTGGTTACCGGCAGTCACTCCAGTCGGCGATCGATGCAGCCCAGCTTTAATGGGTCCATGCGGATCCTGGTGGTGGAGGACGACGCGGCCGTGCGTGACTCGCTGGCGCGCACCCTGCGGTTCGAGGGGTATCAGGTGGACACGGCCGGTGACGGCCGGGACGCCCTCGACGTGGTGCGGGCCGGCGAACCGGACGCGGTCATCCTCGACGTGAGCATGCCCCGGATGGACGGCCTGGAGACGTGCCGGCGGTTGCGCTCCGACGGTGTGGTGCTGCCGGTGCTGATGCTCACCGCCCGCGACAGCGTGGGGGACCGGGTGGCCGGGCTCGACGCCGGCGCCGACGACTACCTGGTGAAACCGTTCGCGCTGCAGGAGCTGCTGGCCCGGATCCGTGCGCTGCTGCGCCGCTCCCAGCTCGCCACGCCGCCCGCGGTCCTCGAGGATCAAGAGCTTTTGACCTTCGCTGACGTACGGATGAACCCCGGCACCCGTGAGGTGTGGCGAGGCTCGCGGACGCTCAAACTGACCCGTACCGAGTTCGGCATCCTGGAGGCGTTCCTGCGTCATCCCCGGCAGGTGCTGTCCCGGACCGCCCTGTTCGAACAGGTCTGGGGTTACGACTTCGGCGAGCAGTCGAACAGCCTGCACGTCTACCTCGGCTACCTGCGGCGCAAGCTGGAGGCCGAAGGGGAGACCCGGTTGCTGCACACTGTGCGGGGTGTCGGGTTCGTGCTGCGCGAGGAGCCCTTGTGAAAGCTGTGAAAGCCTGGTGGAACAGCCGGACGCTGCATGATCGGCTGTCGCTGCTGGTGACCGGTGCGGTGGCGGCGGCCGTGCTGCTGGTGTCGGCCGGGGCCTGGTTCCTGGTGGCACAGATCCAGCAGCGCAAGATCGACGCCGGGTTGCTGGCCGACGCCCGCACCATCGCCGAGAACCCGTGGCAGTGGCTGCAGTCGCAGGGCACCCGGCCCAGCCCCGGCGACCGCGAGATCGGCCCCTGCTGGCAGATCCTCGACCCGAGCGGCACCGTGGTCGGCGGGTCCGCCACCCGGCTGCCGGTCTCCGCCGCGGCGGTTTCGATCGCCACCACCGGGCACACCGAAGTGCAGGAGAAGGTGGCCCTCGGCCCCGGCGAATACCTGATGCTCACGGTGCCGATCGACGGCGGCGGCGCGGTCCAGGTGGGTGTCGACCCCAACCCCGACAAGCGGGTCCTCGCCCTGTTCGCGGCACTGCTCGCAGCCGGATGCGCGGCCGGGATCGCCGGGGCCGCCCTGCTCGGCCGGACCGTCGCCCGCGCCGGCCTGGCCCCGGTCGACCACCTGACCGAGGCCGTCGAGGACGTGGCCGTGACCATGGACCTGACCCGGCCGATCGAGGTCAGCGGCGAGGACGAGATCGCCCGGCTGGGCCGTTCGGTCAACGCCATGCTGACCGCGATCGACGCCTCCCGGCGGGCCCAGCGGGCCCTCGTCGAGGACGCCGGGCACGAACTGCGCACCCCGCTGACCAGCATCCGCACCAACGTCGAGCTGCTGCTGAAGGTCGAGAGCCGGCCCGAACTGGCGCACCGGCTGCCCCCGGAGGAGAAGGTCAAACTGCTGCACGACCTGGACGCCCAGGTCCGCGAACTGGCCACCCTAACCACCGAACTGGTCGAGCTGTCCCGCGAGGAGACCAGCCGGGAGACGATCGAGCAGGTCGACCTCGCCGAAGTGGTGACGGCCGCGATCGGCCGGGTGCGGATCCGCGTGCCGGGGATCGTCTTCGACACCGACCTGGAACCGGTGACCGTGCTGGGCCGCCCCGGCGAACTGGAACGGATGGCGGTGAACGTCCTGGACAACGCCGCCAAGTGGAGCCCACCCGGCGGCACCGTGGTCACCAGGCTGCGCGACGGGGTGCTGACCGTCGCCGACAACGGCCCGGGGATCGCCGAGGAGGACCTGCCGCACGTCTTCAACCGCTTCTACCGGGCACCCGACGCCCGGGCCATGCCCGGTTCCGGCCTGGGCCTGGCGATCGTCGCGCAGACCGCGGCCCAGCACGGCGGCGCGGTCAAAGCCGGCCCCAACGAACCACACGGCACGATCATGACGGTCACCCTGAGCCGGGTCTTCGCCACTTGATGTGAACGTCCCGAAGTGCTGAGGTGTCAGCGGAATCCGGAATGGACACTGGGGGCACACGTGGCGGACGAGACCGTCGGGATCATCGGGGCCGGCATCGTCGGCCTGGCCATCGGGCGGGAGATCACCCGGCGACGGCCGGGCACCCGGGTGGTGGTCGTGGAGAAGGAATCCGGCCCGGCCATGCACCAGACCGGCCACAACTCCGGGGTGGTGCACGCCGGCATCTACTACCCGCCGGGCAGCCTGAAAGCGGAACTGTGCACCCGCGGCCGGCTGCTGCTGCGGGACTACTGCGCCGAGCGGGGCATCGCCTACGACGAGTGCGGCAAGCTGGTCGTCGCGGTCCGCGCGGACGAACTCGGGCGCCTCGACTACCTGGAGAAACGGGCGCGGGAGAACGGCGTACCAGGGCTGTCCCGGGTTGATCCGGCCGGCATCCGCGAGATCGAACCGCACGCGGCGGGCCTCGCCGCGCTGCATTCGCCGGAGACCGCGATCACCGACTTCCCGGCGGTCGCGGCGGCGTTCGCCGCCGACATCCGCGCGGCCGGCGGCGAGGTCCACTACGACTTCCCGGTCCGCGCGATCCGCCGGGAGACCGGCCGGATCCGGATCGTCGCGGGCGAGCAGGACGTCACCGCCGACCGGCTGATCATCTGCGCCGGCATCCACAGCGACCGGGTAGCCACCCTGGCCGGGGACACCGCCGAACCGCGGATCATCCCGTTCCGGGGCGAGTACATGCGGGTCCGCCCGGACAAAGCGGACCTGGTCCGAGGCATGATCTACCCGGTGCCGGACCCGCGGTACCCGTTCCTCGGCGTGCACTTCACCCGCCGCGTGACCGGCGTCGTCGAGGTCGGCCCGAACGCGGTCCTGGCCACCGCGCGCGAGGGCTACACCCGCGCCGACCTGTCGATCCGCGACCTGGCCGGCATCGCCGCCTGGCCCGGCACGTGGCGGATGGCCCGGCGGCACTGGCGGACCGGTGTCAAGGAGGTCCGCGGTTCGCTGTCGAAGAGCCGCTACATGGCCGAGGCGATGTGCTATGTCCCGGCCATCGGCGCCGCCGACGTGGACCGCGCCGGAGCCGGCGTCCGCGCCCAGGCCCTGGACCGCGACGGCGCCCTGGTCGACGACTTCCGCATCCACCGCCTGGGCCCGATCACCGCGGTCCGCAACGCCCCGTCCCCGGCGGCCACCTCGTCCCTGGCCATCGCTGAACACTTGGTGGACCGCATCGACCTCCCGTGACGCGGCTGTCCTGATGCTCGACGGATGCGGCGACGGCAGCCGTCCGGGGAACCGCGCCGAGAGCCTCCTGAACGACGAGATCCCGCCCACGGCGTACCACGAACATTTCGGCATCGACCGCCGTGCCACCGGATCTCACCGGCGGCTGCCGAGCCGGGCGGTGAGATCCGCGTCTACCTCGGCCAGGACCCGCGGCGGTCGCGGGAAGACGAGACCACCAGGCCGGAAGACCACCATGCACGGGATGATCTCGTAGGTCTCCTCGCCCCGGAACACCCGCAGGAACCAGCGGTGCCCGCCGTCGGAGAGTTCCGCGCCGGTGATCTCGCCGAGCGGGACCCGGAAGCTCCGGGTGATCCAGTATTGGGTGACCGCCTCGTCGTCGATCACCGTACGCATCCGGAAACACCCGACCGGGAACAGCGCGCACACGGCGATCAGGAACAGGCCGAAGACCGCCTTCGACACCGTGTCGGCAGCCGGTTCCCGGACCGCCGGGAGCACGACCGCGACCGCACCCCCGGCGAGCATCGACAGGACGACGAAGCACCAGCCCAGCCACGGCAGGTGTCGATAGGTACGCGACGACATGCGCTCATCGTGCCGGACCGTGTCACGCCCGCCGACGGCACGCGGGTGCCGCCGGTCCTGGATCCCGGCACCGAGTAGCTCGGTGCCGGGATCCAGGACCGGATTCGGTAGATCAGGCGAGTTTCTTGGACTTCTTGATGGCGGCGGTCAGGGCCTCGATCAGCGGGGCGGAGCCGGCCCACGAGTAGATCGGGACGGCCTGCCACGGGAAGACCTGGTTGGCCTTGACGGCGGGCAGGGCACTCCAGCCGGGCTTGGACGCCAGGTCGTTGGGCTGCAGGGTGCCGGTGCGGGCGTCCAGGAAGATGATGTCGGCGTGGTACTTGTCGGCGTTCTCCCAGCTCAGCGACTCGTAGTAGTCGCCGCCGTCGGTCTTCTCCGGGACGATGATGTCGACGCCGAGTTCCTTGAAGTACATGATGTCGGACGACACCTTGGGGTTCGACACGTAGAAGATGTCGGCGGCGCCGGAACCGGCCAGGACCTTGATGCCGCCGGACGCCTTGGCGGCCTCGGACAGGTCGGCGGCGGCCTTCTCGAAGCGGGCCTTGTCAGCGACCACCTTGGCGGAGTTGAGGTCGGCGCCCAGGGAGGCGGCCAGCTCGGCGTACCGCTCGATCGGCTTGTTCAGCGGGACCCGGCCGACGGTGATGGTGGCGGTCGGGGCGAGCTTGAGGATCTGGTCCTTGCTCTCGTCCGGGAGGTACCAGTAGGCGCCCGCGTCGAACATGTGGGTGACCAGCAGTTCGGGGGCGAGAGCGGCGTACTTCTCGACCGAGAACTCGCCCCACGCGTTGCCGATGATCTCGACCTTGCTGATGTCCAGCGAACCGGCCTGGGTCTCGGCGGTGCCGTCGGCCTTCTTGGTCTCGCCGAAGACGCCGACGATCGAGTCCTGCAGGCCCAGGTCGACCAGGGCGGCGGCGGTGCCGGTGAAGGCGACGATCTTCTTCGGGGTGCTGTCGGCGGTGAGGTCCTTGGGCTGGTCGTCGGTGAACTTCCACGGGCCGGCCGCGGCGGTGGAGGCGGCCGGGGACCCACTCTCCGCCGACTCGCCACCACAGGCGGCGAGAAGGGCGCCGGCACCGACGGCGCCACCCGCGGCCAGCAGGCCACGACGGGACAAAGAAACCTGCGAGAACTTCATCATCAAGTCTTTCTGGGGTACGACCGGTCCGGTGACCGCGTGCGATGGTTAGGCTAACCTAACGAGCCGATCGCGCGTCAACACCATCTAGCACACCGGGACGGGAGAACCACGCTGTCCACCATCGACGCCCCTGCCCAACAGGGGTCACACCAACGCCGGCGTTCTTCCACGCGCCTGTTCGGACTTGTCGTGGCACTCGCCGCACTCGCCGCGGTGGCCGGCCTGAGCATCGGCTTCGGCGCCCGCTTCCTGTCCCCGGGCGACGTGTGGGCCGGGCTGTGGGATCCGGCGTCACCGTCCTACCGGATCGTCCACGAGATGCGGCTCCCCCGTACCCTCCTCGGTCTGATGGTCGGCATGGCGCTCGGCCTGGCCGGCGCCATCATGCAGGCCCTGACCCGCAACCCGCTCGCCGATCCCGGCCTGCTCGGCATCAACGCCGGAGCCGCGGCCGGGGTGGCCAGCGCCGCCGTCTTCTTCGGAGTCGGCACCTTCTACGGCTACGTGTGGTTCGCCCTGGCCGGCGCCGCGGTCGTCACCGCTCTGGTCTACGCCGTCGGCGGTGGCCGCTCGGCCACTCCGGCCCGGCTCGCCCTGGCCGGCGCCGCACTGAACGCGACCCTGTACTCCTATGTGTCCGCCATCCTGCTGTCCGACAGCCAGGCCATCGAGAAGGTCAAGTTCTGGACGGCCGGTTCGCTGGCCAGCGCCGACTTCGCCACCGTGCAGCGGCTGCTGCCGTTCTTCGCCGGTGGCCTGCTCGCCGGTCTGCTGGTGGCCCGGCCGCTGAACGCGCTGTCGCTCGGTGACGACGCGGCCCGCGCTCTGGGCGCCCGCCCGTCGGTGATCCGCGGCGCGGTGATCGTGGCGGTCACCCTGCTCTGTGGCGGCGCCACCGCGGCCTGCGGCCCGATCGTCTTCATCGGCCTGCTGATCCCGCACATGGTGCGCCCGTTCACCGGCCCGGATCTGCGCTGGCTGCTGCCGTACACCGCGATCCTGGCGCCGGTGCTGCTGCTCGCCGCGGACGTGCTCGGCCGGGTCCTGGGCAGTCCGGGCGAGTTGCAGGTCGGCACGGTCACCGCGGTCCTCGGTGGTCCCCTGTTCCTCTACCTGGTGCGAGCCGCGAAATGACCACCATGACGATCAAGAAGAAGGTCGGCGTACGACCCCGGGCCGTGGTCGTCGGGGCCGGCGCCGTGATCGCCACCTTCGTGGTGAGCGTGTTCACCCTCGGCACCGGCGATTTCGAGATCGCCCCGGCCGACGTGGTGACCACCCTGTTCGGCGAGGGTGAACCGGCGCACGAGTTCATCATCAACGAACTGCGGCTGCCCCGGCTGATCACCGCGATCCTGGTCGGTGCCGCCCTGGCCGCGTCCGGCGCGGTCTTCCAGTCGCTGGTGCGCAACCCGCTCGGCAGCCCGGACATGCTGGGCGTGACGAACGGCGCGAGCACCGCGGCGCTGACCGTGGTCATCCTCGGCGGCACCAGCACCCAGCTGTCGGTCGCCGCCGTGCTCGGTGGTCTGGCCGCCACCCTGCTGATCCAGTTGATCGCCGGGCGGGCGCTGCACGGTTTCCGGTTCATCCTGGTCGGCATCGGGATGGCCGCGATCCTCACCGGCGTCAGCGGCTATCTGCTGACCCGTGGGGTGCAGATGGAGAACGCGCGGGCGCTGCTCTGGCTCACCGGCAGCCTCGACGGGCGGGACTGGGATCAGGCCGTACCGATGGCGATCGTCCTGGTCCTGGTGTTGCCGGTGCTGTTGCTGGCGTGCGGGCCGGGACTGCGGATCCTGGAGATGGGTGACGACTCGGCGGCCGCGCTGGGTGTCCCGGTGCCGCTGCTGCGCAACGGGGCGTTGCTGTCCGCGGCGCTGCTGGTGTCGTTCGCCGCGGCCAGCGCCGGTCCGGTTAACTTCGTCGCATTGATCGCCCCGCACCTGGCGAAACGGCTCACCAAGGCGCCCGGCCCGAACCTGGTGCCGTCGATCGTGGTCGGTGCCCTGCTGCTGACCGGCGCCGACTTCATCGCCCAGCACCTCCTCGAGGACCGGGCCCTGCCGGTGGGTGTGGTCACCGGCCTGGTCGGCGGTGGCTACCTGGTCTGGCTGCTGACCACCGAACGCAAGGCCGGACGGATCTGAACGACGTGACAGGAGAAATGATGAGGCTCAGCGGCAGCGGGATGACACTCGCCTACGACAAGCGGGTCATCGCCGAGGACCTGAGTGTCGAGATCCCGGACGGCTCGTTCACGGTGATCATCGGGCCGAACGCGTGCGGCAAGTCCACCCTGCTGCGGGCCCTGTCCCGGCTGCTGAAGCCGACAGCCGGCACCGTGTTCCTGGACGGGAAGGACGTTCATTCCCAGCCGACTCGTACGGTCGCCAAGACGCTCGGCCTCCTCCCGCAGTCGTCGACCGCCCCGGACGGCATCACCGTGGCCGAACTGGTGGCCCGCGGCCGCTACCCGCACCAGAGCCTGCTGCGGCGCTGGTCGACCGAGGACGAACAGGTCGTCACCGAGTCGATGGAGGCCACCGGAGTCGCCGACCTGGCCGACCGGATCGTCGACGAACTGTCCGGCGGCCAGCGGCAGCGGGTGTGGCTGGCGATGGCCCTGGCCCAGCAGACGCCGTTGCTGCTGCTCGACGAGCCGACCACCTACCTGGACATCGCGCACCAGATCGAAGTCCTCGACCTCTGCGCCGAGCTGCACGAACGCCAGGGCCGCACGCTCGTCGCGGTGCTGCACGACCTGAACCACGCCGCCCGGTACGCCACCCACCTGATCGCCATGCGCTCCGGCCGGGTCGTCGGCTCGGGGCAACCGGCCGAGGTCCTCACCGCGAGCCTGGTCGAGGAGGTCTTCGGCCTGCCGTGCCGGGTGATCGACGACCCGGAGACCGGCACCCCACTGGTGGTCCCGGCCGCCCGCCGCCGCACTCCGGCGGTCTAGCCGTGGGTCAGGGGCGGTCCTTCTTGGGCAGGGTGGCGACAACAGTGTCGTAGGAGGCGTCGACCGCCTCCAGGATCTCGTCGTCGGGGATGGCTCCGGCCAGGCGTAGCTTGTTCCAGCCGTGCCGGCCGATGTAGGGGCTCACCGATGCGTCGTCGGGGTAGCGGGCCAGCCACTCGTCGGCGTCGTCGCGGCCGGTGCCGCATTTGACGCCCACAGTGGTGCCGTCGCCGAGGAACGCGAAGATCTTCGGGCCGACCTTGGCGACGATGTCGCCGTCCCATGGTTCGTCCTGCCAGGCGCCGGGTTTGGCGAGGCAGTAACGGAGCAGCTTTTCGCCGGTCACCTGCCGTGTCTACGCGATGAGGACCGAACGTGCAAGTACCGCCACGTTCTTTGCAAAATGGACAATTATTCCTTTACCGTCTAGGGCATGTCTGACCGCCCGATCTTCGTCGTCGGCTGCCCGCGCTCGGGCACCACGATGCTTCAGCTGATGCTGCACGCGCACCCGCGGATCGCGCTGCCGCCGGAGAGCCGGTTCCTGCTGCCGGCGTTCTACCGCCGTCACGAGTTCGGTGACCTGGACGATCCGGACCAGCGCCGGGCCCTCGGTGAGTGGATCACCAGCACTCAACATTTCGGGGATCTCGGCCTGGACAAGAGCGCTGTGGTGGACGCGGTCGCGGCGGCACCGGGCACGCTCGGATCGGCGCTCGGCACGGTCTTCAAGCTCTACGCCGGACGGTTCGGCAAGCCGCGCTGGGGCGACAAGCGGCCCGCCTACCTGCGTAATCTGCCGGCCATCCTGCGGCTCTTCCCGGACGCGCAGATCATCAACATCATGCGCGACGGGCGGGACTGCGTGGCGTCACTGAAGGAGACGCCGTGGCGGCCGGCCGACTTCGGGGAGCTGATCGATTACTGGGCGCGGTCAGCGGACGCCTCGCTGCGGGCCGCCCGCACCTATCCGGCGGACGTCTTCCACCAGGTGCGCTACGAGGATCTGACCGCCGACCCGGAGACCCGGCTGCGGGCGATCTGCGAATTTCTGGGGGAGCAGTACGCCCCGGCGATGGCCCGGCCGTCCGAACTGGCCCCGGTGGCGGTGCCGGCCTACAAGACGTGGCATTCGCTGACCCGGTCCGCGGTGACCACCGAACGGGTCAGCAGCTGGCAGCAGCGCCTGACCGAAGAGGAGGTCGCCCACTGCGAGGCGGTCTTCGGTGATCGGCTGACCCGGTTCGGCTACCAGCTGTCCACTCCGGGCCGGCGGACCACCCGGGTCCGGGCGGCCCGCACCTGGCTGGTCGTGCGGGACCGGCTCGGCCCGGCCCGGGACCGCGCGGAGGACGTGAAAGGGCGGTTGCTGGCCCGGCGACGCGGGCCGGCCCTGCCGGCCCGCCTCACCTGATGATGAAAGCGGTCACTCCTGGCCGGTGTACGCCTTGAGCGTGTTCGCCGCCTGCCGGCGTGCCGTCTCCGGATCGGTGCCGAACGCGATGTCCGCCTCGGTCCACGCGTCGGCGCTGAGCCGCATGAAGGTGATGCCGTCCTCGGACATCGACCACGCCATCGCCTGTTCCGGGGTGATCGACGACTCGGGGTGATGCAGGTGGTTGGCCAGGCCCCAGAACGCGCCCTCCCAGCCGAGGCCGACGGCGCCCGGTCCGTACTGCGCCCAGTGCTCGTCGTCGACGTGTGACACGTGCTCCAGCTCGAACCGGGTCCGGTCGCCCTCCGGGACGATCCGCACCTCGACCCAGCTCACCTGGTCGCCGAACTCCCAGGTCGCGGCGATCGAGCGCGGCTTGTCACAGGCGGTGATCGTGCCGCCGGCGTTGCCCTCGAACTGGTACCGCCCACCGAGCCGCAGGTCACCGGAGACCGGCAGGAACCAGCGGCTGATCCGTTCCGGGTCGGTGACCACGTCCCACAGGTCGGCGGGGTCGGTGTCGTGGACTTGGCTGATCGTCATCACCCTCGCCTCACCCGCTTCCAGGCCACGGGTGCCGATGGTCCGGCGTACCCCACTGATCTGCTCTTTGACGTCGATCATCCCGCGTTCCTCGTTTCGGCTGGTCCGGCGCCCTCGGCGAGTCGCCGGAGGCGCTTGCCGCGAGCCACCTCGGTGGACATCGCGGCGAGGTGCGGCGCCCAGAACCTCCGGAAGGGGGCCAGCCACTCGTCGGCCTGCCGCAGCGCGGTGTGATCAACCGCGTAGAGGCGCCGGGCGCCGTCGGGGCGCACGGTGGCGAAGCCGTTGTCGCGCAGCACCCGCAGGTGCTGGGACACGGCCGGCTGGGTGATGCCGAACTCCGCCCGGATGACAGCGGTGACGGCGCCGGAGGTCTGCTCGCCCTCGGCGAGCAGCTCGAGGATGCGGCGGCGAACCGGATCTCCGAGAACATCGAACGCATGCACTCCAGCACCCTATCAGAATAGTCTTATATAAGTATTCACTTAAAATAAAATGAGAGAGAGCCGGGCCCGCCCGGTGGAAGGGAGGCGGGCCCGGCGGCTTCTCGGTGCTCCTCCGTCAACCGGCACGCGGCCGGGCGGCGAAGAAGCACGCCGGGTTGGCGGAGCAGCGCCCCGTTACCCGGCTCGGAGCCGGTTGCGGAGCAGCGCGCCCGATTCGGTGAGCACGCTGGTGCCACTGAACGCCCCGGCGGCGCAGGTGCCCGGCTTGAGTGCCGCGCTGCCCTCGCTCGCGTCGGAGAACGTCCAGTTGGCGTAACCGATCTTCAACCGGTCCAGCAGGTCCAGCCAGGCGTTGGTGCTGGCCGTGTCGACCGCGCCGTCACCGGTGTAGGTGACCGTCCCGAACTCGGTCACGAACAGTGGCAGCGAGGCCGCCGCCCGCTCCACCTCGGCGCGGTAGTTGTCCTTGTGGGACGCCGCGTAGAAGTGGAAGGCGTACATCACGTTGGCCGCGCTGACCGGGTTGCTGACGATCTCCGCGGAGTTGCCGCCCTCGGAGACGCCGAGCGACGACCAGCCGCGGGTGCCGACGATCACGACACCGTCCGGGTCGTTCGCGCGGATCACCGGGATGACCTGGTCGGCGTAGTTCTTGATCTGCGCCCAGCTCACCCCGTTCGGCTCGTTGGCGATCTCGTAGATCACGTTCTTCTTGTTCGCGTGCCGGGCCGACACCTGGGCGAAGAACGTCTTGGCCCGCTCCAGGTTGAACGCCGGGTCGCCCGGAGTGAGGATGTGGAAGTCGATCAGCGCGTACATGCCGCGCTCGCTGGCCTCGTCGACCAGGGCGTTCACCCGGGCGGTGAACCCGGCCGGGTCGGTCTCGTAACCCTGCTCCTGCACGTACATCGAGATCCGGAGCAGGTCGGCGTTCCAGTCGCCGGCCAGCCAGTCCAGGGATGCGTCGGTGTAGCAGGCGGGGAACCACTGGAGGCCGTGTGTGCTCATGCCCTTGAGCTGGACCGGCTGGCCGCTCTCGTTGCACAGCTTGGTGCCGCAGACCTTCAGCTGCCCGTTGATCCCGACCGGGGTGCCGTCGTTGGAGGCGGACGGGCTCGGAGCCGGCGACGACGAGGAGGGTGACGGCGACGGGTTGGTGGTCCCGGTGCAGGAGACGCCGTTGACCAGGCACGCGGTCGGCCGCCCGGTGCCGCTGACGATGAAGCCGAAGCTGGTGGAGCCGCCCGCGGGGATGCCGGCGTTCCAGCCGGCCGGGGTGAACGTGTAGGTGCTGCCGCTGGTCGCGAGCGTGGCGTTCCAGGCCTGGGTGACCGTGGTGCCGGCCGGCAGGGTCAGGTCGACCTTCCAGGTGCTGATCGCCGTGGACCGGTCGTTGTTGACCGTGATCTGGCCCTGATAACCGTTGGTCCATGAGCTCTGCACGGTGAACGCCGCCGTCTCCGCACTCGCCGGGAGTGCGAAGAGAGCGGCGGAGGACGCGGCGACCACCGCTATCACTGTGGCTAGGATGGTGCCGGTTCGGCGTTTCACGGGGACATCACCTCGGGGGGATGATCGCGGGCCGGGGAAAACCCGCCCTGGGAGCGCTCCCAGGGCCTCCGACTGTAACGCCCGAGTAAATCGCTGTCTATTCGACGACCACCGCCAACGGCGCGATCGTCAGGCGTACCGGCGTGCCATGGGTCAATTCCGGCAAATCTCCGCTCGGCACCTGGGCGATCACGAGATGATCGCCGACGGACACCGTGACCCGGCTGAGCGAACCCAGGAAACTGGTCGTCAGCACCCGGGCGGCGGAGTCCGGATCCGGGGCCACCCCGACCGACTCCGGCCGGATCAGCGCCGTCACCGCACCGTCGGCGTGGGTGCCGACCAGCGGCAGCCGGGTGCCGAGCACCTCGACCGTGTCGCCCGCGACCGTGCCCGGCAGGCGGTTGCTGATGCCCACGAAGTCGGCCACGAACGGGGTCGCCGGCCGCAGATAGACCTCGGCCGGTGAGGCCAGCTGCTCCAGCTTGCCGGCCTTCATCACCCCGACCCGGTCGGCGATCGCGAGGGCCTCCTCCTGGTCGTGGGTGACGAAGAGGGTGGTGGTGCCGACCTCGGTCTGGATCCGGCGGATCTCGTCGCGCAGCTGCACCCGGACCTTCGCGTCCAGTGCCGACAGCGGCTCGTCCAGCAGCAGCACCTGCGGTTCGATGGCCAGCGCGCGGGCCAGCGCCACCCGCTGCTGCTGGCCGCCGGAGAGCTGGTTGGGGAAGCGATCCTCGAAGCCGCCCAGCCCGACCAGCTCCAGCATCTCCACGGCCCGCTTCAAGGACGAGCGGCGCAGGCGCAGGCCGAACTCCACGTTCTGCCGGGCGTTCAGGTGCGGGAACAGGCTGTACGCCTGGAACACCATGCCCATGTCCCTTTTGCTGGCGGGTAGCCGGGTGATGTCCTTGCCGTCGACCAGCACGCGGCCCGCGGTCGCCTCTTCGAGGCCGGCGAGGATCCGCAGCGCCGTGGTCTTGCCGCAGCCGGACGGCCCGAGCAGAGCGATCAGCTCGCCGGGGGAGATCGACAGATCCAGATCGTCCAGGGCGTGCACGGTGCCGAAGGTGCGGCGCAGCCCGTCGAGATGAACGGCGACGCCGGTCATGACTTCTTTCCCTTCAGAGAACCTGCGATGGACAGCACGATCAGCA
This sequence comes from Actinoplanes derwentensis, assembly GCF_900104725.1. NCBI lineage: Bacteria > Bacillati > Actinomycetota > Actinomycetes > Micromonosporales > Micromonosporaceae > Actinoplanes > Actinoplanes derwentensis. Next base: position 303,754 of record NZ_LT629758.1, read on the forward strand.
GGACGAACGCGAACAGCAGAGCCGCCAGGGACACCGCCACCGACACGGTGGCGCTGCTCTTGCCCAGGTAGTCGATGGCGACCTGCAGATTGGTGCGATGCAGCAGCGAGGCGATGGTGAACTCGCCGAGCACCAGGGCCACGGTCAGGAACGCGGCGGACAGCACGGCCGACCGGATGTTCGGCAGCACCACCCGCACGATCACGGTGAACCAGCCGGCGCCCAGGCCGCGGGCCGCCTCGGCCAAAGTCTGCACGTCGATCGCGGACAGGCCGGTGTCGATGGCGCGGTAGGCGTACGGCAGGACCAGCACGGTGTACGCGAACACCAGCGTGATCGACGAGCCGCCGACGAAGTAGTTGACCCACGCGTACACCGGTGCCAGCCCGACCACCAGCACGATCGCCGGGATCGTCAGCGGCAGCAGGCACAGGAACTCCACCAGCGGCCGCAGCCGGGGCAGCCGCAGCCGCACCCAGATCGCCGTCGGCACCAGCAGCACCAGCATCAGCATCGTGGTCAGTGCCGCCTGCGCCACCGAGGCGAGGATGCCCTCGGCCAGCGCCGGATAGTCGGCGCTGAGTCTCGGCCAGTTCAGCAGCAGCGGCCAGGTCTCCGGGTCGCGGGCGCTGAACTCGGCCATCGCCACCAGCGGCAGCAGGAAGAACACGCCCATCACGGTCAGGACGGTCCACCGGAAGGCTATCCGAGCCACTTCGCCGTCCTTCTCTGCAGCAGGGCGTACAGGGCCATCACCACGGCCACGACCACCACCATGCCGAGCGCCATCGCCTTGCCCAGGTTCGCCTGACCGAGGACGACCTCGCTGGTCAGCGCACCGCGAATCTGCAACGGGACGATCGGGCTGCCCTGGCTGACCAGGGCGGCGGCGGTGGCGTACGCGGAGAAGGCGTTGGCGAACAGCAGCAGCGCCGAACCGAGGAACGCCGGCGCCAGCAGCGGCCCGGCCACCCGGGTCCAGTAGTGCCAGGTGCTGCCGCCGAGGCTGGTCGCGGCCTCGCGCCACTGCGGGCGGATGCCGTCCAGCGCGGGCAGGAAGACGATCACCATGAGCGGGATCTGAAAGTAGGTGTAGACCAGGGTCAGACCCGGAAGTTCGAAGAGCCACACCCCGTTGGCGTACGGATCCAGCCCGTGTTCCTGCAGCCAGACGGTCACGAAACCGGACAGCCCGATCGTCGCCAGGAACGCGAACGCGAGCGTGACCCCGCCGAACTGGGCCAGCACCCCGGCCGCCGCGGTGACCACCCGCCGGAGCAGGCCGTTCGGTTTACCGGTGACCAGTGCGTACGCCAGCAGCGCCCCGAACACCGCCCCCATCACCGCACTGGACGCCGACAGGGCGATGCTGCGCCCGAACGCCGCGACGATGTACTCGTCCCCGAGACCCCGGACGTTGTCCAGAGTGAACCCGCGCCCGCCGTCCCCGGTGAACGCGCCGATCACCACGACCAGCGTCGGAATGATCAGGAAGATCGCCACGTAGGCGAAGAACGGCACCGTCCCCAGCAGGGCACCGCCCCGCAGGCGCGGCCGGCGGGCCACACGCTGCGGAACGGCGGGTGCGCTCTCAGCCAATTGCCTTGGCCCAGTTCGCGCTCAGGTATTCCTTGGCCTTGGTGTTCTGCGCCTCGGTCGGGACCACCAGCGTGCCCTCCACCTTGGTCAGCGCGGCGTACGCGGTCGCGTCGATGGTGCCGGCCTTCGCCATCGCGTCGGCGCGGACCGGGCGGGCGCCACCTTTGAGCCACAGGTTCTGGCCCTCGTCGGAGTAGAGGTACTCCTGCCACAGCCGGGCCGCGGCCGGGTGCGGGGCGTCGGCGTTGATCGCCTGCACGTAGTAGGAACCGAGCACGGTGCCGGCCGGGACGAGCACCTTCCAGGTCGGCAGCTTCGCCGTCTCGGCGGCGTTCACGTAGTCCCAGTCGAAGACGACCGGGGTCTGCCCGGACTGGATGGTGGCCGAGCTCGGGTCGACGGGCAGGAAGTTACCGGCCTTCTTCAGGTCGCCGAAGAACTCGACACCCTTGGCGATGTCGTCGACGGTGCCGCCGTTCGCCAGCGACGCCAGCTGCACCCCACCGAACGCGGCACCGGCCTGGGTCGGGTCGCCGTTGAGCGCGACCTTGCCCTTGTACTCGGCCTTCAGCAGGTCGGCGACACCGGTCGGGGCCGGGACCTTGGCGCTGTCGTAGCCGATCGACATGTAGCCGCCGTAGTCGTTGACCCAGGTGCCGTTCGCGTCCTTGAGCTCGGCCGGGATCTCACCGAACTTCTCCACCTTGTACGGCGCGAACTTCGCCGTGTTGGCGCTCGCGACCGCGGCGGACAGGTCGAACACGTCGGGCGCGGTGTCCTGTCCCTTGTGCTGGTCGGCGGCGTTGATCTCGGCCTGGCTGGACCCGTCCGGCTGGTCCGAGACGACCTTGATGCCGTACTTGGTGCCGAACGCCTTGATGATCTCGCCGTAGTTCGCCCAGGTCGGCGGCAGGGCGATGACGTTGAGCTGACCCTCCGCCTTGGCGGCGGTGATCAGGGCCTCCAGACCGCCCAGGTCGGCGGCGCTGGTCGCGGTGGCCGCGCCACTGGTGGCGGCCTCCGACTCCTTCTCCGGCGGAGAGCAGGCACTGCTCAGGGCGACCATGGCGACGGCC